>SKZY01000043.1 GCA_007127095.1 Planctomycetaceae bacterium
ATCAACAACCGGGCGACTCAGAAAAATCGGACAGCGGTGACCCATCCGAGCCCTCCGACGGCGAGCAATCGGCCGAGCAACCATCCGAGGATGGCGCCGCCGAGGCGATGCCGAGTGATCCAGGTGATCCGGGTGATCCGGGTGATGAACCCGCGGCGGACCAACCTCAGATGCCACAAACCCCCGAGCAGCAGGCTCAAGCCCAATTGCAGCAGGCGATCGAGAGCATGCAGCGGGCGAAATCGGAGCTTGAGCGGGCCGAGCGAGAGGAAGCGGTCGATCAGCAACGAAAGGCTGAAGCGGATCTGCGAGCCGCGATCGACCGGCTGGAAAAGATCCTTCGCCAATTGCGTGAAGAAGAGATGCAGCGGGAATTGGCGAGACTCGAGTCACGGCTGCGCAAGATGGCTCAGATGCAGGGCAAAGTGCTCGATGACACCAAGTTGCTCGATGCCATCCCTGCCCCCCAGCGCGATCGACAGTTTGACGTGCGGGCCGGGAATCTCGCTTTCGAAGAAAAGAAGATCGTGATGGAGGCCGACCGAGCGTTGTTGTTGCTCCGCGAGGAAGGGTCGAGTGTCGCGTTCCCCGAAGTCGTCGATCAAATCCGCTCCGATATGGAACGGGTCGCGCAACGGTTGACCGCGTCGAAGGTCGATCTCGTCACCGTCGGCATCCAAGAGGACATCCTGGCGGCCCTGGAGGAAATGATCGCGGCGCTGCAAAAGGCTCAGCGAGATCTCGAAAAGCAGCGTCAGGAAGAGCAACCGCCACAACAGCAGCCCGGCCAGCCGTCGGGCGAACAGCCGTTGGTCGAACAGATCGCGGAGTTGAAACTGATCCGGACGATGGAAACCAGGATCATGTCGACGACCGAGCGGTACGCCAAAGTGTTGGCCGAAGACGGCGATGCGGCCGATGTACTGCCGTTGGTCAGAGATTTGGCTGAGCGACAAAGCAATCTTTACCGCATCACCCGAGATATCGTTCAGCAACGAAACCAATAAGGATCGAGCGGGAAAGAAGTGCCGCACACTTTTTTCTCATACATTGCTAAGCGGATCGTAGCGATCCGTAGCGGCATTTTTGATGCCGAGTGTCCCTGCCGTCCGAGTGACTCTGCCGTCACCGACCCGCTTCCCACCCAGGAAACCCAGCGCATGTCGAATCGCCATCCTGCCACTCAGCCCCGTGCTGCCTTGGTGGTCACCCGTCGGATGTTCCGCGCTGCGGTCGCCGGATCTATCGGTATTGTCATCGGTTGGGTTACCGTCGGGTCGGCCGCCGATTCGCTCCGCGGTGAAGCGTCCTGGCGAACCCCCGATGCGAGTGAAACGATCGAGCGAATGCGAAGTGCGCTGGAATCGCTCGGCACCGCCCCGGACCAGGTCGATCGGTCGTCGGAATTACTGCTGGGTGGACTCGATGAAGGCGATGGTGATCGGCTCAGCGCTTTCGTAATCGCGGTCGCGGAATCGGTCCCGGCGATCGCTCGTTTGCACGAATTGGCAGAGGAAAGCCCCACCGTCGCAGCGGCCTGGTTCACATCGGCCGATCCGCTCGCGGCCAGCTTTGATCAGCTTCCCCTCGTCCTGGTCGCCTCGGCCCGCAGTTGGTTGGCGAGAGAACTCGTTTATGGCCGGCTCTACGATGAAGCGTTGCCGATCTTTGCCGACGTCGATGCGACCGACGTGGTCGACCCGGCCGCAGTGCTGTTTTACCGCGGTGTTTGCCGACATTCGCTGCTCTACAAAAAGGAAGCGTTGGCCGATTTGCGGCGATTGCTCGAAAACGAAGATGACGCTCCGCTGCGATTCGTTCGTACCGCACAGATGATGATCGCCGACATCAAGCCGCTCAAAGATGATTCGCTCGATGAGGTTTCGCGACTGATGACCGACGTGACTCGACGACTCGATCTCGGTCGAGCCGATAGCGATGTGCAGCAACGCGAGCAGACGATCATCGACAAGCTATCGAAGCTGATCGAGGACATGGAGGAGCAACAACGTCAGCAGCAACAGCAACAGCAACAACAAGCGGCCGGCGGTTCCGGCCAGGGCGGTGGCAGTGGTGCGCGCCCGATGGAAGACAGCCAGATCGCCGGTGGCAGCGGCCAAGGTGACGTCGATCGGAAGAACATCGGTCAGCGAAGCGGTTGGGGAAATCTGCCACCCGCCGAGCGTGAGGAGGCTTTGCAACAGATCAGTCGCGACTTACCGACCCACTACCGCGAAGCGATCGAGGCCTACTTTCGCAAGCTCGCTTCCGGCGACTGATCGACAAGGTTAACCCTGGCCGTGGCGGGCTCGGACGCCTGCCTCCAAAGTTTTGATGATCTCATCGACGTCGTAAACACACCCGCCCCAGGCACCTCCACCTACTTGTTGAAGCGCCGCCCATAACCGCGTGTCATCCGGCAAACCTTCGGCGGGGCGCAGGTCGGGATGTGGCGATCGCGATCGCAGCAGCTCGACAGCTTCGTCGGGCGCCAGTTCACGGATCGTGCCGGTCGCCTCGTCGGCGACCCCGGTCAGGTTGACCGAGCCGATCAGTCGATTGCGGTCGACCACGATCTCGATCCGGTCACCGTCCCGCACCCGACCCACCGGTCCACCGGCGAGCGCCTCAGGCCCGACGTGGCCGATACAGGCTCCGGTGCTGACCCCCGAGAATCGGGCATCGGTGATCAGTGCGACTTCCTTACCCCAAGGGATGAACTTCAGCGCCGAGGTGATCTGATAGGTCTCCTCCATGCCGCAGCCGATCGGGCCACGACCGATCAACACCATCACGTCGCCCGGCTTGATCGGGCGATCGGTCTGCCCTTTGACGGCCAAGATCGCGTCGCGTTCGGTGGTGAAGACGCGGGCAAGGCCGGTTTTTCGATAAACCCCGTCGGTATCGATCACGCTGGGGTCGATCGAGGTCGACTTGATCACGGAACCTTCGGGGCAGAGGTTACCTGCGGGAAAGCAGACCGTACTGGTCAGCCCACATTGGGCCGCTCGTGGCGGTGGCATGATCACGTCGTCGGGATCGATCCCGTCTCGGACGCGGAGCGTTTTTCGACAGATCGCACGCCGCCGACTGGTCGGCCATGCGTCCAGGATTTCGTCCCAAGTCGCACCGCTGGCTGTCAACGCGTCGCCGTGAAAGTGCCCGAGTTCGCGGAGATGCCAAGCGACTTCGGGAACGCCACCGGCCAGGAACATCCGGACGGTGGGGTGGCCGACAGGACCGTTGGGCAGGCAGTCGACCAATCGAGCGACGTCGGCATTGGCCCGACGAAACGACTCCGCGTCCGGCCGGCGTAGGCCCGCCGCAGCCGCGACCGCGGGAATGTGCAACAGCAGGTTGGTGCTGCCGCCGACCGCGGCGTGCAACCACATCGCGTTTTCGAGCGCCTTGTCGGTGACGATATCACGTAAGGTCAAACCGCGGGCTATCAAACGACGGGCAGCGAACGCGCTGTCACGCGCCAGACGTAGCCAGATCGGTTGGCCGCTCGGTGCCAACGCCGCATGCGGCAGCGTCATCCCGAGCCCCTCGGCCACAACTTGGGCCGTCGCGGCCGTGCCGAGGAATTGACAGCCACCGCCGGGTGTACCGCAAGCCCGACAGCCTTCCAAGGCGGCGGCCTCAAGAGTGATTTCGCCATGAGCATAGCGGGCACCGATCGATTGCACTTTTCCGGCATCCTCACCGACGGTCGGTGGCAATGTGACTCCGCCGGGGATCAACACCGAGGGGAGATCGAGGCAGCCGCAGAGCGCCTGCATCATCGCCGGTAGCCCCTTGTCACAAGTCGCCACGCCGATAATCGCTTGGCGACGTGGCAACGAACGGATCAGCCGCCGCATCACGATCGCCGCATCGTTACGGTAAGGCAGGCTGTCAAACATCCCCCGAGTCCCTTGGCTACGTCCGTCGCAGGGGTCACTGACAAACGCCGCATAGGGCACACCGCCAGCGGCACGGATCGTTTGCGCCGCTTCTCGAACCAACAGACCGACCTCCCAATGCCCCGTGTGGTAGCCGAGCGCCACCGGGGTCCCATCCGGTTCACGGACACCACCTTGCGTACTCAAGATCAGATACTGGTCACCGAGCAACCGTTCGGGCTCCCACCCCATCCCGGCGTTTTGGGTCAATCCGAACAGATCGCCGCTCGCCCACGTCCGCAGCATCTCATCGCTGAGCGGCAACTGTCCCGACGGCCCGGTTCCCGTCGTCAGGATCGAGTTCGCATCGGGTACCGGAAACAGCTCAAACGGCTCGGTGGCGGCGGGCGAAGTGGGCTGATTGGGCTGTGAAGTCACCACACACTCATCGGGAAAGGGATACGTCAGGCGGACGATCGGCCGGCCAAGGACTCGGCGCGATCGGTCCGATCGGGGGCTGAGGCGACTTATTAGTCCGCGCCACGGCGGGAGGGTCAATGGCCCGCCGATTTACCGCTCGGCTACCGACCGCGGTGATGCCATCCCCTACACTATTTCCGGCGTCGCTCATCGCTACGTTGGCGACAAAATCATCGCAGTGACTCAACGGAGTGGCTTCCATTTTGCCTCACGACGACCCTGTGCCCGTCCGCTCGCCCGCTGGGGAAGCATTGCCCGCTGACGAAACGTCGTCGGTCGGCAATACGCCACTCGCTACGGTCTCACGATCTTCCGATACCGCGGAGCGGGCAGCGGTACCGACCGTGACCTCGGGTGTCTCGTTTTTCTCGGCGGTCAATATCGTGATCGCCAGCATGATCGGTGCCGGCGTCTACACGACCAGCGGTTTCGCCTTGGCCGATTTGGGGTCGCCGTGGTTGGTGTTGCTAGCCTGGGGCGTCGGTGGCTTGTTGGCGATCTGTGGGGCGATCAGTTACGGGGCGTTGGCCGAGCGGTTTACCGAATCGGGTGGCGAGTACCTGTTTTTGTCGCGGGCGCTCCATCCGGCCGCCGGCAACGTCGCCGGGTTCGTGTCGCTGTTGGCCGGATTCACCGGCGCGATCGCTTTCGCCGCGTCGACATTCGAGGCCTACGCCGATGGGCTGTTCGGCCTCTACTTGAGCGAATGGACGAACCGAGGTTGGGTGGCCAGCAGCTTGGTCGCGACCGCGGCTGTCGTTCACGGATTCCGACTCCGCGTCGGCACACGCGTTCAGGACAGTCTGGTTGTCCTGAAGCTTGCGATGCTGACCGCGTTCTTACTCTTCGCCCTGTTTTCGCTGCGGCAACCCTGGCAAGGAGCAACGACGGCAAAGTCCGGCTGGGCCGATTTGTCGGTCGTCACCTTCGCCGTATCGCTGATGTGGATCTCACTCAGCTACAGCGGTTTCAACGCCGCGATCTACATCACCGGCGAGGCCCGTGGCAGCGGGCCGATGGTCCGGCGAGCGTTGTTATGCGGCACCCTGGTGGTCACACTGATCTATCTATTACTCAACGGCGTGTTCGTTTTCGCCCCGCCCGCCGACGCCGTCATCGGCAAGCAAGATATCGCCGCCGAGGCGGCCCGTGCGATCGGCGGTAACGCGTTCGCGGCCGCCTTTCGAGTCGCGATACTGGTCTCGTTGGCCACCAGCGTGTTGTCGTTGATGATGACGGGACCACGGGTCTACGCGAAAATGGCCGATGACGGGGTGTTGCCAAAGTTCTTTCGCTTTGACACCGAGGTCCCGCGGGCGGGCATCTTCGTCCAAGCGATCTTCGCGATCGTGGTCATCCGATTGGCGTCGCTGCAACAATTGCTCTCCTATTTGGGGATGACACTGTCGCTCAGTGCGGCGTTGACCGTCGCGTCGCTGTTCGTGCTCCGGCGTCGCGGCGAAGTGATCGATCTGCCGCTCTACCCACTGCCACCGCTGGTGTTTCTGGGCGGGACTTTGGTGATCGCGGTCGTCGCCGGCATCGAAAAACCGATCGAGTTGGCGTTCGCCGTCGCGACCTTGATCGTCGGACTGATCGCCGCTCCCTTTTCTCGCCGTCACTCGTCCTCGTCGGGAGCGGGAACGAACCGATAACCCGCGTCACGGATGGTCAGCAAGTGCCGCGGCGAGGTCGGATCGGATTCGATCAGCTTTCGCAGCCGGACGACGAACTGATCGACCGCCCGGGTCTGCAGATTGCCGCTCATCTCCCAAACTTCGCTCAGCAGTTCGCCCCGGCTGATCACGCGATCGGGATTTTCGACGAAATACCTCAGCAGCCTCAATTCCTTGGGGGTCATGCGAATGTTTTGCCCCGCCGAGGTCGCTTGATGGGTATCGAAATCGACCTTTACCTGACCGAATTCGGCCCGCGTGACCGCCGGTTTGGGCGAAGCCACCATCCGCTCACCCGCCGCCGCGCGTCGATTGAGTTGGATCAGGTTTTTGACGCGACTGATCAATTCGTCCAGTTCGAAAGGCTTGGACATGTACTGATTGGCGCCAACGTTGAACCCACGGGTGCGGTCTTCGGCCAACGTGCGGGCGGACAACATCAGTATCGGCACCCGGCTGCCGTGCCCTCGGATCGCCTCACAGACCGCATAGCCGCTCATTCCCGGCAGCATCAGGTCGAGGATCAACAGCTCGATCCCGTCTCCGGTGCGCCCGAACACCCGCAGCGCCGTCGGACCATCTTCCACCAACGTCACGCGATAACCCTCGGCTTCGAGGTTGTATTTGATACCGACGCCAAGGTGCTGTTCGTCCTCCACGACCAAGATGTGTGGGCGCATCATTTGCTTTCGATTGTCGGTGCAGGGATTCATACCGATCCGGGCTGGGACGAGAGCTCAGGCGACTGCGGTTCGACGGAATCACACGGTTGTACGCCGGGCAAGGTGACCAAGAAAACCGTCCCGGATTGCCCCACCGTATCGACGGCGGTGGTAGCGACGGCGGAGGCGTCCGCGCGTCGATCGGTTCCGCCATCTTCCGCCGCTGACGCCTGGGTCGCGCCAGGACGCTGGGGAACCGAATCGCTGCGACTTTCGATTTGAATCGAACCGCCCAGCGATCGGGTTACCGACCTGACGAGGTACAGGCCGAGTCCGGTACCAGGTTGAGAACGTTCCAGTTCGCTTCCCAATCGCACGAATCTGCCGAAGATCTTTCGCCGCAGGTTCGGCGGAATCCCCGGCCCGTTGTCACTGACCCGGATCACCCCCCGCTGGCCGCCGGCCAAGCCGGCGGTCACACGGACCTTGGGCGGCGAACCGCCGTACTTAACGGCGTTGTCGATCAGATTGCGAAACAGGATATCGAGCTCGGTCGGATGGCTGTGGATCAACATCGGTTCAGCGTCGACCTCGACGGTTTCGGGACTCGCGGCATAGCGGACGCAAACCGCTCGAGCGCAGTAGCGGAGCAATTCGTCAAGCCGGACATCGACGGGTGCGGTGACGTCGTTGCCACGTTCGATCCGGGCCGTGTCGAGCAGGTGATTGATCAGTTGATCGAGCCGTTCGACGTCGGTCAGCATCATCCGATGGAAATGAGCCCGCTGCGATTCGTCGACCGACCTCCGCGAGAGCGTTTGCAAGTAGAGTTTAAGCGAAGCGATCGGGCTCTTGAGTTCATGCGTCACGCTGTCGATGAAGTTCGATTGGCGACGGTTCAGGTTGATCGCCTTGACCGTCAGGGTCAGATAAGTGATCACGCCGGCCAGCACGACGCTCAGTCCGATACTGCCGGTCGCCAAAACGAAATAATAGACCGGTGCCGAATCCTGGTTGACGGTCGCCGCAACCACATTGATCGACACCCATCCGATCGTCAGCGCGACGACCGTGACAATCATCACCACGCCGAGCGTGATCGGACCTTTGAGTGAACGACGTTCGAGCATTTTGACGAATTTCCGTAGCGACTCTCAACGCGACGCGGTAGCTTGACGGGATGTGCGAGCATTTTCCAGTGTCACCGCCATCCACGACGGCGACCTGCCGGACTCAAAGGCCTCAGAATGTTTCGGATTTCCCCGCTGCGTCTGGTTGCGGCGATTGTCGACATGGTACACTACCGTCTCGAGGGTCATTTGCCGAGTGCCTCCGCGTCGGCAGAGCCTTCCTTAGCTAAGGATCGAGCGGGGAAAAGTGTCCGGCACCTTCTGTGCGAAACATCCGACCGGCGAGCTGCTCGCCAAAGATGCTAGACGCCTTTTCCCGCACATTGCCAACGCCAAATCCAGAGTCGAGTTCGCGAAAAGCGAAATTTTCGGGCAGAGGGTGCCACCCGATGAGTGCTGATACCAAAGCGATCCAGATCCCCGAAAAGCTGCTGCGGCAGATTCGAGACGATTGCCAGCGAGCGGTGCGAAACGCTCGTTTGTGTCCTTCCAAAAGTCAGGTCAGCCAACTCCGCTGTATCGACACACGCCCCGAAACCGACGAAGCCTTCGGCGCCCAATTGTGGTACTTCGACGGACATGGCATCGACACCGAAGGACGCCAAGTACCGATTTTTGGCGCGCTGGAGTATTCACTGCAGTTCGGTATCCACGAACGGATCGACTCGGGAGTCTTCGAATCGCTGTCGCAGCGCGATCGGTTCCACAGCGTCTATCGTCGCGGTTTGGTCCGTGGCTCGCTCTGGCATCCGGCCCACAAGTGGTTGGCCCTCGGCATGCTGTTGGTCGCTCTGACCACCCTGATCAAGGTTCTTCCAAGACTGTTCCCTGAGTGAGTGATAGCGACGCCGTCATCGCCGTCGATCGGCTGACCAAGACTTACCGCAGTGGACTGATCGGCAAACGCTCGGTCGCAGCCCTGCGCCAGGTTTCGTTACGGGCGAACCGCGGCGAGGTGTTCGGTCTGCTCGGTCCCAATGGGGCCGGCAAGACGACACTGATCAAAATTCTGCTCGGTGTGATCCGTGGCAGTGGCGGGACGGCTCGGTTGCTCGATTTCCCCGCAGGTTCGATCGCGGCCCGTCGTCAGGTCGGCTATCTGCCCGAGAGTTTGCGGATCGACCGGCATCACACCGCCCGGACGGCGCTGAAGTTTTATGGTGGGATGAGTGGGTTGGATGGCGAGACGATCCGGACCCGCAGCGAACGCTTGCTCCGACTCGTCGGCCTCGAAGGACGCGACCGTGAATCGGTCAAGCGGTTCAGCAAGGGGATGTATCAACGGCTCGGATTGGCCCAAGCGCTGCTGCATGACCCCGACCTGCTGATCCTCGACGAACCGACCGACGGGCTCGACCCGGTCGGCCGCAGCGAAGTTCGTCGGTTGCTGCTGGAACTGAAGGGTCGTGGCAAGACGATTTTTCTCAACAGCCACATCCTGCAAGAAGTCGAACTGGTCTGCGACCGCGTCGCCGTGATGGCCGCCGGGCAGGTTCGAGGGATCGGCACGATCGACGAATTGACGGAAAACCTCGGTGACCGCGAGGTCAAGTTCGATCTGGCCGGCGAGGTCGACCAACAGGCCGTGGTCCGCCTGCTGACCGACGCATTCGATCCAGCCAGCGAAGCCGGTCGGGTCAGCGTCGATCGTTTACCCAACGGCATCCTGCACGTGGTGACCGCCTGGCGCGACCAACCGACACTCGACCGAATGGTCGACCGGCTGCGGGAACGGTCGATCAGTATCCTCGCGATCGCGACGCCGAGACGTTCGCTGGAAGACGTTTTCCTCTCCTTGGTCGGTTCCACAGGAGAACTCTGATGCGACCTTATTTGGCGGTAATCGCCGACTCTTTCCGATCCGCCTTCGCATCGCGTGTGCTCTGGTTGGCGTTGTTGGCGATCTATCTGTTCCTCGCCGCGATCGCCCCGATCGGCTACCACGAAGTCTTCACCACCTCGTTCCGCTGGCCCGATTTCGCTAACGGAACACGGATGAAGGCGATGTTGGCCCGGGCGATCGATGAGCCGGTTGGGCCCGACGTTTTGGAAACGCCGGCCGGCCGAATCGCCCGCTATTTGCCCGACGAATTGCAGCGGAACCTACGCCAGGTCGCCGCCGGTCAAGAGGTACGGATTCGGCTCGATATCCTCGCCGACGGCCTCAATTCGCTGCTCGATTCCGACTTGTGGTACGACCCGACAGTCTGGGCATCCGCCCCCCGCTTGCGAGAGCTGCGGGAACTCGAACAACTCGGCGAAGAAGAACTCCATGATGACCTCCGACGGCGACTCGGCCGCTTGAGGATCGAAGCGGCATTGCCCGGCGTATTCGAAAGCCGAGGCTCGCGAAGCATCGCGTTGACCTATGCCGGAATGCCTTTCCCGACAATCTTTCAGGTGGAAAAATCGCAGTTCCAAATGGTGCTCAATCACTTCGTGTTGCGAGTGATCATCGACTGGGTGCTCGGTTTCATCATGATCTTTCTCGGCATTCTGGTGACCGCGGCGATCATTCCCGACATGCTGCAGCCCGGTTCGCTGCACCTGCTACTCAGCAAACCGGTCTCGCGCCCGCTGCTGTTCTTGGCCAAGTTCGTCGGCGGCTGCGCCTTCGTCTTCGTCTGTGTCTCCCAACTGATCCTCGGACTGTGGCTGATCGCGGGGCTACGGCTCGACGTCTGGAATGTCAGACTGTTGCTCTGCATCCCCGTCTGCGTCTTCCTGTTTTCGGTGTTCTACAGCGTGTCGGCGGTCGCGGGGTTGAAGTGGCGGTCGCCGATCCTGGCGATCGGGTTGGCCAACCTGTTCGGTGCCGGGTGCCTGTTGATCGGCTTCGCCGCCACCTTGTCGGACAGCTTCATCGTCGAGCGGGATCGGATCACCGGATTGACGACCACCGGCGAAACGGTCTTGGCGTCGACTCGCGGAGGACATTTGCGACGGTTTGATCGCTCGAACGGGCGGTGGGTCGATCTGTTCCCCGATGATACCGGCGGCAGCGACCGGGTGATCCCGCCAGTGACACTCAGCGGCGGTCATGTCGTTACGGCTCGGGTCCGCGGCGGCAGGATCAACCTGTTCGGTTCGGGGGCCACACCGCTGCTGGTGATCCGTGAAGGAGTCGATGGGCCGCCCGAACCGTCGATCGAATTGCCGGCCGGGACCCGTGAACTGATTCCGGGACGCGACGGCGAATTGCTGGCACTGAACACCGGCGAACTGTTGGTCGCGAATCGATCGCAGTGGGACGGCGGTTCCGCCGAAAACTCGGCTGAACCGAAACGCGACGAGGCACCAGCTCAGTCGGCTGGGGCCGGCTTCGGCGACTGGCTGCCCAAATTGGTCAAGATGATGGGCGGTGCGAGTGACGGGTTTCAGTCGGTTTTGCCGCCTCGGACATCGTTGTTGTCGCCCAATTCGGTCGCTCTCGATCCCGCCGGGGACCGCGTCTTCGTTTTTTCAGGTGGCAAGCTATTGCGTCTGGATCGAAAACCGGCAGGTCCGGACGGCCCCCGCTTCGACCTGACCGCCCAATCCGAGGTCCAGACCAACGGCAAGACGGCTCGCCTGAGATTGCTGGGCGAAACCGTCGTTATCTTTCGTGAAGACGAATCGCCGCTGTTTCTCAATGACCTGTTCGAGCCGATCGAGGTCGATCCGGACGTCACCGCGGCGATCGCTGAACTGTCGATCGCAACGGCGGTAGCGTGCCCCGGTGCCTTCGGCGACGCCGCTGTGATCGCGATTCAAACCCGCAACGGCCAAGCCTGGTTGCTCGGCGATGACGGCGGACTTTCGCTCGATCGTATCCGGAGGGTTTCCGCTGTCGAAGCGATGCATTGGGACCGCACCACCGGCCGATTGTGGTTGGCCCACCAGGTCGATCGTTTGTCGGCATGGCAGTTGTCAGCTGACGCCGCGGCTGGATCTGACTCCGCCGATGCCCTTTCGCGGTTGGCCGCCGCCGGCCCTGCCGTCGTCCACCGACCGACGGTCAGCGGATGGAGGCTGGTCGAGCGTTACCTCGTCACCCCGCTGCGAACCGTCACGCCTCAGACGGGCGAATTGGGCGAAACGATCGCCGCGATCGTCTCGGGTGAAGATTCGCTGCAGATGCCGCTGGCGGCCGGTGACGATGTGGCCGCGACGCAGCGTTACAACATCTGGCGACCGCTGCTGACGTGTGGCGGTTTTGTCGCGGTGATGCTGTTGCTCGGCAGCATCTATTTTTCCCGGACCGACTTCTAGGCTCTGCGAGAAAGTCTTTTCTCGGTTTTTTTTCTCTGACCTTCCTCTTTCGGCAAACCTTTGCGATATTTACCGCGACTGCTCTTGCCGCAACGGGTGAGATCGCTCGCGGTCAGTGACCCCGAACGTCCCTCGAAGCCCTAAAACGTCGGCAAAATCGAAATTCTTAATCCGCCCCGGGCGTGCCGATCGTAAAGCTGTTCTGAGCGATTCGGCAGGTCAATAGAGCGTGGCGGGCACATCGTTAGGTGACAGAGATGAGTTTGGAGAAACTGCGGAACATCGGGATCAGCGCCCACATCGACTCGGGCAAGACGACGCTCAGCGAGCGGATCCTGTTCTACACCGGCCGCATTCACAAGATGGAAGAGGTCCGCGGTACCGGTGACGGCGCCACGATGGACCATATGGAGCTGGAAAAGGAACGCGGGATTACGATCACGTCAGCCGCGACCAGCGTCAATTGGCAAGGGACACCGATCAATCTGATCGACACGCCAGGCCACGTCGACTTCACCGTCGAAGTCGAACGTTCGCTCCGCGTCCTCGACGGCGCCGTGTTGGTGCTCTGTGCCGTCGGTGGCGTGCAGAGCCAATCGATCACCGTCGACCGGCAGATGAAGCGTTACCAAGTGCCGCGGTTGGCCTTCATCAATAAGATGGATCGCACCGGGGCCAACCCGATCCGGGTCGTCGAGCAATTGCGGACCAAACTCGGTGCCGAAGCGTTCTTGATGCAGTACCCGATCGGTGCCGAGGAAAACTTCCGCGGCGTAATCGACCTGGTCGAGATGCGGGCGATCACCTTCGGTGGTGAACGTGGCGAAGTCGTCGAGTACGGCGAAATCCCCGCCGACCTGAAGGACGAAGCCGAAGACTACCGCAGCAAGATGCTCGAAGCGCTGTCGATGTACAGCGACGAGATGATGGAATTGCTGCTCAGCGAAGAAGAAGTCTCGACCGAACTGACCTACAAGGTCGCCCGCCAGGCCGTCTTGGCCGGTGCAACGCCGGTCTTTATGGGGACCGCCTACAAAGACAAGGGCGTTCAACCGTTGCTCGATGCGGTTGTCCGCTACCTGCCGAGCCCGCTCGAACGCGAAATCCGCGGGAAAGACCCCAAGGACGAAGCCCGCAAGATCGATCTGACCCCCGACCCCGATAAACCGTTTGTCGGCATGGCGTTCAAGATCGTCGACGACCCGTTCGGCCAGTTGACTTTCATGCGGGTCTACCAAGGCAAGGCGATCAAGGGTGACAGTTACATCAACCAACGGACCGGTCGTAAGGAACGGTTCAGCCGGTTGGTCCGGATGCATAGCAACAAGCGAGAGGAAATCGATGAAGCGACCGCCGGTGACATCGTCGCGGTGATGGGGATCGATTCGGCTTCCGGTGATACCTACGCCCCCGAGCGTGATTTCTGTACCCTCGAATCGATGTTCGTCCCCGAACCGGTGATCAAGGTCGCAGTCAATCCGCTCAGCCGCGCCGATGCCGACAAGATGGCCAAGGCACTGCAGCGGTTCCGCAAGGAGGATCCCACCTTCCGCGTCTTCACCGATGAGGAAACCAACGAGATCCTGATCAGCGGGATGGGCGAACTGCACCTCGACGTCTACGTCGAACGGATGAAACGCGAGTACAAGGTCGAGGTCGAAGTCGGCGCCCCGAAGGTCAGCTATCGGGAAAGTCCGACCCGCCAGGTCGAGTTCAACTACAAGCACAAGAAGCAGACCGGCGGTTCGGGCCAGTACGCCCACATCGTCGGCAAGTTGAGCCCGATCGAATCGGCCAGCGAAGACAGCTTCGAATTCGAGGATCACGTCGTCGGTGGACGGATTCCCAAGCAGTACATCCCGGCAGTCGAAAAGGGCTTCCGCGATTCGTTGGTCAAGGGTCCCGTCGCCGAATACCCGGTGGTCGGAACCAAGATCGACCTCGATGACGGTAGCTATCACGACGTCGACAGCTCGGAAAAGGCGTTCTACACCGCCGCTCAAGGCTGTTTCCGTGAATACTTTAACAAGGCGGCTCCGGTGTTGCTCGAGCCGATCATGAACATCGAAATCGAAGCGCCCGAATCGTTCCAAGGTCCGGTCGTCGGCGACGTCATCACCCGCCGCGGATTGATTACCAACACCGACGTCCGCGAAGGGATTTCGATCGTCAACGCCGAAGTCCCGTTGGCCGAAACCTTCGGCTACGCCACCGACCTGCGGAGCATGACTCAGGGTCAGGGGACGTTCACGATGGAGTTCGCCAGCTACCGACAAGTCCCGTCGCACGTCCAGGAAGAGATCGTCGCGGCCAAGAAAAAGGCTCAGTAGGTCGCAACCAGGTAAAACGTTACCTGCGTTCGCCAGCCACGCAAAAGAAGAAACCTCGGGCCGTCAGGTCCGAGGTTTCTTCATGGTCGATTGGCAATAATCAAAATTCCCCGCAGGATACAGACGCTGATCGCCGGTCGGTCGGGCAGCACCGGTCAGGGGACGTATTGGTCGACCCATTCGCGGGCTAGGAGCCAGACGAGTAGCCCTTTTTGGGCGTGCATCCGATTGCCGGCTTGACGGATCACATCGCTCTGAGGGCCGTCGATCGCCCCGTCGGTGATCTCTTGGCCTCGGACCGCTGGCAGACAGTGGAGTAAGCGGGCGTGTCGGGGGGCCAGTCGCAGCAGTTTTTCGTCGACCCGGTAGTCGCTGAAGACCTGACGTCGCTCCGCCTGTTCCGATTCCTGGCCCATGCTGATCCAGACATCGGTGTAGATCACGTCGGCATCAACAACCGCTTCGTTGGGGTCTCGAATCTGGCTGATCTTGGCATCGGGATAGGCCTTGATGACTCGATCGCACCAGGCTTGGTCAATCGCATACCCGTCGGGGCAGGCGAGTGTGAACGACATCCCGAGCATCGCAGAGACGAGCAGCAGCGAACGGGCGACGTTGTTACCGTCGCCGACGAAGACGACTCGGCGACCGGCCAGGTCACCGAACGCTTCTTGAATCGTCAGCGCGTCGGCGATCGCTTGGCAGGGGTGACTCAAATCGGTCAAGCCGTTGATCACCGGTACGAGGTTGAGTGAAGCGAACTGCTCGACGCGGTCGTGCGATTTAGCGCGACAGACGACGACATCGACATATTCGCCCAAGACTCGGGCGAAGTCGTCGTACGATTCGCGTTTCCCCCAACCGACCTCTTCACCGAGGAACAGGCTGGTGCCACCGAGTTGGGCGATCCCCGATTCGAAACTGACGCGGGTCCGTAGGCTCGGCTTTTCGAACAGCAGCGCCAAGACTTTGCGTTGCAGCACCGGCGGCCGATCGCCGCTTTCGAGCCGACTTTTGAGGTCGGTGGCGGTCGCCAAGATCCGCTTCAGATCGTCGCGGCTGATGTCGAAAAGGGTTCTAAAATGTTGCATCGCTTAGGACTCGATGGTTTCTCTTTCGATACTCTCCAGCCCTTGAGCGAGCCGGTTCAGGATAGTGTCAATTTGGTCTGTGGTGACGGTCAGCGGCAGGCAGATCAAGGCGGTCGTTTCGTCGGTGGCGATCATCCGCAGCCCGACACCGGCACAAGCGTCGACGACTTCCGCGGCAGCGATGTCGAAGCGGAGTATGGTCCCGAGGCCGACTGTCGATACGTCGGCAACGAACTCGAACCCGGTGACCAATTCGCCGAGTCGCTGCGACCAGTCGGCCGCGAGTTGATCGGCTGATCGCGGTCCGCCGAGCGCCGCAACGGTCGCCGCGGTCGCCGCGACCACCTGGCTTAACAGAGGATAATCAGCGGCCTGAGCATCCGTTGACGGTTTCCCGTCCGCGACGCCTGGAAGTTGCTGGGATAACGCCGCCGAGGCCAGCACCAGACCGCCGGGCAGTCCGCCGGTCCAGCCCGCAGACGCCGTGACCAAGTCGGCGCTCCACCCCTGCGATTGGTGATAGAACCATTCGCCGCTGATCGCGGCCGGCAGACGGGTTTCGTCGACGATCAACCATAACTGATGCGCGTCGCATAATTGGCGAATTTGGTCGAAGTAGGCCGCATCCAGCGAGATACCACCTCGGCTCCAATCGACCGGTGCGAGCATGATCGCGGCGGTTTGGCCATCGATCGCTTTTTCGAGACCACGAAGATCGCCTGGAGCGACGTGCCGAAATCCGGCCGCGAGTGGGCCGAGGTCGAGTTGGGCGGCGAACCGTCCGCCGGCCGAGCGGCAGGCGAGTGTGTCGCCATGATCGGCACCCAGCAGCGTAATGATCCGATACGGCAGGTCAGGCGTCGACGGGTCTGCTCGGCCATCGCCGCGGTTTTCCCGAGGCGAGCTGCGGGCGATCCGGATCGCCAATTCGTTCGCTTCCGCCGCTGACGGTTGCAGCCAAACGGCCGCGAAATCGGGAAATGGGCCGCCGAGCGACGACGGATCGATGGTGCCGGGCAGCGGTCCGGCGAGGTTCGCCGTAGGCAGGGGTGGGCCGCAGCCGAGGTGGCTTTCGGCGGCCGATTGCACCGCTTCGATGACCGCCGGGTGCCGGTGTCCGAGACAACTGGCCATCGCGGCGGTGAGATCGAGTGCCGTTTGGCCGCTGGCCGATGCGACTTCGATACCGGAAGCCGAGACGACGCCGGCGGCGAGCGAGTTTCGATTCACGACGCACCCGACTTTCGAAATTACTTACGGATTTCGGTTCCGACGCCCGACGTCGTATAGATTTCCAACAACAATGAATGCCTCAACCGGCCATCGATGATATGCACTTTGCCGACTCCCCGGTCGAGTGTCTGCAAACAGGCTTCGACCTTGGGGATCATCCCGGCATCGATCACGCCGGACGCGATCAATTCGCGGGCCTCGGTGGCCGAGAGCGAATGGATGATGGTAGAAGGGTCATCTTTGTCGCGGCGTACACCGTTGACATCGGATAGAAAGACGAGCTTTTCGGCCCCAAGGGCTTGGGCCACGGCAAGCGCCGCCGTGTCGGCGTTGACGTTATAGAGTTCGCCTTCGGGGCCTACACACATCGACGGGATGACCGGTACCTGATCGGTATAGGACAACCCTTCGATGACATCGCGGTCGACTCGCGTGACGTGACCGACAGCGCCCAGGTCGATACCGTCGTCGGTGATCAACTTTTCGCCGAACAGAACGTTGGTGGTATCGGGTGACAGGTTGATCGCCCGGCCGCCGACCCGTTCGATCTCTTCGGTCAATTGTCGGTTGAGGTCGCCGGCGAGCACTTTACGGACGATCTGCAACGTTTGTGGATCGGTGACACGGCGACCGCGAACGAACTTGGCTTCGATCCCCGCAGCCTGCAATTCTTGGGTAATCGCTTTGCCACCGCCATGCACGACGACCGGCCGCATGCCGACCGATTCCATGAAGACGATGCCCAGCAAAATATGCCGTCGGGCGTCTTCATCCTCCAGCAGACTACCGCCGAGCTTGATGACGGTCGTTTTGCCACGGAACTTACGGATCCACCCCATCGCTTCGATCAGGGTATCCGCTTTTTCGATCGCCTCGCGCACGCTGGGGGCACTCACTGGAACGTAGTTAGGGTCCGACAACCGCCAGCGATTCGCATCGGCCAAGCGGCGTTAATTCCCGCGGGAAAAACGCGTTACTGTAGATCGGTGGTACAGCGAGTGTCAATTGACGTCACGGCACCTGCAATTCGCAAATCTTGATCGCATCGACGGCAACTTTGGCGTCGAGCGCGGGGTGGGGCTGGCCGCTGCGGACGACCCCGGCGGCGGCGTCGAGTTCAGCGACGAACGCTTCCAATCCGTTCGACGATTCGGCCACCTGGTGAACCGGTCGCTCAACCCGACCATCGCCATGCGCGATCGTCAAGGCGATCGCGGCGCTGCTGCCGTCGCCAAACGCCGCACTTTCGAACTGCACGTTGGCCTTTTCGAACTGGACGTCATAGCCGTGCGTGAATCCGCGGGACGCTTGATCGATCACTCCGGACGTCGCTCCGGCGACCAATTCCGAATCCTCGAACCGGAAGATCGTCTCGACGTACTTTGGCACGCCCTGCTGCAGCCGACAGACCGAATGAGCTTCGGTCGGCATGCCGAGCAGCATCCGGATCAGGTGCGCGTCATGAACGTGCAAGTCGATCAACGGGCCGCCGACTTTGGTGGGGTCGAAAAAGTCGGGAACCCAGTCGGGCGGACCGATCACCCGCTTGAAATGACCACCGAGCAACTTGCCGAAACGTCCGTCGGCGACGGCATCAGCCAGCAGGCTGTATTCGGGAAAAAATGGCAGGATGTGAGCCACCATCAAGCGTCCCGAAGCGGCATTGGCGAGCGATTCGGCTTCGGCTGCGGTCAGGGCCAACGGTTTTTCGCAGAGGACGTATTTGCCCGCTTCAAGCGATTTGGCGACCGCTTCGCCGTGCAGGTGAGGAGGCAGGCAGATATCGACCAGCTCGATCGTCGGATCGGCGAGCAGTTGGTCGATGGTTTCGAACGTGGCAAGTCCCGAGACATCGATGACTTCTCCCGGAGGCCCGAAATTGCCCTGAATCCCGCGCCAATCGCCGTCGCGTTTCTTGGCGTCGCGACTGCAAAAAGCGGCCAATTCCGCGGTTTGGCAATCCTGATATGCGAGATAGTGAATCCAGCCCATAAAACCGACGCCGACGATCCCGACTTTGACCTTTTCCACGATCTTGATTCTCCGCTGCGTACCACGAAATGGGTGCCCGTACCCTGACGGCGCTTGACGCGTCGGTTTTAACGAGAATCGGCCCAGGCCGCGACCGGTGGCGAGGTCGGGCGGATCATGGCTTACCCGGCGGTGTCGCCGCGGTTCCCACATTGCCCGTGGTCGGAGGACGGCCCGCGGGTGGTTGGCCTGCGGGCGATTGAAAGACCCGAGCGGCGACCGGTCGTTGTGGCCGACGTTTCAACGGAGCCAACGCGAGAGCCGCTTGATGGGCCACCTCGGCCATCAAGGCATCGAGCCGGTTACGGAGGATCGCGAACGCGGCCAACGACGGGATCGCCACCAACAGGCCACCGACCGTCGTGACCAACGCCTGATAGATCCCCTCGGCCAAGTCGCCCGCGTCGGCGGCGCCTTGGGTCGCCGCGACCTGTTGAAAGGCCAAAATCATTCCCGTCACCGTTCCCAACAGTCCCACCATCGGGGCGATGCCGCCGATCACCGACAGGTACTCGATCCGACGCATTAACCGTGCCGATTGTTCGACCAAGGCATCTTCGACCGCTTTTTCGACTTGAGGCCAGGGGAGGTCGGCGTCGGCCAGTCCACTCAGCAGCGTATAACCGAGCACACTCGGAGACCGCTGGCAGGCGGCGTCCGCCGCGGCCAAATCGCCCCTTGAAAGCGGTTGGCGTACCGCTTCGAAGAGACCGTCGGGCAGCAATTCGCGCCGCCGCAGTGTCATCGCCTGATCGAAAACGAGATAGCCTGCGGCGACGCTGAGGCCCAACAGAGTCAGTAGGATCGCGACACCGACCGCTCCTCCACTGAAAACGATCTCCCATAACCCGGCATCGGCGACCGGTGGATCGGTTTGGGCGACCAGCGGTCGGATCGTGATGACGCGACAGGTCAGCCGCTCGATCGCGATCATGACGGGGTCTCCTGAGCCGGTGCCGGTGCCCGCGGCGTCCGGGCGGGGTCGGTCGGCGGACGTCCTTTAATCGGTCTGTCCGCAGACATGGGTGAATCGGCCGGCGAATGAGGGCTCTCGAACGATACGCTTGGCTTATCGAAAGACGAGGTGTTTGGGTCCAAGGTCAAGCGTGGGTTGTCCAAGGAGAGCAAGAATTCGGCATCGGCCAATAAAGGGTCATCCCAACGGAGTCGCAGGATCCGTTCATGTTGCAGCCGCGCGATCGTCACGCGGTGGGCTTCGGTGATTCTCGCTTCGGCCTGATCGACGCGTCGTCGGCGTTGGGCCAGACTGATCACGGCCATCGCGAACAGGGCCGTCGGCAAGATCGACAGCATGAGGCCGGTCAACATCGTCACCGCCTCGGGGCGGGGAAACAGCGACAGATCGCCCGACAGTTCGCGGAGCGTCGTCAAGCTGGCGCCTAGATAGCCACGGTAGAGCGCGATGATCGGCCCAGACATCAGCAGCCAAAAGAGCAACGTTCCGAGCAGAGCGCCGCCGAGCGATACGTTGCGGGAGACGGCGATCCGTTCCAATTCGCCGTCGAAGATACGTTGAGACTCCTCCTGCAGGGTATCGATCCCGGCCAGGTCGGCGGCGTTTCGGCTGGCGGTATCGTGATCGGCTGAACCGCCGATCACGGCGTTTGTCGGCGTCGCGCCTAGCGGTCCAGGATTTGTGACGCTGCCTCCTCGCAGGCGCAATACCTCGTCACGGAAACGGGTTGCTAACGGCCCGAGCCGATCGGCGACGATCGCCGCGGCTCGCCGCTTCAGCCCGTCACGAAGCTCACCGGCACCGAAATCGTTCCGCACGTTTCGAACACCGGTCCAGGTCGCACCGATCAACGAGGGCAGCGACCCGGCCAGCGACAGAATCACGCGGTCCCAGGCGCCGCTGGTCAGACTTAACAGGCCGAGCAGAGAGCGGTAGGGGAACCAGAGCGAATCGGTATCCGAAAGCAGGTTGGCTCGTAGACGGCCGCGGATCGCGGCCCGCAGCGGCGGCCCGCCGCCGACCAATGATTGGGCGATTTCACCCGGCAACTTCTCGGCGGCTTCGCGAAGCCGAGCGACCGCGGCGGTCAATCCCGGCAAGCGGTCGGACAACAGGTCACACAACCCTTCACGAAAGCGGGCGTCGAGCGCCGCTAATCGGGCCGTACGCCGACTCGCCGCCCCACCGCTGTGCCGAAGTTCCTCGCCGATTCGCGTCGCGATCTCGGCGATCGCTTGCTCCGCTACCGCTGACTCGCTCCGCCCCGAAACCTCAAAATCGTCGACCAGGACGACCGGAGAAATAACACTGGTCGGCGCCGTAGACCGGATCCTTGAAAGGAACGTGTCGAGATCGGCGGCCAAGGCATCATCGTGATTCCGCACCGCGTTGACGACCGGGATTACGATCGCCCCCTCGCTGGCTCGAGCCAGCGCCCCGACTTTGCCGCTACGGAGTTGGTCGCGGCGAATGACCAAGATCAACACACCGGCCAGCGAAAGCGCCCGTCCGGCGATTTCGGCGATCGCCGGGCGGTCGTCGGTAGCTCCGGGAACATCGACCAACAGGTAAGGCATTCCGAGTCCGAACATCCGATCCGAGGCACAGGGAACGAACGATTCGTGGCGATGATCGAGGTCACTCGGCGGAGCGGCCCCGACCCAGATCAGTCGCTCGGTCGCTTCGTCAGCGTTATTCCCGCTCGGGATCGCCGCGGCGGCTTGAGGATCGTGTACGAACTTACGGATCAGCCACGATTTCCCCTGGCCGGTCGCGCCGACGACCGCGATCGGTACGCTGCCGCCGGTCCGGTTACTCGCCAGATCTTGCCGGGCCGAATCGTAGCCGTCGCACCGCTGCAACACCAAGCGGCCGAGTTCACCGTCGCCCAACACGTTCACCGCCGACGATCGCAGTCGACGCGAAAACGCATCGCCCGAGGCGAGTCGCGGTCCAGAGTCAACTGCCGGGGTGAGGTTCACGATCGGATCGGCCGCAGGGGGGTGGTTCATGAGAAAAGTGCTCGGGATTCTATCGGAGCATAGTGTAAACCGAATCGCTGCCCCAGATGGAAAGCGTCGCCTGAGGCGAGCGGCTGGTCTATAGTTGGGTACAAGCGACGATTCGACTCGTTTGAGAAAAGAAGGGAGTTTTCTTTTCCCTACGTCGGTCGCTCCACTCAATCTCGCCCCCATTCGTCCCGCTGAGAACCGAATCTGATGCCAGACGTGTTGGAAACCAGGCCCAGGAACGTCCCGCCGTCGGCGTCGGTTTTAGGCCAAAATCACGGCGACGATTTTGAGCCGGAAGTGGCCAATTACCAACGGCATTTCGTGCTGTTCCAAGCCGTTCCGGCCTGGGCGATCAGTATGCTGGTACACGTCGTCGTGCTGGTGCTGCTGGGGCTGCTGACCATCGCCGACCCAGTAAAAATCGTCAACGTGCTGTCAGCTTCTAGCTCGGGCGAAGAAGGCCCAGAGATCGAGGAATTCACGATCGATGAGATCGATCCGGGTGAGATCTCCGAGACCGAGGAAGCGGCTGAGCCGATGGTCGATGTCACCGAGACGATGGACGTGGTCGAACCGATCGCGGTCGATGTGCCGATGGAGATTGCGGCGGTGCCGATCGATATGAGCGACTTGGCGGCCGAAATGGCTCCCTCCGCCGCTTCGCTGCAATCGTTGGCGTCGATGTCGTCGCAGTCTTTTGACAGCCGCAGTTCCGATTCGAAGAAACGGCTGCTACGTGAGTTCGGCGGCAACGACAGCAGTGAAGCGGCCGTCGCCAGGGCGTTAAAATGGCTGGCCAAGCACCAGATGCCCAACGGGGCGTGGACGTTCATGCATACCGCGGTCCGCTCCGATTCGGGGGGCAACCCGGGCGATACGAGCCGCGCCAAAGCGTTCAACGGCGCTACCGCAATGGCTTTGTTGCCGTTCTTGGGGGCCGGCCAGACGCATCTCCAAGGCGAGTACAAGGACGTGATCAAACGCGGCTTGCTGTTTCTGGTCGCTAACGGCAAACCGAAAGTGATCAGCGGCATGCCGACACTCGATTTTACCGAGTCGGGCGGGACGCTCTATTCGCACGGCCTGGCCGCGATCGTTCTCTGCGAAGCGTTCGCGATGACCGAAGACCCGGCGCTACTGCAACCTGCCCAAGCGGCGATCAATTTTACCGCCTATGCCCAGAATGCTGACGGCGGCTGGCGGTACCAGGTCCGGGGCCAAACGAGCGACACATCGGTTGTCGGTTGGCACTTGATGGCTCTCAAGAGCGCCTACATGGGGCATTTGACTGTACCACCGACCGCGATCCGTGGCGCCGTCTCCTTCCTCGACCGCGTTCAATCCGACGGTGGAGCGCTCTACGGCTATACCGATCGGATCACGAAAATTCAGGCTAGCCCGGCTTGTACGGCGATCGGCCTACTGAGCCGCATGTACACCGGTTGGGACAAACAGCATCCGGCGATTCAGAAAGGTGTCCAAAACCTCTCCGAGTACGGCGTCAGCAAAACCAACGTCTATTACAACTACTACGCGGCCCAAGTGCTGCGGCATCACGGTGGCCCGGAGTGGGACGCTTTCAATACCGAACTCCGCGATTGGCTGGTGGCCCAGCAGGTCGAATCGGGTGGGGCGTCGGGAAGTTGGTTCTATGGCGGTGGCCATGCCACCGACGCTGGCGGACGGCTTTATGTCACGTCGATGTCGACAATGATCCTGGAGGTCTATTACCGACACATGCCGATCTATGCCGCGACCGCGTCCGAGGATGATTTCCCTCTCTGACGGCGGATCGTTTGGGAGCTACACTTGGAAGAATCGTCCGAGTTCGCTCCATCCGTTGTGCTGGCACATGTCGCTTCCGATTCCTCCTACTGACGCCGTGGTCCCGTCGCCGGGCCAGCAGCCGTTGGACCCAACGCTACTGGTCCCTCCGCCGACCGGCTCGCAGCGGCCGGAATCGTCCGACGATGTTTCTCCATCGGTGATGGTTCCAGACGGCGGTCGAGCCCCCGAGTCGACTGCCGCGGATGGCACAGCCGATGAATCCTATCAGGAACCGCGGTTTTGGGAGCACGACGGCGTACCGGCGGGACTGATCAGCTTGCTGGTCCACACGCTGCTGTTGCTCTGGTTGGCACTCATCAGTCTGTCGGCCGGTCCCGAAACGGGTCTGGTAATTTTTTCGCGGGTCGGTGAATCGGTCTCCCAAAATGCGTCTCAGATTGTTCAGATCGAGTCGGTGATCGATCCGAACGCAGGAGCCGAGTCCGCCGGCCAAGACCCACTCGATGAGCCGGTAAGGAGTGATTCGTTGGCCGTCAGCGATATCGCGACGGCTGAGCTGACGGTCCCCGAACTCGATTTGAATGTCGACGACCGTGATCGCGAACGCGAGAGCGAGTGGCTACGTGAAGCCGAGTCGCTTCGTCAGCAGCTTGCTGGGACCGCCCGATCGTCTGCCGGCGCGGCATCGGGCGACGGGGCCGGTGGCGGAAACGCCCGCGAGATGTGGCTTCCCGCCGGTGGGATGGCGCCGCGGACGGCGTCGAGTCGAGCCGAGTTGGGAGCCCGCTATGGCGCGACGCCCGAGAGTGAGGACGCAGTCGAGATGGCATTGGTCTGGTTGGAGGCGCACCAGCAACGGAGTGGCGGCTGGAGTTTCGATCTGTCCGGCGAACCATGTGGCGGCCGTTGTTCGCATTCCAGCGTCGCATCGGGAAACGCGATCCCGTCAACCGCCGCGACCGGATTGTCCCTGCTGGCGTTTCTAGGGGCCGGTTACAACCACCACGGCGGTAAATACGCCGACACGATCCGCCGCGGCATCTATTACCTGCGTGAACAAGCGTTGCCGGCAACGTATGGTTTGGATCTGCAGGGCGGCAGCATGTATGGACACGGGATCGCCACGTTGGCGTTGACCGAAGTGTTAGCGATCGATCGCTATTTCGGTCATGAAGACAGTGATCTGGTCGCGCTGGTCGAGGGGGCGGTCCTGTTCACGTTAATCGCTCAGCATGATCGTGGCGGATGGCGGTATGTCCCCGGCAGCCCCGGCGATATGACGATCTCGGCCTGGCAAATCCTGTCGCTGATCTCGGCTCGCTACGGCGGAATCAAACTCCGCACATCGACGCTGTCGGATGCCAAGGATTTTATCAAGAGCCTCGAATCCGAAACCGGGTACGAGTTCGGTTACGTTTCGCGGCGGCCGCAGCGAACGACCACCGCAATCGGACTCTGCATGTTGCTCTATCTCGGCGATTCGCCGTTCCACACCCCGTTTCAGCACGCGTTATCGCGATTGGCAGCCCGAGGCCCGAAGAAGTTCGACGTCTATCACGATTACTACGCCACGATGGCGCTGCACAACGCTCGGCACCCCGACTGGGATCGCTGGCACCAACCGCTGCGCGATCATTTGGTCAAGACCCAAGCGGTCAACGGACACGAGCGTGGCAGTTGGCATTTCAAAGATCACCACGGCGACGTCGGCGGTCGACTCTACACGACCGCGATGGCGGCTTTGATTCTGGAAGTCTACTACCGGCATCTGCCGCTCTACCAGCGTCGCGACGGCTGACCGACCTCAAGCCGCTCGTGAAGCTGCAACGGGCTCAGCGGTAACGCAATCGGCAGTCACTTGTCGATAACCGCGACCGGCGGCCAACTTCATTGCCCGCCAGGCGATCGGGGCGAGCAAACCGACACGGCCGGCGGCCAATTCGTGCGATTTTGTGACTGCGTCGGGCGAAATCGGAATCTCGCGACCGCTAGCCATCGCGATCACATGGCGGATAAAACCGTTCGTGTCGGCTAGCTCAAAGGGAGTCAGCTTGATCATTGGCTGGTCGGCTGCCGAACCGGCGATGGCAAGTTGATGCGACATGGTCCTGACGACCGGCACGGCGGTAACCGACCGGTTAGCAGTCGTCAGCCGGATGGCTGCCGCGGCGGACAACGGGTCGCAGTCATCGATCAGCCATAACGTGCGGATTTGGCGTCGTGCCGAAGCGGCGATCGCCTCGTCGATTCGATCGAACAAACCGCCTGCGATCGGGTCGATCGCTAGCTCCATCGCCAACCGGCCGTAAGCCGCCGCCGTCGACCCGACCGGGCCCGAAGTGCGGACGATTTCGGTCGCCCGCTCGCCCATCCCCGCCGACCCACTCAAGTGGTTGAGCAATCGGCTCGCCCCGCAATGCCGGGGGGCGTATAGCCACGCCACAGGTGATTCCGTCGCGACCGCGACGACCAACTCGGCGACACAGCGACGCTGGGGAATGCCGGCATAAAAGTCGTCGACCGTTGATACAGGGTCCCCTGGCTTCCGCCACAGATTCCCGTTTCGTAGAAAGTCCCAATCTGACAACGATCGTCCTTCATCAATCGAACAGCCTACACCCGCTACGACTCGACATCGTTAGAATCGACCCGCCCGGCCGCGAACCTAAATCCGTTTTTTTGATCACCCGTTCCTATCGATGACCTCTCGCTATCATTTGGCCGGCTTACCGATCGGCGGCGGCTCGTTGAGCCTGCCGCCGGCGGAGTCTCATCACGCGGCAACCGTCATGCGGGTCCGCTGCGGTGACCGATTGACCCTGTTCGATGGTCAGGGGCATGAGGCAGAGGCAACGATCGTGTCGGTTAGTAAACGCGAAGTCCGGCTGACGGCCGAACCGGCAGTCTATCGGCCGCGAGAAAACCGCCGAGCGGTCACTTTGGCTGTCGCGATGCCCAAAGGCGATCGGGCTCGCGAGTTGGTCGAACGATTGACCGAACTGGGGATCGACCGGCTCGTCCCGCTGCACTGTGAACGCTCGCCGTGGGCCGTATCGGCTGCCGCCTTGGCTAAATGGCAACGGGTGGCGGTTGAAGCCTGTAAACAGTGCGGCCGTAACCGTTTGATGGAAATTGAGGAGCCGCAATCGGTCGCCGAACAACTCGGTCGACCGTTGGCCGACGGTGAAATCGGCTGGTTCGCACACCCCGGTGGAGGTGAAATGAACGCCGACTCGCTCGGCGAGCGATCGGCCACGGCGATCCGGGTCGCGATCGGTCCCGAGGGCGGATTCACCGAGGGCGAAGTCGCTGCCGCCCGCGCGGCGGGTTGGACGCCGGTCGGGTTAGGCGAGAGAATCTATCGGATCGAAACGGCGGCGGTGATCGTAGCGATCCATGCGGCCGGCTTTTAGGCTCTGCCAAACTGGGGGCTGACCCTATCCTGGCATGCTGTTTTCCGACCGATTTACTACCAGAGAATGAATTCCTGAGATGAAATTGCTGCTCTTCAGCGACTTGCACTGCGACACAGAGGCTGCGGCCGCCTTGGTCGTCGCGGCCCGTGAGGTCGATGTCGTGATCGGCGCCGGTGACTTTGCCAAGCGACACCGAGGTCTATCCGACACGCTCGATATCCTTGCCGCGATCGATAAACCGGCGCTGTTGGTGCCCGGAAACGGCGAAACCGTCGATGAACTC
This sequence comes from Planctomycetaceae bacterium, assembly GCA_007127095.1. Lineage (GTDB taxonomy): Bacteria > Planctomycetota > Planctomycetia > Pirellulales > Pirellulaceae > UBA6163. Next base: position 27,244 of record SKZY01000043.1, read on the forward strand.
CGCGACGCTGCGGCGGTTTGGAAGTCGGCGATCGTCCTGCACGGTTCAGGGCATCAGATCGACGGGCAAGCGTTCTGGGGCGTCGGCGGCGGAATCCCGATTACTCCTTTCGGAGATTGGAGTTACGACTTCGACGAAGACGCCGCTGACCGTCTGCTCGCCGACTGTCCTGCGGAGGCGGTGTTGGTGGTCCATTCACCACCCCTCGACACCGTCGATCACGACACCAGTGGTCGGATCCGTGGCAGCCGATCGATCCGAGAAGCCGTTCTAGCGAAGGCCCCCAAATTGGTCGCTTGTGGCCATATACACAGCGATTGGGGGAAACGCGTCGTGCTCGGGCCGTCGACGATTATCAACGCCGGCCCGTCCGGCGTGACAGTCGAGATCACTGATTGACGATCGCGGCATCCAAGGCGACCGTGTCACTGAAATCGTAGCCGTGGAAGAATCTCGCCAGTCGCGAGGCGAGCACGCCTAAAAACAGGTTGCGGAACTTCGACTCGGTCGTGTCGCTGGTGTACATACCGGCCGACACCGGATAGGTAAACTCTTCCAGATTGCGGCGGAACTCGAGCGCCCCGTTTGAGATATCGTAAACCGACACGGTAACGACGGCCCGGCCACGGTAAAGCGTCGCGCCGTCGCGGAGCCGCAGGTTGGTCATTTCGATACCGACCACCTTGTCTGCCTTGACGCCGCGGCCGATATCGATGAACTCGATCGCGTCCCATCCGTTGCGGTCACGCCACTGCTGAACCTCGTCCTCCCGGACCATTTTGATGTTCTTTACCTCGGTCGCGAGGATGTCGGATACTCGCCGGCTGAGGATCCGTGCCGAAGCGTCGTCACTGTACTGACTGCTGTCGGTCACCGTCACCACGGCTACGCGTTTCCCTTCCAAACCAGGGAATTCCGCGTCGACCGTATGGCCGCGAACGACGTTCATGATGTTGGCAGCGAACCCGAGGCATCCGGCTTGGGTGATCAGCACGGAGGCTGCTAAGCCGGCAACCATGATCGAACTCAGCACGTTTCTGCGGGTCATCGCGAATCCTTTGCGTGCATCCACTAGGTGATCCGCACGAGCCACTCGGCTACGGCGGTCAGCAAAATTCCTGTCATTCCCCAGACGGCCAAGACCGCCCAACGCCGCCCAGGCATCCTGCCCGAAACGACCCCTATCATCGCCACCGTCAGGCCGACACAAGCCGACACTGCTAACAGCGTACCAGCGACACTCGCCCGCAACCCCGAAGCCAGCTCGCCACGGACGAAATGCGACCACGAGGTCGTCATTCCGCACGCCGGACAGCGGACTCCCCACAACAGACGTACCGTACAAGGTGGCAGGCCGAGTTGTTGATGAGTGCCCAAACCGTCGGCTTTCGGAGTCAACCGTGTCGCGACTGTCAGCGGGATGGCTAACAGGATCACGACGCCAGCTAACCAAGCCCGCGTCACCGATCGGATTCGGAGATTCCTAGCCAAAATGTCGACCACGAAACAAGTGGGAAATATCGACCTTCGATCCGGGCAGCCCGACGCTGCCGAAAGCGGTATCCTA
>SKZY01000248.1 GCA_007127095.1 Planctomycetaceae bacterium
GTGGTGTGGGGAGGGCGGCCCGCAAGGGCCGTCCTTACCCGATTTCTGTCTTTTCGTTGCGGTGGTGGAACAATCGCGATTTATGGCGAGTTTCGTGGTTTGGTCTTAAGCACCGACAGAATCCGATTGTACACGTTCTGCCATCTCGGGTCATCCTTGAACCAGATGAATTCAGGATCTAGATTTTTCGCAGTGTCAGCGTAGTCGGAAGCGGTCAATGAGTTTTCAATGGACAGCGCCTTGTTGCGGTACGCAAGCAGTCGATCAATTGAAAGCAAATTCAGTTCATCGTCGGTTAGGATTTTCAGCCGCCGTGGTATTGCCATTGTTTCAAAGTTGCCATTACATAGTGTCGCGTCATCGCGAGTTGAACCGCCTCGGTTTCGCGCCAACGCCATGGGATTCTTCGCGTACCTGTTCAAGTAACACCAGTCTTTTGAAGAACGCTTTGCGTCCCTGCGATGTTCCTCCGTTTTGATAGCCGTGGAGGCATCTCGTGATTTCGGCGTTTATGCGATCAAGCGGCAGCTTTGCCAATGAATCGCTGTCGTCAATCTTATAGTCAGAATTGGACATTGGTTTGAAGACAGAACGATTAATTCTCCCCACTTGGGGTGACTGTAATCCCTAGTTTACGACGTACTTCAATACGGGGCAATACCTTTTCTCTCTGCGCGAATGATGTATAATCTGCACCGCCCGACAGGGGGGCAGGTGAACCGCGGGGGAGCAGTGCATCCCCACCTCTAGGCGGACTTGCGGAGTGATGGCTGCCAGTCTTCTCTGTCATATTTGAGCGTTCCGAGCTTTTTTTCTTGACAAATGGAACGGGAACCGTAGATGGAGGAGGTGTGAACGCTTGTTTTAAATGTCGTCGAAATGGTGGATGTATCCGTGACCGTTGAGCTTTTCCGAGGTCGGTTGGAGCGCTCGCAACTCCACCCAAATGATCGGCGTTGGATGCCGACGTGGGTGACGAAATAGGCAACCGAGCTGCCTGGTCAGAGTGACCGAATCGCCTGATCGGGCAGGTTCAGTGGCGTCGGTCCGGGCGAATCGGCGAAGCGGATCGTCAACCCCGACCGCTCGGGGTCGCCCAACCGTGGGTCGAGTGTCCAACCACCGTCACCGTCGGAGCGGACCGCGACCAGCCAAGTCGTCTCGGCGGCTGCTTCACCCGTCGCCCCATCGGTCTGCGATAGGTAGGCGGTACCTGCGGCGTCACTGAATCCGACCCAGTTCGGCTCGACTGCCGTCGTGGTGTCTGAGTTCGTAGCGACATCGGAGCGATACAAGCGGACTTCGACGTTGCCCAGCGGCTTTCCCTGGTAAAGAACCGCCACGGCGACATCGGATCGAAACGGCAACGATGTGCCATTTCGCCCACATCCCACCAGGCCGTGCAGCAGCAGCACGCCGGCACCCACGAGACGCAACCAGCGGGCCACTGCCTGGGAGTTCCGCCGCAAACCGATCGGACGTGGCCGATCGGTCATTTCCCGATTTGCTAGACGAATCATGGCAACTCCACCACTTCGCCACCGTCGCGTGAATAGATCGCGCGGTTGACGACCAGGTCGATCGAATTGGTCAGCATCCGGACACTGCCATCGACGAAGGCGGCCGTGGCGCCGCCGGGGTGGTAGCTGCGAGCGGCGTAATAGCCTCGTCCATGCATCGATACGTCGGGGACGGGACTGTTCGGCGGCAGGTATCCGTTGACGACGATGGAGAACGGGACGCCGCGGATCCAGGATTGCCCTCGCGTGCCTCGATAACTGGTGAACGTTCCCGACCGGAATTCCGACTCAAGATCGGGATTCGAGATCACGGTGCCGCCGAGGAAAAAGCCGGGGGTCCCCGGCTGACTGCTCGATCCATTCCAAGAAGCCGTCCGCCGGTGAGGCAGGATCGGGGAAGGCTCAGGGCCGATGTATCCGTCACCAAGCACCGCCTCAGCCATCAGAACCGTGTTCGATGTACCGTCGATTACGTCGCGAAAGCGGGTCCAGGAATGTTCATACACCATCCCGTTGGTGCGGTATCGGTCATCGTAGTTGGTACCGACGCCGTTGCCGTTGCTGAACATGTAGTTCAAACCTCCCGACCGTCCGGCCGTCCCGTCCGCGAATGCAATCTCGACCAGTGGATCGCCGATGTCGCTGGGGCAAAGGAACGTCGGCACGACCATCGACACAACGTCGCGGACCGCGGGGTTGTACAGCGACTGCCAGGCCGGCGGCAGCAATAGCGGGACGTCGAAGTCGATCAGGTTGTAGAGTCCGGCCTGTTCGATGAACGGCAGCACTTGCGCCTGCGGCGAATAGTTGCTCGTCCCCATCATCGCCGGAAAGACTTTGTGGGTCGATTCGTAGTTGTGCGACGCCAGGACGATTTGGCGGAGGTTGTTCGAGCACGACATTCGGCGAGCGGCTTCGCGGGCGGCTTGCACCGCGGGCAGCAGCAAGCCGACCATCACGCCGATGATCGCGATCACGACCAATAGTTCCACCAATGTGAATCCGGGATGTTTCGCCCGAAACGATTTGACTGACATGGCTCGATCTCCAAAGTTGAATGAGGTTTAAAACGCGGCAAAATAAGAGGTTGGGGTCGGGAAAAAACGGGGGCGGAACCTTTTGCGAGGAATGCGCCCTTCGGGTGCTGCGCACAAAAGGCTCCTGACCCCTTTTTTCACACTGCCCCCTTTTTCCACGCGTTGCCTAGCGGTCGCTGGGGTTGATCAATGGGCCGCGGCCGCCGACGGCGACGATGTGGCCCGGAGCGAACGGCAGTTCGCCCGCCGCGACGGTGACTAGGTTCGAAGTCAGCCGTACGTCGAAACTGCGATCGCCAGGGCTGGTGATCACGGCGAACCGACCGAGCGAGTCGACGGCCAGGTCGTGGTGTCCGCTATGTCCTTCGACGGCACTCGCCCCGACGTCGATCAGGTCGATTTCCTTGGCGTCGGCGAAGTCGCCGTCGCGATCGGGGTCCAAGGCGATGACACTGGCCTTGTCCGGCGCATCGACATCGGCGGCGCGGTCATGAAAAACGATCGCCAGTGGGCCGTGAGTACGGCTCATGATCAGCTTGGGGCCGCTCGCCCGTGCCCCTTCAGGAATCGCCAATCCGACCTTCGTCACCGCTGGCTTGTCGGCGGCGGCGTTGATCACGCCGAGAAAACTCGCGTCACCGCGCCCGCTGACGAACAACACATGGTTGCCAAGGTTGGCAAACGAGCCTGTCCGCAACGGCTTGCCTTCGGATTCGCCGAGTGACAGGTTGTGAACGACCGGTTCAGGCGAACCTGCCAGCGGCGCTTTCGGTACCTCGATCCAGTCGATCCCTTCCGCCGGTGCGAAGAATACTTTCCCCGCCGCCGCCGTCGCTCCATGCAAGCCCGTGCTATTGGCCGAAAACGAATAGGCGATCTCTTGTGTCCCACTCGCCGAGACCGGGGTCACGTCGATTCGCGCCGCATGCTCGGGTTCGCGACTCATCCAGGTCGAAAAGGCGACATCACCGGCGACCGCCAACGTGATGTGCCCGTTGCCGCCGACATGAAACGCCGCCAGCGATCGGATCAACGATTCCTCGGACCCCGGCGGAATCGCCGACGGATCGAGGCGAGTGAAGCCACCGATCCGATCGTTGGCGAGGTAGAACACGCCGTCATAGCAATACAAGTGAGCCGGGTTGCCCTGTGACTCGTCGAGCCGACTGGCCAACACTCGCGGTTCCGCGGTGTAGTACCAGTGCGAATGATCACCGTGCTCTTCCTCCTCAACCCCCGAATCGATCAGCACCCAACCGCTCTGGAACTCACCGTCTTCGTTGTCGCGGACACCGACCATAATCTTGCCGGCAGCCGCTTGCATCTGCACCAACGTCTGCCGTTCGGGATCGAGTTGCGGAAACCCGGCGACGATCTGAGGCTCGGTCAGCTTCGTCGGTTCACCCGCCAGCACGTCCGCCCAACGCAGTGTCACCTCGCCGGGATCTTGAATAAACACCCGGGTGATTACCCGCGGCGTCGGCTTGCTCGAGCCTTCAGCCGCCTCCGCTTGCGCAGCCATCACCGTCAACAGCGCCGCTATCGTGGTGATCAGCATCGAACCGGCCCGTCCGAACCCGGCCCGTCTGATCGCTGACCGACAATCTGCAAATCTCATCGCCCTGTACTCCCCGGCAAAACGCTTTCGATCGGAACACCCAAACGCAGGAGCCCCGCATCAGCACACCCAACGCAGATGCATATCTGATGCACGTAAATGTAGCGGCCCCTAGGGTGGCGTCAATGCAATGCAATTGCATTTATGGCCGAGCGTCTCTATCCGTGATCCGGCAGGGCGAACGCCGGAGACAAAGCCACGGCCCACATGCGCCAAGCACCGGTCGCGGTTGCGGATTGCGGGCCAGCCGAAGGGCTGCTAGTGATTATCCGCCGACGCGGTTCGCGGTAGATTGAAGTTGCCGACCGATCATCAAGTCCTCGATCTAAACAGCTTTCCCGATGCGATTGCACTCTGCCTGCCGTACCATCGTCGCCGCGATGATCGTGTTTTCCTTGGCCTGCTCCAACGGCTGTGGACGTCGCGACCGCGACGATTCGGCCTATCTCCGTGACAACTCCGCCCAGTCGGGAACGTCGAGTTCGGTTGCGGAGCAGGCTGGTGAACTCGATTCCGACAAGCTTGCGGTGATCGAGGAAGTCGATCTCCGCGATGGCGAAATAACGGCCGAGCGACTCGATGCCCTGGCTGGCAACGAGGCGCTGCGTCGCCTCACTTTGGCCGGCTCGGACATCGATGATGCGGGAATCGACCGACTGGCGGATCTGCCACGGCTGACGGTCTTGGATCTGACTGGTTGCGAATCGTTGACGCCGACGGCCCTGGATGCGATCGGACGAATGCGGGGCTTGAGAAACCTGCGGCTCAGCGGTCCTGTGGTCGATGATCGCACAGTGACGAACCTCGCCGGGCTGAGTGAGCTCGCCGCGCTGTTGCTCCGCGAAACCGCTTTGACCGACGCCGGAGCTGCAAAGCTGACGTCGCTCAGCAAGCTGAAGGAATTGAACCTATTTGGGACTCCGGTCAGCGACGTGTCGTTGGAATCGCTCGCCAAGCTCCCCCGACTTGAAAAACTGGGGCTGCGTGGCACCGCAGTCACGGGACGCGATGTGACGGCCTTGGCGACCATGCAAAACGTCGTTGAGCTTGATCTGAGCGAAACCGGATTCGACAACGCGGGGATGGCTGACGTAGCGGCGATGCCAGCTCTTCAACGACTTAACCTGTGGCTCACCCGAGTCGACGATAGCGGCGTAGCGAGACTCCGCGATCACGCCGCGTTGACCTCTCTGAATCTCGACAACGTTTCGGGTATTACTGACGAATCGTTGCCGGTGATCGAATCGCTCCGCTCGTTAACCTTTCTTCACCTCGGAGGCACCTCAGTGACGCCGGCCGGGCTGTCTCGGTGGGCACCTCCACAGCAGCTCGAAACACTGATCCTGACGCGATTGGGATTGCCCGTCGAGCAAGCCGCGGCGTTGCGACAACGGCTCCCCGGGCTCGACCGACTCGATTATTGATCCGCTAGGCCTTGCCGATCAATTCGGGGATTGGGCTGCCATGGTCGACGATTGGCGTCGGCCGGCCGTTAAAATCGTTGATCAAGGTGTTGGCGGCGTCGATTCCAAGATGGTGGTAGATCGTGGCCAGGAAATCGTCGGCGGTACAAATCCTTTCGATCGCGTCCTCACCCCGTTTATCGGTCGCCCCGATAACGCGGCCGGTTTCGATCCCGCCGCCGGCCCAGATATTCGAGAACGCTCGCGGCCAATGGTCACGACCGGGCTGCTGAGTTCCCGCCGGGGCGCTGGCGTTGCCGGCTCCGGTGCTGGCCGCATAATTGATCTTTGGCGTACGCCCGAACTCGCCGGTCACAACCACCAGCACGCGTTTATCGAGCCCGCGTTGGTAGATGTCTTCGATCAACGCCGTCACGGCTTGATCGTAGGCCCGGGCACGAAACCGCATCGCGTCGAAGACGTGATGATTGACGGCGTGGTCATCCCAATTGTTGACCCGACCACAAAGCGGGCCGTTGAGACTGGTGGTCATGACCTCCACACCGGCTTCGACCAACCGACGTGCCATCAGCAATTGTTGGCCCCAGGAATTCCTGCCGTAACGATCGCGTGTGGCGTCATCTTCCTTGGAGAGATCAAACGCATCGCGGGTTTTGGCGTTGGTCAGCAGCGTCATCGCTTGACCTTCAAACTCGTCCAACGCGCCCAATTCGCCGCGTTGGTCGAACGATCGACTGAGCGTATCGAGTCGCTCACGAAGGTTGGCACGGCGATCGAGACGACGGAGTTCCGCGGGGTCCGACAGCCCGATGTTGGGTACCGAGAACGAGGGCGAGTTCGGATCACCGCTGACAACGAAGGGCGAGTAAGCGTCGCCAAGGTAGGCCGGTCCGTTGTATTCCAACGGCGGCTTGACCCCGACGTAGCGCGGCAGCGGATTGCTCCGTGGACCTTCCTGGGCTCGCAGGTAATTCGCGACGGTCATCCAGTCGGGATATTTGGGCTTCGGCTTGTCGCGAGTGTCGGGATCGCCGGACAGCATCTGCATCGAGCCGGCCGGATGACCCCCGGCGGTCTGACGCATCGACCGCAGAACCGTGAATTTGTCGGCGATGTTCGCCTGCATCGGCAGCAATTCGGTGAACTGCAGCCCGGGTACCCGGGTCGCGATCGTCCCGAACGGGCCTCGGTAATCGCTGATCGCATCCGGCTTCGGGTCGTAGGTGTCGATGTGCGAAGCGCCGCCGGGCAACCAGACCATGATCACGGCGGTTTTTTCACGGTCAGGCTTGGCTGCCGTTGCCGAAGATTCCGCGGCGGCCCTAAGTTGCATCAGCCCGGGCAGACTGAGGCTAGTGAAGCCACCCAAGCCGAGCCGGATGAACTCTCGACGACCCGGCAGGCCGGGCAGATTCGGGCCGGGACAGGGCCGGACGGACGAGGCATGAAATTGATCGCTCATTTCGACTCCGCGGGTTGAACTCGGATGGTGATGGGTTCGCTGATCACGATTTCCGCCGTGTCTTGCGGTGCCTGGTCGGGGGCGTATTGATACTTGACCACACCGGGGCCGTAGAAGGCGATCACATGATCGCCGACCGGCGGTTTTAGCTTGGCCATGTCGAGTGTGACGGAGGAACGGTTCTCGGTCAGTGACAGATCGAATCGGGGGTTCGCTTCGAAACCGTGTCCGAAGGTCCGCATCGAGATGATCGAACCCGAAAATTCGGCTCGCAATTGGTGCGTTAGCGGGATGGTGATCTGTTGGTCACTGGCGACCTCCCAGACCGATTGCCCGTCCGCCGTGATCGTGATCGGCGCGAATTCGTCGTCGGCGACCGAGACGGGAACGTCGCTTTCGAGCCTCGGGCTGGGGATTTCGCCCCAAGCATCGACCACCGGCCAAGCCATCGCCGCCATTTGCACCGGGCGAGCGACCGCTTGCCCGGCGACATCAGCTCGGCCGCGGAAGTTCGCGAACCCGACGGTATGCGGTGCGTCTTGATGGGCGGTCACCAACACGATGCCACGGTTTTGGCCGGTCCCGATCTTGAGCCCTTGGGCGGTGACCCCATCGGGTAGATCGTCGATCGACAATTCGATCTCGCCGGTGAATCCGTCGCGACGCAGCGCGATCACCTCCAACGCGATCGTGCCGCCTCTGCGAATCGCGATCGGTTTGGACAGCGCGTTGCGATCGCCGTTGCGGAGCTCCATATGCAACCCCCAGGCGACGAGTGCGAAGTCGGGGGCGGCCTTGCGGATTACCAACCGGTAGACGTTCCGCGGGTCTTCGCGAGTACCGCCGAACAGGTCGCTGATCTGCAGTCGATGCAACCCGTCCTCGACGATTTGGAGTTTGCCGAGCAGGTCCGCCGAGCCGCCGTTGTAGGGCGGGCCGTCGTAGGCGTAAGCGTTACTCGACGGCTTGATCGGACTGGCGATCTCGGACATTTCCAAGACGTCGGTCAAACGCTCTTCGGCGCCCTGACGATCGACATGCTGGACGATCAGCGAGGCATTGGTGGGACGTCCGAGACGTTCCGAGGCGACTTCGATCCACCATTCATCGCCTGCGGCAGCCGTGAATTCGTAGCAATCGACATCGGCCGCCTTGGCGAAGCTGCCGGCGATGTCACACGGTAGCGAAATCGACTGACTTTCGCCCGCCGAGTCGTTCGGCTCGACTTCGGCGACGGCTGCCGTTTCCGCCAAACCGACCGGCGGCCAGGAAAACGCGTTGACATCCCGTGTCGATGCGAACTGCGGAACCGACTCGTCGGCTGCGAGCGAGCGGAGGGCCAAGCGATAGAAGTATCCGGCGCCGCCTTTGAACGTCAGCTCATGAACCTTGATCACGTACTCGCCGTCCTCGGGCGCCACGAAGTCGATCGCCCCACCCCGCCGTTCGACCACCAAGTCACGCCCCTGCTGATCGGCGACAATCAGGACCGCGTCGAGCTTCGAATCGATCGACCGCGACGAACAGTGGATCAGGCAGCGTTGGCCCGCCTCCGCACGGAATCGGTAATGGTCGACCGCGCGGGCCGTCATCACCGCGTTGCAGATCGAATCGAGCGGCAGCTCCATCGCCGTTTCCAACGACGTGTTGGGCGAAGTAGGCATGAACTCGGGAAAGCGATCGACCGAGAAGACGCGTGACGAGGAAATCCCGAGCCGGCTGAAGACCCGACATTCATAGAGCCCCGGCGGGCAATCGGCGGCGATCGAGACGACGTAGCGATTCGGTTCGGGTTGACCGTCGGCGTCCAGCTTCGCAGCCGAGGTGATCCCGGGGTGCGAAAAATGGAGCTGCTGCGGCTCGGTGACGTTTTCGGTCGTCACCGTGATCTCAACCTCGGTACCCGCTTGGCCTCCCATCGGCAGCGTCGTCAGCAGCCGCGGCAGCGGTAGACAAACCTTTTGTCCCCAGACGCGGTCCGGCAGCCAGGCCGTGACCAGAGCGAGTGCCAGCAGCGAGAGCCACGTTTTCTGAAGCATCGACACGGGTTTCCTCGGCTGGGGGTCAGTGATTGAACAGAAACTCTTTGACATTGATCAACGCCCAGATCAGGTCCTGGAAATCTTCTTGCGATCGCTTGGCAGCCTCGGCCGGCGGTACGGTCGCCTCGGTGGTGCCGTTGAGAAACTCGGTCGCGACGGCCAATTCGTCAGCACTCGGATGACGCGCAAAAGCGGCCAGGTAGAGTTGCTCGATCTTCTCCTCGGTCGGTAAATCGGCTTTGGCCAGCGAGTCGGCTCTGCCACCGGCCCGAGCCAACTTGGCCTTCACGTCGGCAGCATTCATCAGGTGCAGGCTCTGGGCGAGGCTCGACGATTGGACCCTTTCACATTCGCAGACGCTCGAGTTTTCCGGGCGGCCGAAGACTCGCAAAAACGGTGAGGCACGGTTGTAACTGTTATCCGGCAGCGCGATCGCCCGCGTCCCCGGCGGCAGGTTGGGAAAATCGGTCCGAGAACCACAGAGATCGTCGATGGCGTCCAGCAATACCTCGGCCTGCAACCGACGAGGGTAATAACGCGAGTAATTCTGCTGGTCAGCGACGTTGTGGGCGTTCGGCTCGGAACTGAGTTGATAGGCACTCGAGCGGGTCAACTCACGGATCAACGCCTTCAAGTCGTAACCACTGGCGACGAAGTGCTGCTCCAAAGCGGCCAACAGTTCAGGGTTGGTCGGCGGGTTGGTGTCGCGGATGTCATCTTCCGGTTCGATCAGCCCACGGCGGAAAAAGTGTTTCCAGTATCGATTGACGAGCGATTTGGCAAAGTACGGGTTGTCAGGTTCTCCCATCCATTGGGCGAGCTTCAGCCGCGGGTCTTCGTCAGCCGCGATCTCGCCAAGGTCGTCTCCCAATGCGGCGGGGCGGAGCGTTTCACCGGTTTTGATGTTCTGGGCGCCCGCGATGCCGCGCTGGTGAAAAATCATGTCTTCACCGCGAGTTGCGGTCGGTTTGCGGCCTACCTGACTGAAAAACGCCGCCAGTTGGTAATAATCGTCCTGGCTCCAACGTTCGAACGGGTGGTGGTGGCATTGGGCACATTGCATCCGGACACCCAAGAACAGCTGGGCCACGTCCTCGA
>SKZY01000282.1 GCA_007127095.1 Planctomycetaceae bacterium
CATCAGCCGACGGATACCGCGTGGTGCACCCAGCGGCTGGCGGTTTCGGTTCGACGGCGGCATTGGCCGAACTGCTGCAGGACGTCGACGGAGACCCGATCGAGATCGCCGACCATCGTGATTCGCCGCCAACCTATCGCGACGGCGTGGAAGCGACCTTGGAGGACACATCCACCCGTCGACGGCGGCAGCTCCAGCAGATCGATCGTCACAATCAGGCGTTATTGGGTGAAAGCCATCACGTCCGCCAGCGTTACCTATCGCAGCTCGATACATCCTCCTTGGATGCTTTCGGCAACACGGTCGAAGCGTATCGTGAGCGATTTCGCGATGACGTGATCGGACGATTTGAACGGCCCTTATTACCGCCCAACCCGCGGTCGCGACAGACCTGGGAGACCGACAGCTGGACGGGACATGAGGTCATGTTGGACGTCTTTCCCGATGTCTTCGCTTACGGCGTGTTGTTGGTGCCGAAGGACCTCAAACCGGGTGAGCGGCGACCGGTTGTGGTTTGCCAGCACGGGCTCGAAGGCCGACCGGTCGACACCTTTCAGGGCGACCACCGCGCCTACCACGATTTTGCCGCAGAGTTATGCCAGCGTGGATTGATCGTGTTCGCCCCGCAGAACCCGTACCTATTCCAAGACCGGTTCCGTACGCTGCAGCGAAAAGCTCAACCGCTCGGCAAGACGCTGTTCTCGGTGATCGTGCCCCAACATCAACAGATCGTCGATTGGCTGAAATCGCAACCGTTCGTCGACCCCGAGCGGATCGCGTTTTATGGACTCAGCTATGGCGGCAAGACGGCGATGCGGGTGCCCGCGTTGGTGACCGATTACTGCCTTTCGATCTGCTCGGCCGACTTCAACGAATGGGTACTCAAGAACGCCAGCACACGCGACAATTTCAGTTACATCTGGACCGGCGAATATGAGATTTTTGAATGGAACCTCGGCGGCACGTTCAATTATGCCGAGATGGCCGCGTTGATCTGTCCACGACCGTTCATGGTCGAACGAGGGCATTTTGACGGAGTCGCCGAGGACCGCTGGGTCGGTTACGAATTCGCCAAGGTCAGAAACCTCTATGCGGCGAAGCTGGGGATCGGCGACCGGGCCGAGATCGAATGGTTCGTCGGTCCCCACACGATCAACGGCCAAGCGACTTTCGACTTCCTCGGCCGCCACCTCGATTGGCCGGGACTCCGCTGAAGGTCCGATTCCTGAACATCGCTAAGCATCTTGCGGCAAATAAGTGTCGCCTTTCGCTCCGCGAAAGTAGCGTTCTGGCGTTCTTTCGCTCCGCGAAAGTAAGCCCCCATCGGGATAGGCTCGGAAGTGAATATCCCGAAGGGATACAAGCCATTAGCCGGGGGTTGGAGCGCAGCGACCACCCCCGGAGGAGAATCGCCTGCACGCAATTTTGTCTGGCAACCGATGAGTGAGATCAAGCCGGGAACGCCGCCGAATCTGGCGTCTGAGCAGAAGGGCGATTCGCAGCACGGTCGTGCTGCCGATCAGGAACTCGCTACGGGTCAGGAGCTCGCGCCGAATCAGGAGCGAACGGCGAACAATGACCAAACGCCACCCCAAACGTCGGCGAGGCGCGGTCGGGCGTCGCGGGGAGAAATCGTCGCGGCGCTGTTGGGAACGGTCGCGGCCGACGTGTTCGTGTATCGGGCGATCGGCTACGCCGGATTCGCGGCGATGTTCGCCATCTTCCCGCTCTTGTTTTGGATTCGATACGGCCGCCACACCGGGCGGGCGGTGCGGCGAACCGGAGGCTGCGTGGCGACGGGTCTCGTCTTGCTCGTTGCAATGCGGCTCGCCTGGGAAGGTTCCTTTGGCGCGATCGCGTCGGGGGTCGCCGCGGTGCTCGGCATGTCGATCGCCTTCGCCGGGTTCTCGCTTCGAGTCCCCGAAGGTTTCGTTTTGCTGATGAGGCTGCCGCTGGACGGTGTGGCCCGATTGGGCCAGTGGCGGACGAAGCGTGGCGCCGACATGGAACCGACGAACGACGGTTGGGCGCGGCTGGCGACGTGGGGGATGCCGGCCGCGGCGGTGTTGCTGTTCGGCACGATCTTCGTCGCCGCCAACCCCGACGTCGCGATCTGGGTCGGGCGCCAATTCGGACAACTCGTCGAACGGCTCTTCCGCGGACTCCGACACGTCTCCGTTTGGGAGGTCCCGTTTTGTGTCGCGGCGCTATTGATCCTCGCCGGGTTGTTGCGTCCGAAGCGTCCGCGGATCCGATTCGGTTCCGATGCGGCTCGCCGATCCGACGTCCGCTCGCCGCCCGACCCGTCGCCCTACTACGGCGCGTGCCAAAATACACTCGCCGTCCTGATCGTGCTGTTCGTGGTTTACCTCGGGTTCGAATTCGTGACGTTGTGGCGGCGTGAGTTTCCCAAAGACTTTTACTATGCCGGTTATGCCCACGCGGGAGCGGCGTGGTTGACCGTCGCGTTGGCACTCGCGACCGCGATCCTTTCGGCGATCTTTTCTGGGCGGATACTTCACGACCCACGACTGAAGACACTCCACCGCTTGGCCTGGTTGTGGTCCGCACTGAACCTGGTGCTCGCCTTGTCGGTCTACAACCGGATCTCGATCTACGTCG
>SKZY01000385.1 GCA_007127095.1 Planctomycetaceae bacterium
ATGGCTAATGCCTATCGTCGCGTTGCGACTTGAATCTCTCGTAGGGGGCGCGGACCATGGACTTGTGTCCATGGCTAATGCCTGTCGTCGCGTTGCGACTTGAATCTCTCGTGGGGGCGCGGACCATGGACTTGCGTCCATGGCTAATGCCTATCGTCGCGTTGCGACTTGTTGATTCTTGGTGTTTTGACTTGGGGTTGGCGTGGAGGTGAAGGTTTTATGGCTTGGGTAGGAGCCAGTAGTGGCGGGTGGCTTGGTTGATTTCATTGGCTCCGAGCAGCCAGGTTTCGTGGCGCTGGCCGCTGCGGCGATTCGATACTCCGCGGATCTTGACTCGGATCGCGGCGGGCGACTCGAGTTGTGCGGCGATTTTTTGTGCGATGCCGAGCTGGAACCTGGCTTGCGGGTAAACCGGGACGGCCAGTTCGGCGAGCGACCAGCGATCGATCCGAAGCTCGTGCCAGCCGTCGTCGTCGCGGCCAACGCGGCTGTGGCGGACCGCTTCCGCGGGGAGCGAGTCGAGTTGTGAGCCGTGGATCTCGATCTCGACGCGACTGGTGTGGGGCGAATAGAGCGCCCAGGAAAGCCAGTGGTCCCAGTGGCCGTCGGTGCGTCCGGCGGGGGGGCGTTCACCGAGCGGCAAAGCGACCGCCGTGATCACGATCAACGTCACCGCGTAACGGCGGTAGATCGCCAGCGGATCGGTTGCCGATTCTGGCTTCGGTTCGAGTGGCGGGGGGCTCGATCGGTCGGCGACGGCGGCGGTGGCTTCGCCGGGCGAAGCGGACTCGTGGGGGCGACGAACGAACAGCAGCCAAGCTTGAACCGCCAGAAACAGGTTCCAAATCAGCACCGCAGTGCTGTGTCCGAGCCCCAACGGCCCGAGTACCAGGAGCAGCAGTAGGTGCATCGTGATCGCGGCGAATCCGCCCCACCGGCGGGTTCGCGGGATGGTTAGCAGCACCGCGATCGAGAGTTCGGCCAGCGGCAGTGTCAGCACCGCCGATTCGGCGATCCCGAAGCGGCCGGTGGTGGCGTCGGGCGTGAGCCAGGGCATCAACACCCGCACGAAGTCGGGGCCGACGGTGCGGAGGAATTGTTGGTCGAATTTGCCGAGCGACGAGTAGGCGTAGACGCTGATCGTCAGCACCGTCAACGCTCGTTTGGCTTGGGGCGGTGACGCGAGGGCGAACACCGCGGCGTAGAGCCAGCCTTGGTAGGCCCAGGGTTGCAGGCGGTGTTGATTGGTCACCCAGAGCGCGGTCAGGCCGACGACGACGCAGCCGAGCTCGACCGCTCGTGGCCGTCGGCGTGACGCGGTGGCCAGCAATCCGCCGAGCAGCGTGGTGAGTCCGAGCAATTCGACCAGCGGCGTCAGGGCGGGGTTGATCGCGAACATTGCCACCCTGGGAAAATCGCTGGTCCAACCGGATTCGGATAGCCAGTTCCAGTCCGGCAGCCACAGCCGCCAACTGGCTGCCAGCAAGGTCAGCAGCGATGCGGCCCAGACCCGGGTGAGCAAGTTCAATGACGATGCAGCAATCGGAGGGTCCTCGGGAGGCGGCTGATCGAGCCGGCGGGTATTTCGCGTGACGCGTGGGATTGCGTCATTATGCGTGAGATCGCAGATACGGTTTTCGTAGGGTGTTCAGGAAGTCAGCCCTGCCCCTTCGCCGCTGGGGTGGTGATTTGTTAATCTTAGCGACTGGTCGTGTCGACTCGGTCAGGCAGGAAATTGAGGCGGCGATTCGGAAGCCACGAGAAGATTTGGGGTTGGGGTCTTGAGCCCCTCACCCCCAGCCCCTCGCACCGCAGCGGGGCGAGGGGAGCCGGAATCAGGGGATTCGCACAGTCTGGAAATTGGGGCAGTGGTTTGACGCTGCAGTACAGAATTTTGATAGCCCAAGCGATCGCTGGGCGGCTGATTTTATTGAATGACTTGTGCCGACCTGCTGAAGTGAGGCCGGGCTCTGCTTTTGACTGAGTGTCGTGAAAACATTGTTTGTTAAGGTCGATCCCGGAGCGATTTGATTTGATTCGATTCACCAAAATGCATGGCGCGGGGAACGATTACGTTTACATCGCCTGCTTTGATCAACCGGTCCCAGGCGATCTGGCTGAGCTGGCTCGTCGGATCGCCCACCGCCGGTTCGGTGTCGGCGGCGATGGGTTGATTTTGATTTTACCGAGCGAGATCGCTGACGCCCGGATGCGGATGTTCAATGCGGACGGCAGCGAGAGTGAAATGTGCGGCAACGGCATCCGCTGCGTGGCGAAGTACGTCTATGACCACCGACTGGTCAGCGACACGACGCTGCGGATCGAAACCGGTGCTGGGGTGTTGTCGCTGGAACTGTCGCTCGATGAGGCCGGTTTGGTGGCGGACGTCACGGTCGACATGGGGGCGCCGATCATCGAGGCGCCGCGGATTCCGACGACGTTGATTCCCGCGGGGCCGGTCGTCGACGAACCGTTGTCGATCGGCGGGTATGACCTGTCGGTGACCTGCGTTTCGATGGGCAACCCGCACTGTGTCGTGTTCGTCGAACAGGCGACGGATGCATTGGTTACTGGTGTCGGCCCGTTGATCGAGCGTGATCCGCGATTTCCTCAGCGGACCAACGTCGAGTTTGTCGAGGTGATCAGTCGGGGGGAAGTCCGCCAACGGACCTGGGAGCGTGGCAGCGGCGAGACGTGGGCCTGCGGCACGGGAGCCTCGGCGGTTTGCGTGGCGGGGGTGTTGTCCGGCCGGACCGATGCCGAAATCCTCAATCACCTGGTCGGTGGCGATCTGCGGTTGCGTTGGGATCGGAGTCGCGATCGGGTCTGGATGACCGGCGGAGCGATCGAAGTTTTTTCGGGGGTGTGGCCGGAGTGAACTGCTGCTGTGGCATGGATGGTTACATCGGTTTCGTTGGTAACCTGCCGAGGCTTGTGTGGAAGGTAATGCCTGTTCGGGCTGGGTGGTGGTTGGGTTTGAGGCGATGTTGGTGTTGCGCTTGTGAGCGGTTCGGCGCTAGCCGCCGGCCTTGGGGAGTGGTTGGGTCTGTGGAGATGCTGGCCTCCCCCGCCCCCTGGATTGTGCTAGTCACCCCGAGGGAGGGTGAACTTGGTGGAAGAGGATGTGTTTGATGAATGATCGTACCGCGACTGGGCGGGTGCGTCCTGAGCCGTTGTCGATTTCGCAGTTGACGGCTCGGCTCAAGGGCGTAATCGAGGAATCGTTTCCGGCGGTGTGGGTTGCCGGGGAGGTTTCCAATTTGGCTCGGCCCCGCAGCGGGCATCTTTATATGACGCTGAAGGATGGCGGGGCCCAGATCCGGGCTGTGATGTGGGCGAGCAGCGTGGCGAGGCTGCCGTTTCGGATCGAGGAAGGGCAATCGGTGGTTGCGCAAGGTGCGGTCGAAGTCTACGCCCCGCACGGCAGCTATCAGTTGATCCTGCGAAAGGTCGAGCCGCAGGGCGTGGGGGCTTTGCAGTTAGCGTTTGAGCAATTGAAGCAGCGGCTGGCCGCTGAGGGGCTGTTCGACGCCGACCGCAAGTTGACGCTGCCACGGTTTCCTCGGCGGATCGCGGTGATCACCAGTCCGACGGGAGCGGCGGTACGCGACTTTTTGCAGGTCGCGGCGCGGCGTTGGCCGCGGCTGGACGCGACGGTGATTCCGGCCAAGGTGCAGGGGCCGGGGGCTGCCGCATCGATCGTCGCGGCGATCCGCGATGCCCACCGGTTGCGGCCGGCGCCGGACGTGTTGGTCGTCACCCGCGGCGGCGGGTCGCTGGAAGATTTGTGGTGTTTTAACGAGGAGCCGGTGGTGCGGGCGATCGCGGCGAGTCGGTTGCCGATCGTCTCGGCGGTGGGGCATGAGATCGATGTGACGTTGGCCGACTTTGCCGCCGATGTGCGGGCGTTGACACCCAGTGAAGCCGCTGAGCGGGTGGTTCCCGAATGGGCCTTGGTGGAGGAATCGTTGGGTCGGATGCGGCAGCGGATGGAGCAGCCGATTCGCCAGCGGATCAAGTATGGTTACGAGCAGTTGCGATATCTCGCCAGCCGCCCCGCGTTGGCTCGCCCGATGCAGCAAATCCACGATCGTTCGCGACAGCTGGATGAGTTGGACAGCCGGGCTCGCCGGGCGATCCGCAACCGGTTGGCGGATCAAGCGAGGCGGTTGCAGCGTCACGCCGCCGCGTTGTCGGCGCTGAGCCCCCTCGACGTACTCGCCCGAGGTTACAGTGTGACTCAGCGGAGCGACGACGGCCGTGTGGTTCGTCGCAGCGATGATGTCACGATCGGTGACGAGATACAGACTCAGACAGGGCACGGCAAGGTTTTCAGCCGGGTCACCGCGACGGAGCCAACATGATGCGACGACGAACTTTTTTGCAATGGGCGACCGCGGTTGGCGGCAGCGGATTGGTACGCAATGGCGGTGCGGCGGACGAGCCGGGCAGCTTGACGCCGCGGGATTTGACGCAGCGGCTGAATCCTCAGGTCGCCGCCAACCGGGAGGTCGCGTTGGGGTTGCTGAAGCCGTCGGCCAAGGAGTTGGAGCGGGGTTTGCGGCTGCATGCCGAATCGATCGTATTCGATTCGTACGGGTTTTCGCCGCGAGCGGCGATCGATGGGGCCGCGGTCGCGGCCGAGGTCGAGGCGGGTGCGTCGGCGATCGAGCTGAAGGATTTGCGGGAAGAGATGTCGATGACCCGCTGTGTGACCGACCCGGTCCAGCAGCAGGAGTACCGCGACGCTTGGCGCAGTTCGGGAGTGACCTGTGTGTTTCAGAACGCGGGTGAGGAGGGGCAGGACCCGTTGCGGCTGATCAAACGGCTGGCCCGGTTCACCTTCGTGACCGATATGTTGCGCGGGTTCGTTTCCAAGGCCGGGACGCCGGCTGATATCGAAGAGGCGAAACGCGAAGGTCGGCACTGTTTGTACTTCACCGGCAACGGTGTTCCGTTGACTCAGCAGTGGGTATCGGTGCCCGACGAGCTGCGATACTTGCGAGTTTTTTTCCAGCTCGGCATCCGGATGATGCACTTGACCTATCAGCGTCGCAACATGATCGGCGACGGCAGTGGCGAACCGTCGGATGCGGGGTTGAGCGATTTTGGTCGGGATGTGATCGCCGAGATGAACCGGGTTGGCGTGATCCCCGACTGCGCCCATTCGGGTTGGCAGACGAGTTTGGAAGCGGCGCGGGTCTCGGCGCGGCCGGTGGTGGCCAGCCACACGACCTGTTCGGCTTTGGACGGCAACCCGCACGCGCGGAGCAAGCCCGATGAAGTGATTCGCGCGATCTGTGATTCGGGCGGGCTGATCGGGATCTGCTGTATCCCTCATTTCTTACGGGGCGATGGGGATATTCGGATGTTGATGCGGCACATCGATCACGTTGTCAAGAACTTTGGGGCTGAGCACGTCGCGATCGGGACCGACGTCGCTTATTCGGCGCAGAACAGTGGCGAGGAAAACCGCAAGGTGCCATCGGTGCGGCGGAAACGTGTCGAGTTCCGTTCGTTGTGGCCGGCCGATTCGTTTCGTACAACAGCGACGATGACGCAGAGTGTGGCTTGGACGAATTGGCCGCTGTTCACGGTCGGGCTGGTTCAGCAGGGATACCGTGACGACCAGATCCGTAAAATTATCGGCGGCAATGTGATGCGGGTTTGTCAGGAAACGCTGCGGGTATGACCGCAGCGAGTGGTTGTTTTTGTTGTTTCGGGCGGAGTCGTGATCGCTAGACTGTGGGGCAATTCAGGTTGTGTTTCCAAAGTGTGAGCGGGACGGCGCTAGCCGCCGGCGTCGATCGGGAGGGGCCGGTGGCTAGCGCCAATCCGCTCATTCCGATGTCTCATATACGATTCTAGGTGAATTTGCCGTGGCACTGCCGATCCGTCTTCAGAAGGCCTTGATTCGATATGGCCGATCGTTTTCGTTCGTCGGGCTGGTCTTTGCGACGCTCTTTTTTACGGCTTCGGTCACCCCTTCGTTGCTCCCCCGACCGCTGTTGTTTCAGAGTTTGTTGTCGGGTTTGGCGATCGCGGTCGGGTATGGGATCGGCGTCGGAGTGTTGGCGATCTATCGATTTTTGGAGATCCCCGTCCCGCCGGATCGTCAGCAACGGGTATTGAAGTCAGTGACGGTAGCGGTGGTCGCCGGGGTGTTCGTCTATTTTCTGTGGAAGATGACTTACTGGCAGAACTCGCTGCGGGAATTGATGGATTTGGAACCGTTGCAGAGCGTCTATCCGATAACGACGGCCTGGTTGGCGGTATTATTTGGAGCCATGCTGGTTGCGGCAGCCCGTACGTTCAGCCTCGCATGTCGCATCGTCCATCACAAATTGCGGCGATACCTACCGCGGCGGATCGCGTTTGGGCTGAGTGTCACACTGGTCGGGTTGGTAATCTTTTTTATCGGTAACGGGGTGATCGCCAAAGGGTTGCTGACGGCGGCGGATTCGTTTTTCTTGCAGGCCGATGAGTTGATCGATGAGGACGTGGCCACGCCGAGCGACCCGCTGATTTGTGGCAGTGACGCTTCGTTGGTCGACTGGGATTCGATCGGCCGACGGGGCAAGGATTTTATCGTTGGCGGGCCGACGAAAGCGGCTTTGGCCGAGTTTTGGGAAACGGAAGTCGAGCAACCGGTACGGGTATATGTCGGGATGCGATCGGCCGATACGAAACGTGAGCAGGCTCGGCTCGCTTTGGAGGAACTTCAACGTGTCGGCGGATTCGATCGTTCGGTTTTGGTGATCGCCACACCGACGGGAACCGGTTGGCTCGACCCCGGCGGAGTCGACAGTCTGGAATACCTGCACCGTGGCGACACGGCGATTGTCAGTATGCAGTATTCGTATCTGCCGAGTTGGATCACGATATTGGTCGACCCCGAGCGTTCGATCGAATCGGCGCGGTATTTGTTCGATGAGGTCTATTCGTATTGGAAGACGCTTCCTCGCGACGCTCGGCCGAAGCTTTATCTACACGGACTTTCGCTCGGCGCGTTGGGATCCGAAGTATCGGCGGCTTGGTACACCATCTTGGAAGACCCGTTTCATGGAGCCGTTTGGAGTGGTCCGCCGTTTCCGAGTCGGCAGTGGCGGGTGGTTACCGATTCTCGAAACAGCGATTCTCCGGCTTGGTTGCCGAAGTTTCGTGACGGTGCCATCGTCCGTTTCACCGCCCAGAAGAACACACTCGATGGCGGTCAACCGTGGGGCCCGATGCGGAATGTCTACATCCAGTATGCCAGCGACCCGATGGTCTTTTTCTCGCCCGACTTGGTCTATCGGCACCCCGAGTGGCTGGTCGGAGAACGAGGCCCGGACGTATCGGCTCACCTGAGTTGGTATCCGGTGGTCACCTTTTTGAAAGTCGCATTCGATCTGCCGATGGCGATCAGTGTTCCACCTGGGCATGGCCACAACTATTCGCCGGCCAACTACATCGACGCTTGGGTTGCGGTCACCGCGCCGCCCGATTGGACTCCGGAGATATCGACGCGGTTGGCCGATGTGGTTCAGCCGGGCGTGCCTTGACGTCGGGTGTGGGAAAGCGCCCAGGCTAACGCCGCGCGGCTGATTGATGCGGCTGACGATACAGAACTGGATGTGCGTAATGGCTGATCGGACAATTATTTCTCTCGCATCGCTTCGGGTATGATGCTCGGACCGGTCGCGGCCGGGTGGATGTGGGCCGGGTGAGATTGGGACGAAGGTTGGTTCTCGGACTGGGAAGAAAAAGTATGTCGCAAATCGTGACCGGGTCGAAGTCCATCGCTTCGTTATCGCGAGCTTTCTTGCGTTTGGGGTGGTGCGGGTTTTGGGCGCAGCTGATCGTCGGAGCCGCGCCTGTATTCTTGATGGGCTATTTGTTCCTGTTCGCCCGTTCGCCGGGACCACGGGCCGGATTCGCTTTGGTTGAATACCTGACGGTGGCTAGTTTGCTGGTCTTGGCTTTTACCACGGTGTGGGCATTTAGCTACACACGGATTGGGCTGCGGTTGGCCGATCCCGTTCGCGAGGTGAAGTTCAAGCGCTTGATCAATGCGGCTTGGACGGGGATTGTGGCGAGCACGTTCGGGATTGTGCTGTCGATCGTCGTGATGTTGATCGAAGTGGCGCATCTGTTGTTTTATTTTCTCTCGACGCCGCAGGGTGGTGTCCCGGTGATTCAGACGACCGGTGAGGCGGCTGCGAGTTGGGTTTCGGCTGTCGATATGCTGAGCCTGACGGCGTTGCTGTTGGCGTTATCGGCCGAGTTGATGATGTTGGTGATCAGCCAGTGGTTGCTGTTCCGCACGATACTGGTCTCGGCGACGAGTTCGGCGGCGACCAGCGACTCGGTATTGCCAGCGGAAGGATCGCCGGGGGAAGTCGAGCGGGAGTGAACCGCCGAAGCGGATTTGATGGCTGATTCTGTGAGCGGTTCGGCGCTAGCCGCCGGCCTTGGGGAGTGGTTGGGAGATCAGGGCCGCGGGGCTGCGCCGTTGCGTTTTAACTGTGGCGCGGTTTGGTGGTTGGGTCTGAGGCGATGTTAGGCCCCCTCCCCTCGCTTATTCTTGGCCCTCCCGAGGGAAGGTGTCTTTTGTGCGTTGGTGTGGGGCCACACGGCTGCGCCGTTGCGTTGGGATGGGATGGGATGGGATGGGGCGGCGGGGTTGGGGGATTACGGTTGGCGTTGGAATGTCAGACCGCCCTGCGACTCATCAGCGCCCTGCGACTCGCCAGCGCCCTGCGACTCGCCAGCGCCCTGCGACTCGTCGGCGCCCTGCGACTCGTCGGCGTCCTGTGGTTGTCCGCCGACCAGGAAGCGGAATCGGTCGGGGCCCTCGGTGCGTACTTTGCCGACCATGGCGCCCTGATTTTCGGTCTGCAGGACGAGCAAATCGCCACCGGCGATGACTTCGCCGGTGAGTTCGACCGGGTCGGCGGCGGGTTGGGGCGATGGGTCGGCGGTCGTGTCGCCCGGTCGAGGAACTGTCCGCCAGACGAAGGTTGATTCAAAGGTGATGCTGAGACTGATCGAAACCTGATCGGTGGTTGCGAGCCAATCGCCGACCAGATCGATCGTTTCTGTGGAATCGGTGGATTGGCCGGTCGGCGATCGGGAGTCTGCCGTTGGCAGCGGCGGTGCGACCGGCGGACGGGCTACCGCGGCGCGATCGGAATCGGCTTCGGAGCGGACATTGGCATCGCCATTGGCATCGTCGCCGGCCGCGGTCAGGGCTGCCAACATCTGTTGGGCGGTGAGGTCGTCGGGTTGGAGCCGGACGACTTCTCGCAGCAGGTCGACGGCGTCGTCTTGATACCCGGTAACGAGGTAGTGGTAGGCGAGCACAAAGCGAGGCGCCGCGTCATCGGGGGCCGATCGGACGTGCAGTTCCAGGCGGCGGAGCTGTTCGGTGTAGAGCTCAAGATCACCGTATAGCCCGCTCATCGTCGTCCAATCCATTCCCGCCGTGGTCGCTAGCAGAGCGTTGAGTACCGCGGCGGATTGTCGGAAATCGCCGAGCGCGAAATGGGTGAGGGCCCGCATTTCGTGCAGCACTGGATCGCCGGGCAAGTCGACGACGGCCAGGTCAAACCGGGACAGAGCCGTCTCGAACTGACCTTGCCGAAACGCGTCCATGCCTTCGTCGAAGTGCTGGAGTGCTTGTTGAGCCCGCTGGGCATCGTCGGCTGCTGGGTCCGATTCAGCCGGTTCGGCCAGCGGGCGCGAATCGATCACGATCGGTGCGGTGTAGTTGTAGACGACCGTGGTCGAGGGGACGAAGTAAGGGTTGGCATAAGTTCGTTGGTAAGCCCATGACCCCAACCCCCAGGCGTAGTAGGTTTGTACGGGACGATACCAGCCGGTTCCCCCATAGCCGTTCCAATGGCCGTGGTACCAAGGGTGGTAGCTGCCGGGATGGCCCCATCCGTAGGAAGGCCGACCTGGATTCCAGCCCCAGGCCGTATTCCAGCCACCCGAGTTCCACCCCCAGCCGGGTCGGTAGTTGATATTGATGTTGTTGCCGAAATTGATGTTCGTGTTACCACCGATGATCGGTCGCTGAGGGGTACCGGGACGATTGCTTCCGGGCCGGCCGCTACCCGGTCGATTTCCTCCGGGCCGGTC
>SKZY01000365.1 GCA_007127095.1 Planctomycetaceae bacterium
CAGACGATTCACCACATCGCTCGATTCAACCGAGTCGCAATCGGCAAGACCGACGACGCTGCCGGCGCGACGTGGATCTCACATCCGTTGGATTGCGACTCGGCGGGTTTGAAAATCGATCGCTCGTCGCCCACGCTGGCGTGCTCGCACACCCCCGGGTACCGCTCGACTCGCGGAGCTCGTCATCGATCGGCCGAGCAACGCATTTTGCTGCGAAAAAAAACGATTTAGGCGATCAGTTCTGAGATTACCCGGCCGTGGACGTCGGTCAGCCGAAAATCACGTCCGGCGTAGCGATAGGTCAATCGCTCGTGATCGAAGCCGAGCAGGTGCAACATCGTGGCGTGCAGGTCGTGAACGCTGACCGGATTCTCGACCGCCCGAAAGCCGAAATCATCGGTCGCCCCATACACGGTCCCGCCCTTGACGCCACCGCCG
Organism: Planctomycetaceae bacterium; assembly: GCA_007127095.1. Lineage (GTDB taxonomy): Bacteria > Planctomycetota > Planctomycetia > Pirellulales > Pirellulaceae > UBA6163. The sequence continues at coordinate 439 of SKZY01000365.1, forward strand.
GCCATCCAGACCGAAAAGCCGTAATGGTTGTGGTCGCGACCGAGTTTGGCTTTCCCGTCACCGCCGAGTTCTACCGTCGGAGTCCGTCCGAACTCGCCGCCCCACAACACCAGCGTGTCTTCCAACATTCCCCGTTGCTTGAGGTCGGTCAGCAGGCCGCCGATGGCCGGATCGAGTTCGCCGGCGAGTCGGCGGTGGTTGCTTTCGATCTGTTCATGGTTGTCCCACGGTTGGCCGGCGCCGTGCCACAGTTGGACATAACGGACGCCGCGTTCGAGCAACCGTCGGGCGATCAATGTTTGGCGACCGTGGACACCGCGTCCATACAGGTCCTGCGTGGCCACCGTCTCGCCGCTGATGTCGAAGGCCTCCCGAGCGTCCTGCTGCATCCGGAACGCGAGTTCGTAGGAATGGATCCTCGCCTCGAGTCGTTCATCATGATGCTGTTGGCGGTGGCGTTGATTCCACTTGGCCAATAAATCGAGTTGCCGTCGTTGGTCGCGGGTGGAGATCTGAGGGTGTTCGATGTTTTCGATCAAACGCCCGAGTGACTGGTGCTGCGTATCGAGGTAGGTCCCTTGGTAAGCGCCGGGAAGGAACGCCGCCTGCCAATTTTCGCTGTCCTTGATCGGCAGCCCGCCGGGACACATCGCGATGAAACCGGGCAGGTTTTGGTTTTCTGTCCCCATGCCGTAGGTCACCCAGGCCCCGACACTCGGCCTCGGCTGAGCCGAATCGCCACAATTCATCAACATCAGCGACGGTTCGTGGTTCGGTACCTCGGCGTACATCGAACGGATCACGGCGATGTCGTCGGCATGCTCGGCGGTTCGCGAAAAGATTTCGCTGATCTCCAGACCCGATTCGCCGTACCGCTGGAACCGAAACGGTGACGGGAACGCGGCCCCGGTTTTCCGTTCGGTCGTCAGGGTTTCCGGCAGCGGTTGGCCGGCGTGGCGGGCGAGCGCCGGTTTGGGGTCGAAGGTGTCGACGTGTGACGGGCCACCGTTGAGGAAAAAATGGATGACTCGTTTCGCTTTACCGGGAAAGTGGGGCGGTCGGGCTGCCAGCGGTCGGGCCCGGGAGGGCGGTTGCAGCGGCGATGTCTCCTCGGCAGCTGCCGCGACCAACCGGCCGTCGGCGCGGAGCATATCGATCAGTCCCAACGCGCCGAGCCCCAAACCGCTGCGACAGAATAAATCACGGCGGTTGAGCAGGCCGAGTAACGGATCGGAAGCGGACATGGGAAAACCTTCGGCTCGGCTCTTCGCTAGGGGATGAAAAAGAACTCGTTGGCAGACAGCAGCACTTGGGCCAATTGCCCCCAGGGGTCGAGGCTGACGGTCGCGTCACCGGCAAAATCTTTTGCCGAATCCCAGACCGTCTCGCCGCCCGAGTCCGCCGCGAGGTCGCCCGCGTCGGCGTCGAGCGGACGACCGATCAATCGGACCGGCCAGAGAAATTGGTCGTGGCTGAGCGTATCGCCGATGTCGACGATGAAATCGATCGTTTGACCGGCGGAGACCCGGAATGCGTCGACATTCATTTCGGCCGAGCGCTGATGAACGATGACTTCGGCCAACAGCCCCGAACTGGGCGTCGCAGCCGTCGTGTCGGCCGTCCTGTTCACTCCATCACCCACCGCTGGTCCGCTGACGATGAACGCCCGCACGCCGTCGCCTTGGGGAGGCTCGTGAGTGATCGTCGAGACGATGCGGACGGTCATGTCTTTCCGCGCGGTCCAGCGGCGGACGGCGGCGTGGGCAAGGTCATTGCCGGGATGGCCACCGGTGGCGTCGAGTCGGACCCAGCCGAGTGTGGCGTCGGGGTACGCCGAACCGCCCTGCCAAGCTTGTCCGCTGTAGTGAGGCAATTCGGTAAAGCGGGCTGTTCGTCCGGCCGATCGATCGAACTCACCATAGCCGTAAGCCCAATCAGCGGCGGTGTCGCGGGCGGGCGGCGGTGGCTGATCGGCGGCCGCGCTGATGAAAGCCAGCGCATCGGCGAGTTCCTCAGCGGTGGGCTGTCGTCGCAAGATCCGGCGAAACAGTTCGGTCACCCGGTCGCTCGACGAAGCGGCCACGGCCGCCGTTTCGTCCTCTGCCCGTTCGGCCAATTTGTGTTCGGCCAAGTCCTGTTCGGCCAAATCACGGGCACGACTGAGCATCAGAGGGTGATTCATGAAGAACAACGCTTGTTGCGGGACGGTCGTTTCGGACCGCTGGGCGATGTGCAGGTCCGGATTAGCGAAGTCGAAGGTTCGCAGCAGCCCTGGCAAGAATTGACGATCGACGAGTCCATACAACGCTCGTCGATCCGAAAAGGGGGCGGTCCAGAGGCGATCGACCGGTTTACCGCCGACGGTCCGGTCGAACCGGTCGGCGGCACAGGCGAGCGAGTCACGCAGTTCTTCCAGCGTCAATCGCCGCGGTTGCCAACGCCACAATGATCGGTTCAACGGGTCGATCTGGACGGCTCTCGCCGCGATTTCGATCGATTCGGGTCCCTGATCGCTCTGTCGAAAGGTCGACGACAAGAGGATCTGCCGGTGCAACCGTTTCAGGCTCCAACCGTCGGCGATCAATCGCGAGGCGAGCCAATCGAGCAATTCCGGATGGGACGGTGGGGCGGCGCGGAGTCCGAAGTCGCTAGGCGAATCGACCAGCGGCCTGCCGAACGCTTGCCCCCAAATCCGATTGACGATCACGCGGGCGGTCAGCGGGTTGTCGTCAGCGATGATCCGGCGGGCCAATTCGAGACGACCGCTGCCGATTGCGAACGGCTGTGGGGGACCGGAATCGAACAAGGAAGGAAAGTGACGCGACACCCGCTCGGCTTTCCGCAGTGGGTTGCCACGCGAAAAGATTCGCGGCTCGATGGGGGTTTCCCGGTCGACCAAGATCCGCGCCCGACGATCCGCGGTCTCGGAGCGAATCACCCAGCGATCGATTTCGCCTTGCAGCTTCCAAAGTTGTTGCGTGCTGTCGACATCCATCATCGATTCGACTTCGACGATCGATCCCTCGGGAATCACGCAGGGTGATTCGCGGCCAACGAGCACGCGGCGGAGCGATTCGGCGGCGGGATCCGCCAATCGTACCTGGGGATCGTCGGCATTCGCGGCGAGTTCGGCATTCGCTTGATCACGAATCGTCGCGAACAGTTCTGCGTACCGCGCGGGCACCTCGGCGAGCGTCTCGGGCGGTTGCCGGAATGCCTCGGCCACCAGCGGGTTGACCTTCTCGGGAGGTTCCCGCAGCAGCTCGCCGCAGATCTTGCGGGCTTGGTCGGCGAACTGCGATCGGGGCAGATCGGCCAGTGCCACCAGACGATGCCAGGCGACGAACACCGGGTCTTCGGTCTGCGCGGCGTCGCGGAGGTAATCTTGCCAGCGATGAACGAAGCTGGGCAGCAAGTCGGTTTTCTGGAACAGCTGCCCAAACGTTTCGTCGGGGTACTTTTCGAGCTCGAACTGGGCCGCCAAATAATCGTCGAGCCGGTCGCGGACACGGTCGGCGACTTCGCGGCGGACCTCCGCCATCCGTTGGTCGTAGGCGGCTTGGCGCCGGTCGAGTTCGGCCAGGTATTCCGGAGCCAATTCGGCCCGCTGACTGATCGAGCGTTCGCGTTCGAGGCAGCTGTCGAAGACGCCGTACAGTGAGTAATAGTCGGCTGTCGGAATCGGATCGAACTTGTGATCGTGGCAACGGGCACAGCTGACGGTCAAGCCGAGCATGCCACGGGTCACGACATCGATACGGTCGTCAATGATGTCTGGTTTGACGCCCAGGAACCGCCGTCCGAGCGTCAAAAATCCCATCGCGGCGAGGTCAGCGGGCGACGACGCGGCCTGGTCTGCCGCCAACTGCAACAAAAGAAAGTCGTCGTACGGTCGGTCGTTGTTGAACGATTCGGTGACCCAATCACGGTAGCTCCAAGCGTGCGTCCAGAACCGTTCTTCGCGGGCGTAGACATATCCCTTGGAATCCGAGTACCTGGCGATGTCGAGCCAGTGTCGGGCCAAGTGTTCTCCGTAATGCGGGGAAGCGAGCAGTTCGTCGACCAGTTTCTCGTAGGCCAGCGGGTCGGTGGAGTTGACGAACCGCTCGACCTGGCTCGGTGTCGGGGGCAGTCCCGTGGCGACGTAGCTAGCTCGAATCGCCAGATCACGACGGTCGGCGGGTGGCGACGGCGTGAGTCGCTGAGCTTCGAGCTTTGCCAAGACGAAACGGTCGATCGCCCCTCGCGGCCACGAAGATTGCTCAGCGGCCGGGATCTCGGGCCGACGGAGCGGTTGAAATGCCCAATGATCTGCCGCTAACTCGGCGATCGTATCGGGTGGGGTCGGTTCCTGATCGGGCCAACTCGCCCCGCGGCGAACCCACTCGACGATCGCGTCAACTTCCCCCGCTGCCAGCGGCTGGTCCGGCGGCATCTCGAGTCCACCCTGACGACGGACCGCACGGACCAGCAGGCTCTGGTCGGGCGATCCCGCGATGATCACCGGTGCCGAATCACTGTCGCTGCTCAGGCTCGCCCAGGAATCGACCCGAAGGCCACCGAATTGCTTCTCGGCGCCGTGACAACTGCCACAGTGTTCGACCAGAACCGGCCGCACCCGCTGCTCAAAGAATTCGATATCAGCGGAACTGTCTACCGAGGCACTGTCCACGGTTGCGCCTTCTGCCGCCGGCGCGTCGGCAACCGCTCGCGAAACGGCCGCGACAATACCCAACAGCAGGCAGACGACGCCGATGAGCATCGACAAATCGAGCCCGACAGCCGAGCGAGCACGGGGACGACAACGAAAGTTAAGTGAGCGTTTCATAACGAACAGCTGTTTAACCCATAGCGGGCTAGCCTTATCCGGGCTAACGCCGTTCGGCTAATGGTTTTCGGACAGAGCCTAGCCGTGTACTCTCAAGCGTCCATGATAGCGGATCTGAATCGACGATTCGTCCCCAGCCGCTTTGGTGGTTTGGTGGAAAGTCCCATTACCGTTGCCGCGATCGAGAGCGAACGAGGAATAACCGAGAATGAGTGATCTGATCATCAGCGTGAGCGGCTTGCGAGGGATCGTCGGGTGTTCACTGACGCCGCTAGTGGCGACCCGGTATGTCGCGGCGTTTGCCAGCCAGTTGCAAGAGGCGATGACGGGGGGACGGCCACGGGTGATCGTCGGCCGCGACGGCCGAGCCAGCGGAGCGGTGCTGCGTGACGTGGTCGTCGCGGCGCTTCGCGGCTGTGGCTGCGATGTCCTTGATGCCGATGTCGCGGCGACGCCGTCGATCGGGGTGCTGGTGCGTGACCGATCGGCCGATGCCGCGATCCAGATTACGGCCAGCCATAATCCTCCCGAATACAACGGGATCAAATTGTTCGACCGCAGCGGGCGGGTTTTGGACGCGACGACCGGGGCCGCGATCCGGACCGCCTACCAAGAGGGGCGAGCCAACTGGGCCGTTCACGATCGTCTGGGCGACCTCGAAACGATCGCCGATCCCCATGCCGCGCACCTCGCCGCCGTACTGGCGACGGTCGACGCCGAGCGGATCGCGGCCCGCCGGTTTCGAGTCCTGTTGGATAGCAATCACGGCGCCGGCGGCGCCCTGGGGCGGCGGTTGCTGGAGCGACTCGGCTGCGACGTCGTTGTGCTCGGCGGCGATCCCGACGGGCTGTTCGATCACGTTCCCGAGCCGACCGCGGAGAATCTGCAAACCGTTGCCGCCAAGACCGTCTCGCTGGGGTGTCAAATCGGTTTCTGTCAGGATCCCGACGCCGATCGGCTCGCATTGATCGATGAGACCGGCACGTACATCGGTGAGGAATACACGTTGGCGATTTGTGTCCAACGCGCCTTGGCCGACCCGCGGACACGTGGCCCGATCGTGATCAACGGCGCCACCAGCGGGATGAGCGAGCGGTTGGCGGCCGACGCCGGCGTCGTCTCACATCGCAGCGCCGTCGGTGAAGCCAATGTCGTCGATCGGATGCTGGCCGTCGCAGCGACTTATGGTGGCGAGGGGAACGGAGGCCCGATCGATCCGCGGGTCGGGCTGGTTCGCGACAGCTTCGTCGGGATCGCTCAAGTGCTCGACCTGATGGCCGCTACCGGAAAGTCGCTTACGGAAATCGTCGCCGCCTTGCCACGGTTGGCGATCGAAAAATCCAAAGTTCCGCTCGACGCCGACCGCCTGCCGGAGATGCTGGAGCGGATCGCTGCCGCCTTTCCTGATGCGGCTGCCAACCGCGACGACGGGCTCCGGATGGCCTGGCCGGACGCCTGGTTGCTGGTCCGCGGCAGCAACACTGAACCGATCGTACGGATGATCGCCGAAGCCCCGACTGCGGACCGAGCCGCCGAACTGTGCCGAATCGCGGCGCAAGTGGTCAGCCCGCAGCCGTGATCGCCAGCCCGAGCAGTCCGGCCACCGTCACGTAATAGATGAACACCAGTAGCGTCTTGCGGATCACAAAGCTCTCGCGACCGTTGAGTCCGACGACGGCCGACGCCGCGACCACGTTGTGAACGCAAATCGTGTTGCCAGCGGCGCCACCGACCGCCTGCAATGCCACAACCCAAAACGGATCGACGCCGATCTTTTGGCCGACCTCGAATTGGAACAGCGAAAACATCATGTTGCTGATCGTGTTGCTGCCTGCCACCGCGGCGCCGATCCCGCCGACGACCGGGGCGAACAACGGCCAAGCCGAACCGGCGATCCGTTCGACCCCCAGCGCCAGCGCGATCGGCATCGGCTCATAACCGCCGCCGCCATCGCCACTGGTGATGAATACCTGGACCATTGGGGTCGTGAAAATCAAAGCCACCGACGCCAGCCGGACCGATCGTCCGGCGTCACGCCAGGCGGATGAATAATCTGCCCAACTCATCCGGTGCAGCCGCCAAGTCGCCAGCGAAGCGACCACGAACAAAGTCCCCGGCGAGTAGAGCGGGTGAAACCGGTAGGCGACCGAACTGCCCAGCAGATCGACCAGTGACAGATGAAGTGACTTGACGATTCCCGCCGGCGAAACAGCCCAGCCGAACAGCGATTCCTGGCGGGTCAGGACCAACAAGCTGGCTACGATCACGTAGGGGACCCAAGCCGAAAAAACCCCGATTTGCCGAGACGTATTGGGTTCAACTTGGATCGACGAACCGCCCCAGTGGACATCCCATTTCTCCCGCGGCTCGAAGTCCCAAACGCGGTCACCCCGCGGGACAAACCAGCCGCCGCGGGCTGCCGGGACGACGATCGCCAGACCGATCAAGCCGCCCAGCAGTGACGGAAACTCAGGCCCCAGCCAGTAGGCCACCGCGACATAGGGAATCGTCATCGCGAAAGCCGCAAACAGAGCGAACGGCCAGATCGCCAAACCCTCGCGGACCGATCGATTAGGGCCGAAGCAGCGAGTCATCACTGTGACGACGATCAGCGGGATCAGCGTCCCGATCACGGCATGCAAGATCGCCACCCGCAGCCCGATCATCGCCAGCAAATCGGCCGACGTTGCAAAACCGAACCGGGTGGCGAATTCATCGATCGTCCCGTCTCCTGCTAAACCGGTTCCGACTCCGACCAAAATCGGCGTCCCGACGGCACCGAACGAGACCGGTGTCGACTGGATGATCATCCCGGCGATCACGGCGGCCAACGCCGGAAACCCGAGGCCGACCAACAACGGAACCGCTACCGCGGCGGGCGTCCCGAATCCGGCTGACCCTTCGATGAAGGTACCGAACAGCCAAGCGACGATGATCACCTGCACGCGACGATCGGGCGAGATGTCGCTGAAACAACCACGAATCGTGGCGATCGCGCCGCTGCGGGTCACCGTCGCTAGTAGCAGGATCGCCCCGAAGACGATGAACAATAGCTCACCGGCGATCAACAAACCCTTCAGACTCGCCGCGGTGACCGTCAGCGGCGGGACCCGCCAAACCGCCAGCGCTAAGACCGCCGCCACGGCATAGGACATCGGCATTACTCGGCGGGCCGGCCAACGCATCCCGACCAAGAAAATCGCCACGACGATGATCGGTGCCAAGGCGAGTAACGCCAACAGATCGTGGTTCACAAGTCACGCCTCGGCTATCAGTAAAAATCCCGGTACCGCCGTTCACGGGGAACACGGTACCGGGACGATCGGGATTCAGCGATTGCTTGACGGATCAAGCGGGCTAATCTTGGCCGCCGCCAAACATGCTATCGAGCGATTCGCTCGGCTTGGGCGTATCGTCCGGGGCCTCAGCTGGCGGGCTGGCCGCTTCACCGGCTGCGAGCAGCGGGAAACTTTCTTCCAGCGCCGACGGTGCATCGGCCAATTCCTGCAACGCTTCGCGGCGATAGCTGACCTCGGCGTCCTGGAATGAGCGGAAACCGGTACCGGCCGGGATCAAGTGCCCCAGGATGACGTTCTCCTTCAAGCCGACCAACTTGTCGACCTTGCCCGACAACGCCGCCTCGGTCAACACCTTGGTCGTTTCCTGGAACGACGCGGCGCTGATAAAACTGCTCGACTGGACCGCGGCCTTGGTGATCCCCAGCAACTGAGTACTAGCGGTCGCCGACTTCGGCTTTTTGCCCTTGGCCGGGGTCCCACCCATCGCCTCGACCTCCGCGTTCTTCTCTTCCAGTGTCACCTTGGGAATGATTGCCCCTTCGGTTAGTCCGGTATCACCGGCGGAAGCGATCTTGATGCACTTGGCGAGTTCCAGATTGACTCGGCGGAATTCGAATCGATCCATCACCATCCCCGGCAGCAACGTCGTATCGCCGGCGCTTTCGATCTTCACCTTACGGAGCATCCGGGCGATGATCACTTCGCAGTGCTTATCGTTGATTTCAACTTTTTGGATCTGGTAAACCTGTTGGATTTCGTGCAACAGGTATTGTTGCACGGCCTCTTCGCCCGAAACCCTCAGGATATCGTGCGGCACCAGCGGCCCGTCGACCAATGCTTGTCCCGCCTCGACGATATCGCCGGTGTGAACCAAGAATCGTTTCCCGGCCGGAACCAAGTGTTCGCGTTCGATACCCGATTCGCTACGGACGATGATCGTCCGCTTACCACGTTTCCGTTCGTTGAGGATTTCGACTTCGCCATCGACCTCAGCGATCACAGCCGGGTCCTTCGGCTTCCGGGCTTCGCAGATTTCGGTAACCCGAGGCAAACCGCCGGTGATGTCGGAAACGCCACCGGTTTCGCGTGGGTTTTCGGCCAACACGGTACCGGGGACGATTTCCTCGCCATCGGTCACCTTGATGATCGCCCGTTCGCTCAGGTATTGGACATCAACCGCGTGCCCCGACTCGTCGTGAACCGCGATCTGCGGGTGATGTTCGCCTTTGTGTTCGACGATCACCATCCGGTCTTGGCCACTGATCTCGCGTTCGCGGCGCATCGTCACGCCTTCGATCACGTCTTCGAAACGGACCCGGCCGCCGTAGGCCGTGATCACCGGGATCGAGTAGGGGTTCCAATCGCAGAGCACTTGTCCGTCTTGAACGACATCGCCGTCACCGACCCGGAGTTTCGACCCGGTCGGAACGACGTGCGATTCGATCTCACGACCACGATCATCGACGACGCTGATTTCGCCATTACGGGTCAGGACGATATCGAAACCTTCCTTGTTGCGAACCATCCGCATCCGGGTCAGTCGGATCGTCCCCCCCTTCTTACACTTCAGGTCGCTCTCTTCGAGAACCTTCGACACACTGCCGCCGATGTGGAAAGTCCGCATCGTCAACTGCGTGCCGGGCTCACCGATACTCTGGGCAGCGATGATCCCGACGGCCATCCCCTCTTCGACCAGTGATCCGGTCGCCAAGTCCATCCCGTAACAGCGACGACAAACTCCCAGCGGGGCATCGCAGGTCATCGGCGAGCGGACCTGGATTTTTTCCAAGCCCAACAATTCGATCCGGCGAGCGATCTCAGGCGTGATCATCTCGTTTTCCGCGACGATCAACTCGTCGGTGTACGGATTGACGATCGATTGGCGGCTGACCCGACCGGTGATCGAATCGACCAACTTCACTTCGACCGTCTCGCCGCGGTAAACCGTCCCCTTGGTGATCCCTTGGGTCGTCCCGCAGTCGTCCATCGTGACCACGACATTCTGGGCAACGTCGGCGAGCTTCCGCGTTAGGTAACCGCTGTCGGCCGTCTTCAACGCGGTATCGGCAAGACCTTTACGGGCACCGTGGGTACTGGAGAAATACTCCAATACCGACAAGCCTTCTCGGAAGTTCGCCTTGATCGGCGTTTCCAAAATCTCGCCGTTCGGCTTCGCCATCATCCCCCGCATACCGGCCAACTGACGGATCTGTTCTTGACCGCCTCGAGCACCCGAGTGCGCCATCAAGAAGACCGGGTTGATGTACGAACCATCACCGCGGAAGTCGTTTTTCATCGCCTCCATCATGTCTTCGGTGATTTCGTTTCGCACCCGCTGCCAGGCATCGACGACCTTACCGGCCCGTTCCTTATCGGTCATTTCACCGCGTCGGAAAGCCTTTTGCAGCCGCATCACCTCATCCTCGGCCTTCTTGACGTAGGTCACCTTTGACTCCGGTGTGACCAAGTCATCGATCGCGAAGGACAACCCGCTGCGGGTCGATTCGCGGAACCCGAGTTGCATCATGTCGTCGAGCAGATGGATCGTCGCCTTGCGACCGAGCCGCTGATAACAATCGCTGATCGCGCTGGCAAGGTCCGACGACCGCATCGCTTGGTTGTAATAATCCATCCCGTCGGGAAGCATCATATTGAAGCGATTCCGGCCGGGTGTCGTTTCGATAACGATCCCGTAAGCGTGCCGGCCCGAGTCTTCCTTGTCGTTGGCTTCAGATTTCAGCTTTTGGAACTTGGGCAAACGCAATTTGACCTTCGCATGCAGGTCGACGATTCCCTGGTTGAGCGCCAAGTCGAGTTCGTCGGAGTCGCTGAAGGCCATCCCCTCACCCTTCCGTCCGGGCAGGTCAACCGTGGTGTAATAGCAACCCATGACGATGTCCTGTGAGGGACTCATGATCGGCTTGCCGTTGCTGGGCGCGAACACGTTGTTGGTGCTCATCATCAAGGTGTGAGCCTCGACTTGCGCCTCGATCGACAGCGGCAGGTGGACCGCCATCTGGTCGCCGTCGAAGTCGGCGTTGAAACCACGACAGACCAACGGATGCAAGTGGATCGCGTTACCCTCGACCAAAATCGGCTCAAACGCTTGGATCCCGACTCGGTGCAGCGTCGGGGCCCGGTTGAGCAGCACCGGGTGGTTGGTGATTACCTGTTCGAGGATATCCCAAACCTCTTCATCCTTTCGCTCCAGCATCTTCTTGGCCGACTTGATCGTGTCGGCATGCCCGAGTTCCTTCAACCTGCGGATGATGAACGGTTGATAAAGCTCCAAAGCGATTTTCTTCGGCAAGCCGCATTGATGAAGCTTCAAACGTGGCCCAACCACGATCACACTACGTCCCGAATAATCGACCCGTTTGCCGAGCAGGTTTTCGCGGAACCGCCCCTGCTTCCCTTTGATCATGTCGGTTAACGACTTGAGCGGTCGATTGCTCGACCCGAGCACCGGTCGTTTGCAGCGATTGTTGTCGAACAACGCATCGACCGACTGCTGCAACATCCGCTTCTCGTTGCGGATAATCACCTCGGGCGCGTTCAGATCGACCAACTTCCGCAGCCGGTTGTTGCGGTTGATGATCCGCCGGTAGAGATCGTTCAGGTCACTGGTGGCGAAGTTACCACTGTCGAGCAATACGAGTGGTCGGAGGTCGGGCGGGATCACCGGGATCACGTCGAGCACCATCCACTCGGGACGGTTGTCGCTGTCACGGATCGATTCGACGATCTTCAACCGGTTGATCAGGTCTTTTTTCTTCTGCTTGCTACCGGTCTCGTGAAGTTCTGTCCGAAGTTGTTGGCTGAGCGTGACCAGGTCGAGTCGGTTGAGCAATTTGCGGATCGCCTCGGCGCCCATGTCCGCTTCGAACGAACCCTCGCCATACTGAGCCCGCGCGGCGCGGTACTCTTCTTCATTCAGCAGTTGGCGATCTTCGAGATCGGTCGTCCCTTTGTCGATGACGACGTAATCCTGGAAGTAGATCACCTTTTCGAGGCTGTTGGTCTTCATCTCCAGCAGGTTGCCGAGTCGCGACGGCATCGCCTTGAAGAACCAAATATGGACGATCGGGGCTGACAATTCGATATGCCCCATCCGTTTGCGACGGACACGGCTATGCGCGACCTTGACGCCACAACGATCGCAGATCATCCCTTTGTATTTCATCCCACGGTACTTGCCGCAGGCACACTCCCAATCCTTCTCCGGACCAAAGATCCGCTCGCAAAACAGTCCATCCTTTTCGGGACGGTAGGTTCGGTAGTTGATCGTTTCCGGCTTTTTCACTTCGCCGAACGACCAACTCTTGATGTCTTGAGGCCGGGCCAAAGAAATCTTTACCGCCGCGTAGTCGTTGATGCGATCGTAATTGCTGTTTTCGCCGGTCGACATAACGGAGCACTCCAGGTGAAGCATCGAGCCGGTCGGCTCGACGGGACAGGTATTCGTTTAGTAAAGGCAACGGCGCGGCGGTCATCGCCGTCAGGGGGGGGCGCTGCCCATCGTGGTTCGAAGCTGATCAAGCCGTCGAGGCCTCGCCGCGGGCGAGGCCCTGGTTCGCACTGTCGCGACTAAATGGGGCGTTTCTCGAGCTGCATGTTCAAGCCGAGCCCACGGATTTCGTTGGTCAGCACGTCAAAACTGGCTGGCGTGCCGGCCTCGAGCGTGTTCTCGCCCTTGACCATCGATTCGTAGATCTTGGTCCGACCTTCGACGTCGTCGCTCTTAACGGTCAACAACTCCTGCAGGATGTAAGCGGCGCCATAAGCCTCCAAAGCCCAGACTTCCATCTCGCCGAACCGCTGGCCGCCGAACCGAGCCTTACCGCCAAGCGGTTGCTGGGTGATCAGCGAATACGGGCCGGTGCTACGGGCGTGAACCTTATCATCGACCAAGTGGTGCAGCTTCAACATGTAGATGTAACCGACAGTCGTCTCCTGCCCCATCGGTTCGCCGGTCCGGCCGTCGGTCAGACGCACCTTCCCATGCCGTGGCAGCCCCGCTTCCTCCAACGCGTCGTTGATCTCATCCTCACTGGCACCGTTGAACACCGGGGTGATCGAGCGAAAACCGAGTTTGGCGCCGGCCCAACCGAGGTGGGTTTCGAGGATCTGGCCGACATTCATCCGGCTGGGAACGCCGAGCGGGTTGAGCATGATCTGGATCGGAGTTCCGTCAGGCAAAAACGGCATGTCCTCGATCGGCAAGATCTTCGAAATCACACCCTTGTTCCCGTGACGGCCGGCCATCTTGTCACCGACGCCGATCACCCGTTTGGTCGCGATGTAGACCTTGACCATCTGCAACACGCCGCTGCGAAGCTCATCACCGCGCTTCATGCTGTTGAGCTTGCGGTCTCGCTCGTCGATCGCCCGTTCGACGTTCTCCCACTGCTGCTTGTAAACCTTCTCGACTTCCTTCTTCTTCGTGGCATCCTTGACCTGGTCCAGAATGTGATCGAGTCGGAATGCACCGGCGCGCTCGGCGACGAACTTCGGGTCCTGGCCATCGGCCAATGGACTCCCCTCGATATCCTTCAGTTTGACGTCAGCGACCGCTTCCATGTCTCGGACGAAAGCCTCAAACGTACTCGCGATCTCCGCATTCCCCTCGCTCTCAGCCGCCTTCAGTTCCTTTTCGAAGACCTTCCGTTCGTCTTCACCAAGGCTCATCCTGCGAGAGAACTTTTGGGTATCGATGACGATTCCCTCGATCCCCGACGGGACTTCCAAAGAGTCATTTTTGACATCCTCGCCGGCACGACCGAAGATCGCGTGCAACAACTTTTCTTCGGGTGTCAATTCGGTCTTGCTCTTGGGACTGACCTTGCCGACCAACACATCGCCTGGCTTGACGTACGTCCCGACCTGCACGATCCCGGTCTCGTCGAGCGACGCCAACGCCTTTTCCGATACGTTGGGGATATCGCGAGTGAACTCTTCACGTCCCAGCTTGGTCTCGCGGATTTCGACCTCGAAGTCCTCGATGTGAATCGAAGTATAAGTGTCGTTACGAACCAACTCTTCGCTGATGATGATCGCGTCTTCGTAATTAAACCCGTCGAACGACATGAACCCGACGAGCACATTACGGCCGACGGCCAATTCACCATTCTTGGTCGCAGCCCCATCCGCGATGATCTGACCCTTCTCGACCTTGTCACCGATCGAAACGATCGGCTTCTGGTTTTGGCAGGTCCGCTCGTTCAAGCCGTGATACTTCTTCAGGGTGTAGTGGTCGCTGCCGATCTCGATCCGCGTGGCGTCGACATACGTGACCTTCCCGGCTCGCCGCGCCCGCACCACCATGGCGCTGTTACGAGCGACCTCCGCCTCCATCCCCGTACCGACGATCGGTGGTTCGGCGACCAGCAACGGAACGGCTTGCCGCTGCATATTGCTGCCCATCAACGCACGGTTGGCGTCATCGTGCTCCAGGAACGGGATCAGGCCAGCGGAAATACCGATCATCTGACTCGGCGCGACGTCCATGTACGAAACCTGCGTCGGTTGGACGATCAGGAAGTCGCTGCGGTGACGGGCGATCATATTCGGCCCCGGGACCAGTGCCCCGTCCTGGACCTGCGCGTCGGCCGGGGCGACGAACGACTCGTCCTCCTCGTCAGCCCGCAGCAAGACCACCTCCTCGGTGACCTTGCCGTCCTTAATCTTTCGGTACGGCGTCACCAAAAAGCCGTACGAATCGACGCCAGCGTAGATCGCCAGCGAACTGATCAGGCCGATGTTGGTCCCTTCCGGCGTCTCGATCGGGCAGATCCGTCCGTAGTGCGAAATGTGAACATCGCGGACCTCAAAGCCCGCCCGTTTACGGTTCAACCCACCGGGGCCGAGCGCCGACAACCGACGCTCGTGGGCGAGTTGACTCAACGGGTTGGTCTGGTCGACCACCTGAGACAGCTCACCACGACCGAAGAAATAGTCGATCGCCGCCGACACGCTCTTGGGGTTGATCAGCGACCGAGGCGTCATGTCCTCGACATCCTTCAAGCTCATCCGCTCCTGAACGGTCCGGCGAAGCTTCAAAAAGCCTTTGCGAAGTTCCTCCGCGGCCAACTCGTCGATCGTCCTCAAGCGTCGGTTACCGAGGTGATCGATGTCGTCCTCTTCGGCCCCCTCCTCATGATCCATCAGATTGATCACGTACTTGATCGACGAGATCATGTCTTCCGGGCGGAGTGTCATCACCGACTCGTCAATCTCTTGACCGAGCTTACGGTTTAGCCGAAATCGTCCGACGCGGCCGAGACGATACCGGTTGGCATCATAAAACTTTTCGTTGAACAGCGTCCGAGCCTTCTCGAGCTGCGGAGGATTGCCGGGGCGGAGTCGTTGGTAAATCCGCAGCAAGGCCTCCTCATGACTGCTGGTGTTGTCATCCGCCAAAGCATTAAAAATCAAAGGACTTTTGGGAGGATCGATCACATCGACCGACTTTGCGCCCGAACCGCAAATCTGCTCGGCGACGTCCTTGCTGATCCGCTGCCCGGCCTCGATCAAGATCTCACCAGCCCGATCACTACTCGACGGGTAGACGACATCGTCGATCGCGATCTTGCCCTCGAGCGATGCCGCGGTCTTGGCACCACTGATCTTGACCGTCTGCGGATCGTAAAAAATCGCCAACAGATCCGAATCGTTGGACAGCTTCGGATCCATCGCCCGCAACAGCGTCATCGCGCTGAACTTACCGCTCTGGTCGATCTTGACCGTCATCGAGTCCTTCTTGGTGACGTTGACCTCGATCCAACTGCCACGCTCGGGGATGATCCGACAACTCGGCAACCGCCGATCGGTCGTCCCCTCTTGCTCGAAGACGAAATCGACCCCCGGACTGCGGTGCAGCTGCGAAACGACGACGCGTTCGGCACCGTTGATGATGAACTCACCGCCACCCATCATGACCGGCAGATCGCCCAGATAAACCTCTTCTTCAACCGGCTGCTCACGGTTCAGACGAAGCCAGATCCGCAGCGGACGGCCATACGTCAAACGCAATTGCCGACATTCCTCGGCGGTGTAACGCGGCTTGCCCAGCTCGTAGCGGAGGTACTCCAAGGAGGCCGTTCCGTCGTAGCTAGAAACCGGGAAAATTTCCCGCAACACGGCCTCTAAGCCTTGATCGGCCCGCTTGTCCGAAGCGACTTCCTCCTGCAAAAACGCCGCGTAGGAGGCGGTTTGCAACTCGCTCAGATCGGGGATCGGAAACGCCTCATCCTGCGAACCGAATCGTCGGGTCGTGGTCGGCTCGAGGCAACGTTGAGTAGTGCATGCCATCTTGAAAACGCTCCATCACGGCCTATAGGCCAAGCGAAGTAAACGGGAAACGGAGGGGACGAAACGGTCCCTGAGCCGAGAAATACCAACCGGCGAGCCTCAACTTCAAAGCCCCCCTCGAGGGCCTTGCGGCAGCATGAGCAAAAATGGTCGCAACACCGAGATCCAACCCCACGTTCGCTCCAATCGCCAACAAACCGGACGAAGGCGGACCGCCATGAGAACGCCGCCCGGTGGACAGATCCGATCGCCGAACAACGGAGGAGCAACCACGCACGAGCACGCCCGGCTGGGGGACCGCGAGACGTCTCCGCTCCGACCTTCGGACCGTGACCTGGAACGATTTTCCGACACCCCGACCATCCCCAAGAACCGATCGGCAACCGAGCCGATTGCGGCGATCGTTGAAAAAAAGGCCTGAGTCAATCGACAACTTTTCCAGCACTCTGCGGAGAGGGACCACGCTCAGAGGTTAACAATTTTTAATAGACTTGCAAACCCACTCGGACAAAACTGGCCCGATTTTAGCTAGAGACCGCCAACAGATGCCGCCGCCTCGAATCGATTCGCCAAAACACGAGCGACCGACCACCGGCTAGCGGCAATCGGACACTCGCTTCGGCTTACCCTGCTATTTGCAGAGCCGATCACTTCAGCTCGACGGTCGCACCGGCGGCTTCCACTTCGGCCTTGACCTTTTCGGCGTCTTCCTTGCTGACACCTTCCTTGAGTTTCGCCGGGCAGCTTTCGACCAACTTCTTGGCGTCCATCAGCGAAGCGCCGGTCAGGTTCTTGACGACCTTGACGACATCCAGCTTCTTTTCGCCGAACCCGGTCAAAATGACGTCAAACTCGGTCTGCTCGGCAGCCGCAGGGGCACCGGCATCGCCACCACCGGCAGCGACCATTACGGCACCGCCCGAAGCGGGTTCAATGCCGTAGGTTTCCTTCAAGTAGTCGCTCAATTCCTTGGCTTGCTTGAGCGTCATGTTGGCGATTTGGTCGCCGAGCGTCTTGGACTCGGCGCTGAACTCGATCGTTGCTGCTTCAGACATTCTTCTGATTCCTTGAGACGGGAGGTGAGTGGATGCAATAACAGGGTGCGGGAAGATCGGGGGCCTACGAGCGGCCACCGGTCGCTGGTTCGAACGGCCCGCCGAAACGGACCATCAGGGCAAAATTACTCTTCTTCGCCCTTTTGCTTGATCTGGCTAGCCAGCGAGCCTCCAGGACCGAGCAAGGCACCGGCCAGGCTGGCACCCGGGCTGAGGATCTGACCGACCAAGATGGAGATCTGCTCTTCGCGGCTCGGCCATTTGCTGACCGCAGCCAATCGCTCGGCATCGAGCCGCTCGCCATCGAGGACACCACCGGCAGCCTTGAACTTATCAAACTTGCCACCCTCCTTGTCGAGACGGATGACTTCCTTCGCTAACGCGACGAAGTCGGTCGCCCCCCAGCAGACGGCTACTTGACCGACCGCGCCGGTGAACATCGGCGAAAGCGAACCTCCCTCGGTCGCCCTGCGGCCGAGCGAGTTCTTGATCACCAACAGTTGAATGTCCTTCTTTTCCAATTCGCCACGAAGCTCATTGGTCGTGTTGGCATCCATCCCCGTGGTGGATACCAATACAGCGTCTTCCACGCCCGCCAATCGGCTGGCGATGTCTCGCGTGACTAATTGCTTTACAAACTTACTCATGCTTGAGCCCTACACGAACCGGCACAGATTGAACTTGAAATACACGCCAAAGGGCTCGCAGAGACAGGCGGCACGAAACCGCACACCCGGAGCCGATTGAGTGTTAGGCGATCACGCGAACGCTCGGACTCATCGTCCCGCAAATCGCGACGCCGCGAAGGTAAGCGCCGCGGACGGCGGCCGGCTTGAGGCTGAGCACGTGGTTGACAAACGCCTGAATGTTCTCGCCAAGCTTCGCTTCATCGAAACTTAGCTTGCCGACCATGGCGTGGACGTTACCGCCCTTGTCGTTGCGAAACTCGACCTTACCGGCCTTGTACTCGGCAACCACCTTTGCGACATCGGGAGTCACGGTGCCGGCACGCGGGCTGGGCATCAAGCCACGAGGACCGAGCACCCGGCCGAGCGGCCCAACCAAACCCATCATGTCGGGCGACGCGATGCAGACATCGAAATCGGTCCAGCCTTCACGGATCCGCTTCGCCAAATCGTCGCCGCCTACCGCATCGGCTCCGGCCTGTTCGGCCGCGGTCGCCGCGTCGCCCTTGGCGAACACAACCACCCGTTGCTGCTTGCCGATACCGTGCGGCAACACGATGCTGCCTCGCACAATCTGATCAGCTTGGTTCGGGTCAACCCCCAACCGCATATGGACTTCGACCGTCTGATCGAACTTAGTCGTATTGAACTTTTTCAGCACAGAGACGGCTTCGCCCAACGCCATCGGTGCCTGCGGCTGCTTTTCGATATCGCCGCGGTAACGTTTCGATTTTTTGCCCAACTGGCAGTTCCTTAATGTCCTAGGTGGTCACGGAGTCACCCGGCTTTCGACTCAGCAGCCGATCCACCTCGGTAAATTAGCCTCTAGCAGCCAATCACCGAAGGGGGGACAGCGAGACAAAACGGCAACTCTCCCACAGCCAAACAAGTTTGACGCACAGAGCGACAAGTCGATCCGTGCGGAAAAGTTGACGCACGGGGTGCAGATCGTCAATGCCAAAATGAGGCTGTCAAGCGTTTTTGTCCTTTTTGCTGACCGGCTCACGCCGCCGCCGCGCTGGCCTCGACCACGACGGGACGATCGCGGGCCGCTTCTTGGGGGTCGATACGTTGTTCGAGTTCGTGCAACGAGTCGGCGATCCGTTGCCGAAAGGCCTCCAGTTTCTCTCCCGGTTGCGGATAGATCGGGGGGGCGAAATAGCCATCGATCCGGGTGAACGGGATCGGCAATTGCAGCCGGTCCCACGCCTGTTGGGCGATCCAACGCCGCCGCGGACGGGCGACGATGTTCAGGATCGGCGCGCCGGTCGCTTGGCTGACCATTGCCACGCCTTTGTGGACCCGGCCCCGCGGCCCCAACGGGCCGTCGACGGCGATCGCCGCCGGACCGGAGGAGGCGACGTGTTCGATCAGCCGATCGATCGCCATCCTGCCGCCTTTGCCCGTCCCTTTCGATTTCTTGGAACCGCGGACCACCACACATCCCGCTTTTTGTAACGCCGCCACGATCAATTCCCCATCGCGACTCCGCGATACCATCGCCGCGGTCCCCGGCTCCGAGCCGATGATCACGGACAACTGATGAGAATGTAGAAAGCTGAAGACGTAGCGATTCCCGTTTTGACGCAACCAAGGGCGCGGGTCGTTGTGGAAGTGGATCCGACAGGTCGACCGCAACAAGACCACCAATCCAACCACCAAGCGGCTGAGCACCCAAGCTTTCATGACCGATCCCATGCGAGAGGCCCGCGTCGTTCTGAAATCGACCGGGTGAATGAATGTATGGTTGGGTCTTAACCGAATCGGCGATCGCCGGTAAAGATGAAGCCGAAGTCTTTTTCCCGAGGGCGGCTCGTTTGCCACACCGCGAGACAGCAGCTTTAATGGGCCGGCCGGCGACGCGATCGCCTACCCTGGCAAACCGTCCTGGAATCGCTCCAGGCGGAACTCGAAAAGTGGGCCGGCCGGTGACGCGATCGTCGCTGCCGCCCCTCAACCCGCAACCCCACCCCGCTGTTATGGCTTCGACGCCCTCGCCAACGCCCTCGGAAACCCCGCCGGTCGAGCAGGCTGATGACCTCGCCGACGCCGCCCGCTTGGAGCGGTCGTTCGCCGCCGTCCGCGAGCAACTCGGCCGAGTCGTTGTCGGGCAGTCGGAAGTGATCGAGCAGTTGCTGATCGCGATCTTGGCCCGCGGACATTGCCTGCTCGAAGGCGTGCCGGGGCTGGCGAAGACGTTGATGATCCGGTCGCTCGCCGAGACGATGCATCTGGAGTTTCGTCGGATTCAGTTCACTCCCGACCTGATGCCCGGCGATATCACCGGTACCGACATCATTCAAGAGAATCCGCAGACCGGTCGCCGTGAGATGTTGTTTCAACCGGGGCCGGTCTTCACCCAGGTCCTGTTGGCCGATGAGATCAACCGAACCCCGCCGAAAACTCAGGCCGCGTTGCTCGAGGCGATGCAGGAGCATGAGGTGACGGCGGCCGGCAAAACCTATCGGTTGCAGGAGCCGTTTTTCGTCCTGGCGACGCAAAACCCGATCGAGCAGGAAGGGACCTACCCGTTACCTGAGGCTCAACGCGACCGCTTTCTGTTCCACGTCGTCGTCGGTTACCCCGACCGCGAAGAGGAGGGCGAGATCATCGATCGGACGACGGGCAGCGGTTCGGCAAAGGTTACCCGCGTGATCGATGGCGACGAAATCATCGCTTACCAACGGGTGGTCCGCTCGGTTCCGCTGCCGGAAAACGTCAAACAGTTCGTACTCGGCCTGGTCCGAATGCTGCGTCCCCGCGACGAGAATTCGCCCGATTGGGTCAAACAATACATTGAGTACGGGCCTGGGCCGCGGGCCAGCCAGCAGTTGGTGATCGGTGGCAAGGCGCGAGCGCTGCTGCATCGTCGCAACCACGTTTCGATCGCCGACATTGAAGCGCTGGCGTTGCCGGCGCTGCGACACCGGTTGGTGCCGACGTTCTCTGCCGACGCCGAGGGGCTCGATACCGACGACCTGATCCGGCGGGCGTTGACCGAGTCGCCTCGCCCCACCGCCCCGACCCTCTAGCGGCCTTCTGCGATGCATGTCAGTGACCTCCTGACGGCCGCCGACCGCGACCGGATCAAGGGACTCGAATTGTTCGCTCGCCAGGTGGTCGAGGGATTCTGTAGCGGCCAGCACCGTTCGCCCCACAAGGGATACAGCGTCGAGTTCAAAGAGCATCGGCCCTATGTCCAAGGCGACGAAATTCGCTCGATCGATTGGAAGGTTTTCGGCAAGACCGATCGGGTCTATATCCGCGAGTTCGAGGAAGAGACCAACCTCAAAGCGACCCTGATCGTCGATTCGAGTGGCTCGATGAGCTATCGCGGGAAACGGTCCGAAACGACGAAGCACGGTTATGCGATTCGCTTAGCCGCAGCTTTGGCTTACCTGATGATCGGTCAACAGGACGGCGTCGGTGTGGCGACGTTCGATAGTGAACTGCGTGAATTTTTGCCTGCCCGCAGTCGGCTCTCTCACCTGCGAGCGATCTACACGACGCTCCTGCGTCGCCCCGCCGGGGGTGAGACCGAGATCGCCGCGGTACTCGGCAGATTGGCCAAGCAACTCCACCGCCGCGGGTTGTTGATCCTGATTTCTGACTGTTTCGCCGACCCGCAAACGTTGCTGCGGGCTTTGACCCATTTTCGACACGCGAAACACGAAGTATTGCTGTTCCAAGTGCTCGACCCCGACGAGGTCGATTTTCCCTTCGACGGTCGATTGCGGTTTCGCGACCTCGAGCAAGCCGGCGGACAAGAAGACGTCGACGCCGCCGCGATTCGCCAGGCCTATCAGACCAACTTTCGCGAACACCAGGAACGCTTGCGACTCGGCTGCGGCCAAAGTCGTATCGATCAGGTGGTGATGACCACCGATCAACCGGTGGCCGACGGTTTGGCTCACTACCTCGCCACCCGTCGCAAGCTGTTATGATCCTGATCAATTGGTTGCTGGCGTTGGGGGCCTTGGCCTTCACGGTCCCGCTGACGATCCATCTGCTGTTTCGCAACCGTTTCGAAGTGGTCGATTGGGCGGCGATGCGGTTTCTGCGAGCCGTCGTGCAACAGAATCGAAGACGGGTGCGACTCCGTAACCTGTTGCTGTTGCTGATCCGCTGCGCGATTCCGGTGTTGCTGGCCTTTTGTTTGGCCAAGCCGGTCTTGACTGGTTGGCAACAGCCTCGCGGCGATTCGCCGGTCGCGATGGTGTTGATTCTCGACAACAGCTATTCATCGGCGGTTCGGATCGAGGACCGCTCCCGTTTCGAAACCTCGATCGCCACGGCACTGGAAATCACCCGCTCGCTCGGCCGCGGATCGGAGATCACCGTTTTGACCAGTGACGGCCTCAGCCGAAGTTCGGACCCCGCCGGGATCGCCAACCGACTGGCGGAGATCGAAGTCGGCGGCGGACCGTTAGCTCTGGAATCGTTGCTGGGTCGGGCCCTGCGGGTCATCGCTGAAAGCTCGTTTTCGACACGCCAGATCGTGTTGATCACCGGTCAGACGGCCAGCGATTATTCGCGGGCGACACTCGATGCGCTGCCGGGGATCGCCGAACGGATCGCAGCGATTTCACCGCCGCCGGAGGTCGATTGGGTCGATCCGTTCGGTGAACCGCGTGAGTTCGAAATGAACCTGCGATTGCATCGTGTCGAGCCAGCGACCGAGGTTTCCGTCGTCGGGCAGTCGGTCCCCTGGTTCGTCGAAGCCCGGATCGACGGCGACTCGCCACGCCGTGTCGAGTTTCGGCTGAGTGTGCATGGAGCGA
This sequence comes from Planctomycetaceae bacterium, assembly GCA_007127095.1. Taxonomy (GTDB): domain Bacteria; phylum Planctomycetota; class Planctomycetia; order Pirellulales; family Pirellulaceae; genus UBA6163. The sequence continues at coordinate 23,398 of SKZY01000365.1, forward strand.
CAGATGTGCGGCAGAGTGTCGAAGTTCGAGGCGGTACCGCCAGTACGGTCATCCCGCTGGTGGCCGAGCGGGTCGGAAAGCATGTCGCCGAGGTTTCGGTATCGGTGGCCGACGGCGAGCCGGGAACCATCACCGACCAATTCACCCCTGACGACCGCATCTGGCAGGCGTTTCGCGTACTCGATCCGATCGATGTTTGGCTGGTCGATGGTAAGCCTTCGGCCGAGCCGTTGGCCGGTGATACCGATTTTTTGGCGGTCGCGCTCAACCCCTTCTCGCTCGCTGGTGGTGAACCGACATACGACGGTGGAGATCTGTTCCGTACCCAAAAAGTACGGTCCGGCCGCCTGGCGGAAACGCGAACGGAGGAAGGTAGGCCGTCCGTCGTCGTACTGGCCGACGTCGCTCGCCCGCCGCTGGACGATTGCCGCTGGCTGACCGATTTCGTTCAGGATGAGGGCGGCACGTTGGTCGTTTTTGGCGGGCCCTCGATCGACCCGGCCTGGTATCACGAACAATTGTCGGCCGCCGCCACCGGTCCCCTGCTGCCATTGCGTTTCGGTGCGACGGTTTCCGCCGAATCAGGAGCGACGATCGATGATGCCCGTTTGACCTATCCGCCACTGGCCGTCTTCTCGGGGCGCGAGCAAGGGACACTCGCCGCCGCCACCGTCCAGCAGTGGCTCGAACTGCTGCCCCACGATGGCGATCAGGCCGGCGAGTCACAGGTCGTTCTGAGACTCGAGGGTGGCGAGCCATTGATGGCCGTGCGGTCGGTCGGTCGGGGGCGGGTCTTGCAGGTTGCGACGACCGCGAATGGCGTCTGGAACACGCTGCCGCTACGACCGGTCTTTGTCCCGTTGATCCAGCGGTTACTCGCTTTCCTGACGGTCGATGGCGAATTCGCCGCTTCGGTCGCTGCCGGTCAACCGATCACCCTCCTCGTTGACTCCGCAGGTAGCCGCTGGTCGGTGACCACGCCTGACGGACGAACACAGCGTCTGATCGCGGCCGACGCTCAAGACGTCTCAGCGGCGCGCCAAAGCCAAGACGACGCCGACCGTGAAGTCAGAATCAGCTCGTCCGCGGGCGACGAGCTTCAGTCTGCGGGTGCGAAAACCGGCCGGTTGGTCTGGCAAGCGACCAATCGGGCTGGCGCGTATCGGTTCACGTCTGAGGACGGCGAAGCGATCTGGGCAGCGGTCAACGTCCCCGCGGCCGATCTGCGTCCCACCTTGGCCGACGTCGCGACACGACGGGCCGCCGCGGAACGGCTCGCCGCACGGTACCACGAATCGCTCGATGCTTTCCTGGTCGATGATTCCAATCGGCGGTTCGGCCGCGGGATTTGGCAGTACCTATTGATCGCCGTCCTCGCCGCCTTGATCCTCGAACCGGTCGTACAGCAGCGTCGGCTCAGTGCTTAGCAGCGTCGGGGGTGGCGATCGTATCGGGCTGCCGGAGGAATTTGCTGATCGCCGCTGGCAACGGCGATTCGAAACTCAACGGCTTGCCGCTCAGCGGGTGCTCCAAGCCGAGCGTTCGGGCGTGCAAAGCCATCCGCCGACGGACCCAACGAGGGTGTGAACTCATTTCACCGCCGTAGCGAGGATCGCCGAGCACGGGATGGCCGAGTTCGGCCAAATGGACGCGGATCTGGTTGCGACGGCCGGTTTCCAAGCGGATGTCGAGCAGCGTGCTGTCGCTCATCCGGCGAACCACTTCGTAGTGAGTGATCGCCAATTCGGTGTTCGCTGCCGGCGGGGCCGAAAAGCGATCGAGGTTCTTGCGGGTGGCCAAGTGAGTTCGGATCGTATCGGCGTCTTTTTCGACCCTGCCGGCGACGATGGCGGCGTAGACCCGCTCGGGCTTGTGACGTTTAAACTGCTCGATCAAGCGTTCCGCAACCGATTCGGTTTTTGCCATCACCAGCAAGCCGCTGACCTCGCGGTCGAGCCGATGAACGACACAGGCGGTCCGGTCTCGTTTCGAGTGGCTGATGTAATGCGACACCCGTTGCAGCAGCGTGTTCTTCTCGCCGTGATCGGTCGGCACGGTCAAGACGCCGGCGGCTTTATCGACGATCAACAGGTGGTCATCTTCAAAGACGATATCGAATGTACGATCGTCCCAAGACGGTTTTTTCGGCTTATAGCCTTGGTGGGGGTCGAAGCAAACGGTGACCAGGTCGCCTGCGCCGACCCGCCAACCCTGGTCGCCACAATCTCGTCCATTGACCCGCACACAACCGCAATCGAACAGCCCCCGAATCCGGCTCCGCGACAGCTCGGTCAACGTTTTCACCACCAGGTCACAACGACCAGCCTGTTCGGGTTGTACTTTGGCGGTCAGGGTTTGCAGCGGCATGAACGGTCCGGTCGGCGTGGCTTGCGTCTGAGAACAGTCGTCGAATACTCTCTGAGGTCGAGATTGTAGGATAAACCCGTTCGGCTGACGATCCGTTGGTTGCCGCCCGACGGCCGCTCCGCCCCGTAAACGTTGCCCCGTTCACTTCGCCATTCAATTTGCCGGGAACCCCGCGTCGATGAGTACCGTTGCCAAGGAGTACAGCGCCAAAGACATCACGGCGCTTGAGGGGCTCGAACCGGTGCGGAAGCGGCCGGGGATGTACATCGGCGGCGTCGGCACCGCGGGCTTGCATCACCTGGTTTGGGAGATCGTCGACAACAGTGTCGATGAGGCGATGAACGGCCATGCTTCCGAAATTCGTGTGACGCTGCACAAAAATGGCCACACGATCACGGTCAGCGACAACGGCCGCGGGATCCCGGTCGACAAGCACCCCAAGACGAAGAAGCCGGCGCTCGAGATGGTGCTGACGATCCTGCACGCTGGCGGCAAATTCGACGGCAATAATTACAAGACAGCTGGCGGACTGCATGGTGTCGGCGCTTCGGTGGTCAACGCCTTGAGCAAGGAAATGGTGGCGACGGTCAGGCGGGACGGCGCTCAATATCAGATCGCGTTTGCCAAAGGCGTCGTCGTCACCCCGCTGAAGAAATTGCCCGGGGCGATCCGTGGCACGGGGACGTCGATCACCTTCACGCCCGACCCGACGATCTTCCCGAAGACTGAGTTCGATTCCGACGTGATCCGCAATCGCCTGGAAACGGCCAGCTTCCTGCATCGCGGGTTGAAGGTCGTCTTCGTCGACGAGCGGGGCGGCACGAATGAGACCTTCCTGCACGAGCAGGGGATCGTCGATTACTTGGGCAAGGTCGTCAAGTCGCGACAGGCCCGGCCGATCCACGACGCCCCGTTCGCCTTCCGCAAAGACGACGAACAGCGGATCGAGGTCGCTTTGCTGTGGTCCGAATCGACCGATGAACACCTCCGCAGCTATGTCAACGGGATTCCGACCGGCGACGGTGGGACCCACGAGAACGGCTTTCGCAGCGGCTTGACCAAGGCGGTCCGAAATTACATCGAGACACACGGGTTGACGCCGCGAGGGGTCAAAATCACTCACGAGGACATCCGCGAAGGGGTGTTGGCGATCGTTTCGATCTTCATCGCCGAACCGCAGTTTCAAGGCCAGACCAAAGACCGGCTGAATAACGCCGAAGCTCAGGCGGCGGTCGAATCGACCCTCCGCCCGCTGCTCGAACAATGGCTGAACAACAACCGCTCGGTCGGCGACCAAATCGTCGCCCGGATCATCGCCGCGGCGCGGGCCCGCGAGGCGTCGCGGGCAGCATCCGAAGCGGTATCGCGAAAGGGGGGAGCTAAACGGACGGCTTTGCCAGGCAAATTGAGCGACTGCTTGGCGAGTGGCCGCGACCACTCGGAACTATTCATCGTCGAAGGCGATTCGGCGGGTGGCAGCGCGAAACAGGGCCGCGACCGCAATTATCAGGCGATCCTGCCACTCCGCGGTAAAGTGCTGAACACCGAGAACGTGCCGCTGAAGAAACTGCTCGAGAATAAAGAGATCGAAGACCTGCTGACGGCGATCGGTTGCGGGATCGGCCCCGGATTCAATCTCGCCAACCTGCGGTATCAGCGGGTTATCTTGCTGGCCGATGCCGATTCCGACGGCCATCACATCACAACGCTGCTGCTGACTTTCTTCTTTCGTCACTTGCAACCGCTGATCGCCGCCGGCCATCTCTACATCGCCCTGCCACCGCTCTACCGGATCGACATCGGCAAAGAGATTCATTGGGCCGCCGATGAGGCCGATCGGGAACGGATCCTGAAACAGCACACCGGCAGGGCTCAGCCCGAGATCACGCGGTTTAAAGGTCTCGGTGAAATGATGCCGCAGGTGCTTTGGAATACGACGCTGAACCCCAAGACACGTCGATTGATGCGGGTCGAAATCGACGACCATCTCGAGACCGACCGCGTGATCAGTGACCTGATGGGTCGCGACGCCTCGGCTCGGTTTCGGTTTATCATGGATCGCGCCGAGGATGCCGAAGAGATCGACGTCTAGTCGGTCTCTCGCCCACCTTCATCCCGCCCGCCAGAAAATAGTGGCTACAGCCTCAGCCGACCGTCATCCCTCCTAGGCAGCCGTCATGGACCCGTTTGATTATCAACCTCGCACCCGAATCATCTTCGGCAATGGCTCGATCGGGCGACTCGGCGAGCTCGCGGTCGAACTCGGGGGCCGCCGCGTGTTGGTCGTCTCCGATCCCGGGGTGGTCGCGGCGGGACATTTCGAAACCGGTGCATCCCGGCTCCGCGAGGCCGGGTTGGAAGTCGCCTCGTTTCATGATTTGGGTGAAAACCCGACGACCGAGATGGTCGATCGCGGCGTCGTGGTAGCCCGCGAATTCCGCCCCGATCTGCTGATCGGACTCGGTGGCGGCAGCAGTCTCGATTGCTGCAAAGGGATCAACTTCGTCTATTCTTGTGGCGGATCGATGCACGATTATCACGGCGTCGGCAAGGCGACCGGCGACCTGCTGCCGATGATCGCCGTCCCGACGACCGCGGGGACCGGCAGTGAAGCCCAATCGTTCGCTCTGATCAGCGATGCCCAAACGCACGTCAAAATGGCCTGTGGCGACCCCCGTGCCGCCTGCCGGATTGCGCTACTCGATCCCGAATTGACGATCACCCAACCGCCCCGGATCACCGCGCTGACCGGGATCGATGCGGTTTCTCACGCCGTGGAAACGTACGTCACGATCCGCCGCAACCCGATGTCGTTGACCTTCGCCCGGCA
>SKZY01000119.1 GCA_007127095.1 Planctomycetaceae bacterium
AACTCCTTGGCGATCGTCGATACGGTGATGGCAAGCAGCGTTAGTACAAAGGCAGGGCTCACGATAGAAGACGTCAAGAGCGAAGGTGACAAGTCGAACTCAACGAGCAGACGCTGAAAATCTCTCCGAATCATCGCGACTGCCAGTGTCGCAAATACCCCCATCCCGATCGCCACGACGGCAAGCAAGCAAGAACGCGGAGGATATCGTCTCGAGCCGTGTTTCTCCTGCTCTTCGGAAATATGTGTTGCCACAGTTGCCTCACAATCCATGTTATTGCTCACTCACCGCAGGGGGAGCACCGCACTGACTCGACGGACGTCAGTGTTGGCGATGGGCCGAGCAAATAGCCTGGATTCACCGACGAGCGGCCCGAGCCGTCCCGTCGAACGCATGGCTCGTCGATTATCGGGCTGCATTGAGGCGGAACGCTTCGTACAATGGATGGTGTCATTCCAACCCTGAGAGCGCCCAATGTCAATAGCAGAAGCCGCAAAGCAGATTTATGAATCGGAATTGCGAGAGTTGCTCGAAGCTGAGCACCGGGATCGGTACGTTGCAATCGAACCTGAGTCTAGGTCGCATTTTCTCGGCAACACATTTTTGGAAGCTGCCTCGACTGCGAAAAACGCCCGTCCCGACCACAAGTCGTTCGTCATCCGCATTGGCCACGAGGCCGCGTTCCACATCGGAGCGTCCAGTTAATGAAAGGACAGGTCGACGAACGGAATCGCGCGCTCGTCACCATTTCGGTGAGCGACCAATCCGAGGGGCGTTATTTGCCAGTTGTGGCGTGGATCGATACGGCGTTCGACGGCCGCCTCGTCTTCCCGCAAGAACTAATCGACGAGCTTGCCCTTGAGTCTCTGGTACAGACCGAAGCAATACTTGCCGATGGATCGAAGGTAGTACTGGAGACGTTCCTGTGCTTTGTGGAGTGGTTCGGGGATCGTCTGCCTGTGCAGGCAATTGCGAACGAGGGAAAATACCCGCTGTTGGGAACGGAATTATTGTCCGGTCGCGAACTGTTCATAAGCTACGTCACCAAGCAGTTGCAGCTGAAGTGACGCGACGTACGGGGCGGATCACGGGGATTGAGGAGATGATTCTGACTTCAGGGCCGACGACGTCGAGCCCTCCCGTGCATCCGGTAGTTCGGGCTCCATGGCGCATTCGACGAGTGGGCGCCAGTCTGAATTCGGGTACGTCTCCGGGTCGATGACGCGGAGTTGAGCGTCGCTGTCTCTCGGCAATGACCTGTTTGCACCCAGCCATTTGTCAAGAAACCGAAAAGTGGCGATGAACTGTGTAACGGAAGAGTTGAGAAAAAACAACGGAGCGTCGCGTTCCGGGTCGAACCCGTAGACCTCGCCAGAATCTTCATCAACGCAAAGCCATGGGCGCGATCCTCCTCCCTCGGCGTAGTTTTGTTCAGCAAAGATCAATAGCCTGTGAGCTGCGGTATAATCGGGCTTCAGCACTTCGTCCGGAAGCTTGCGCAGCCCCAAACGTTTTACGGTGAAGTCGAAGTAGAGCGGCGTCGCATTGATCATCCAGCGTGCTTCGACGGGGGCATCAGAAATGAGAGAAGCTACGTTCTTTATCATACCAGTCGCATTTGCAACCGCCGAAAACGTGGCGGTTCACCGCGATCGCGCGGAGAGACTGACATTTTACCGCGCCGAGCTCGCGATCTGTGGTGGAACCGATTGTTACCCGCCAGGACGCGGCGATAAGCGAATACGCCTAGTCAGCATGGTGGGGCCTATGGTCCGCGACATAACTGATTCAACCGCCTGTGATAAAATCAAGGCAAAAATGAAAGCAATTACGGACGTGCTTGCGTTGAGTCTTGTCCCTGCTAGAAGGTCTGTAATCCAGTTCATGTCATCCATTAAATACCGTTGAACCGGAAAAATCGACAAAAACATGCCAATGGCAAACATGAAGCCGGCCAAAAAACGTATTGCGAGGAATTGGTTGTAACCCAGCAAAAACGCGGACCATAGCCATCCCAGGATAGTGGACGACAACACTGCGACAGCGGCGAATCCAATGCTGGCCAATAATATGGACAGCGGCTCATTAAGCAATACCCACACGTAGTTTAAACCTTGCTGGTAAACCATAATCCCATGGAGGCCAGCGACACAACCAATCGCATAGCACGATGAAGTCGCAAACCATCGCCTAAGGTCTGGTTGTTGTGCTGTGGCGAGAGGATTTATTGCTGCTTCTGTCATCTTGATTGAAGCCGCGTATGGGTTTGAGCTCATGATCTTCAGTCGGGTAACGTTAGTGATCACGGCGATCGCGTGAAGGATTTACCATTATCAACTGGCAGTCCGCGATCTGCCGTGCATCACATGGGTGCGCCCACTTTCACTGCTCTGTAGAGTGTCGGACAAGATACGTTTATACACAACGGTTACAAGTTCTCCGTATCCAACATCTGTGGTCATCCTCAGCACGTCGTCGCTTTGCCAGTCTAGCTGGCCCACTTGACGGGCTGTGCCGTCCTTTAGTTCTTGCGCCTGCACGTCGATAATAAGCTTCCCGTTACGAATGCGCCAATTTGATGATCGATCATCCTTTTCGAATGAATTTCCCAAAGGTTCCATCGTCGGGGAGTAATGTGCTGTTTGACCGTTGGGAAGCCACTCAACAATGCGCTGAGTTGGCAGTGCCATATCAGAACCCTCAATCCACATCGCCCATTTGCCCAACAAACGTTGCTCTGCGGCAACGTCCGCCTCGGAGGGCAGTAGGTACCCAATCAGGAATGCGACAGCCGCTAGTGCGATCACGCATCCGCCGCCGATATAAATGAGCCGAAAACGATTTACATGTCGTTCAGGAGCGTTTTGCATCTGTTGTTCTCGTTGGGCGAACGATTAATCCTCCCCACTCGGGGGATTCATAATCCCTAGTTTACGACGTACTTCGCTACGGGGCAATACTCTTTCCCCCTGCGCGAATGACGCATAATCTTCACTGCCCGAAAGGGGGTTCAGTCAAAAGGCGAGGCGAGAAGGGAACGGCAGCCCCCCCCTAAATGAGGCAATGCCCAGTGATTGCTGCCAATCTCTTCTGGCCGATTTGAGTGATCTCAAGTCCACCCAAATGATCGGCGATGGATGCCGGCGTGGGTGGCGGAATATGCAACCCAGCAGCCGAGCGACTGGAGGCGAGTGACGAGCGGGTTTCGTGCTTTCGGCGGTCGCTGGGAGATCGCGGCGTACCGGCTTGCCAGCTACTGCAAGCGGCGAGGGCGATCGAAGGGCATCAGCACTGATCTTTCTCACTCTATTCTAAGCTTCTGGGGCCTGCAGCTCGAGCAGGCTGAGGATCAATGGCAAGAGCTGCTTTTTTCGGCTGACGACGCTGTCGAGTTTATACAAGTTGTCTTCGAGGTGCGGATAATTGATTTCATCCCAACCGGCCGGTTCACGGCTCATCAACAATAGGCTGCTGTTGGTGGCGATATCGGTGACCATCAGCGCCGCAAACTCCAACCGGTCCTGTTCCGCCATTTCGATCAGGGCCGCGTGCAGGTCGTCCTTCCGCTGCCAAAACAGGTCGAATCCGATCTCCTCGATCTGTGAAATCGAAAACTCGATCCCACTGTCTTCGAATCGCTTGCAATCCTCGCGGACGACCGCCGCCGGGGAACAATTACGTAGCGCCGAGCCGATCTGGAAGAACTCGGCGGCGTAGTCGTCGAGGTCCATTTCGCAGAACTGCCGCAGCCACTGCAACGTTTCACGATCGACTTCGGTCGTCGTCGGCGACCGCAACAACAGTGTGTCGCTGATCATCCCCGACGCCATGCAGAGTGCGATCGACGCGGTCGGTTCGATCCCGGCGGAACGAAACTTTTGCGCCACCAAGGTGCAGGTGGAACCGACCGGCTCGTTGACGAACCGGATCGGGTGACTCGTCTGCAGCGATCCGCCGAGTCGGTGGTGGTCGAGGACCTCGAGGATCTCGGCCTCATCAGCCCCCTGAACCGCTTGGCCGAGTTCGTTGTGGTCGACCAGTACGAGGCGAGCTTTCTGTGGATTGGCGAGATCGGTTTTGCTGAGCACGCCGACGAGCCGCTCGCCGTCGACGATCGGGAACATTGTCTGCTGCGAACGGAAGATCTGCTGTTTGGCTCGACTGACCGACATCCGCGCTGGCAACGACAGGAAGTCTCGCTGGATCACCGAATCGATCGAACGGGCCGCCTTGATCCGCATCGTCGTCGTGGCGGTGTCGTAGGGGCTGTTGATCACCGTCACGCCGCGGGCTTGAGCCAGTTGCAGCAGACCGGCGGAGAGTCGATAGCCGCCGGTGACGACCAACGCCCGGACCCCGAGTTCGATCGCCGGCAGTTGGATCGTCGGCCGGTCGCCGCTGACGACCAACACCTGATGGGCCGGGAACATCGACAACCGTTTGGTAAACCCCTCGGCGCTCATCGCTCCGACGGTCACGACCAGGTCATCGACCCGATCGGTGTCGAGCGAAAACTCGAACTCACCGCCGAGGACCGAAACGATCTTGTCGAGGCTGCTGTGGATCTGCCGTGATTCGATCGGGTCGACACCGCCTTGAAACACCAGTTCCATCAGGTCGAGCAACGTCACGATGCCGACCAATTTTCCGCTCCCGAGCACCGGGATCGCGCGCAACGAGTGGGCGTGCATTCGTTGATAGACTTCATAGAACACATCGGACTCGAGTGCCGTCACGACCTCTCGATTGCAGACGTCCTCCAGTTCGGGACGGACATCCATGATGATCCGCGGCGGGCTCAGTCCGGCGCGTTTGAGCGCAAACTCGGTCCGTTGGTTGGCTGGGCCGCAGCATGCGGCGATCGCATCGGGCGTTCCGGTGCGACGGAGTAAGTCGGCGTAGGCGATCGCCGAACAGATGGCGTCGGTGTCCGGGTTACGGTGTCCGAAAACGAAAACGGTCATAGCGTGATGGAGTGGGCGGGTCGGGTTGTCGGCCAGGAAGCGATCAGCGGAACATCGATGGCGGAAAACTGTGGCGAGGGCTCGCCGAGTCGGTGAAAACGACACCAGCGGCCGTCGCCAACCGCTTTTCCGTCCGATCTTCCAGCTTCAGATCGTCGGTTCCGCAGGCCGCGTCCGCAATCCCCGAACGCCCGAGAGCGTCAACCGACCACCAGATCGCGAATGACGTGGCCCTTGACGTCGGTCAGCCGCATATCGCGGCCACCGAAGCGGAACGTCGAGCGGGTGTGATCGACGCCCAGCAGGTGCAGCATTGTGGCGTGCAAATCGTGGATTTCGGTACGATTTTCGATCGCTTTATAGCCCCAATGGTCGGTCGCTCCGTAGATGGTGCCGGGGCGTACGCCGCCGCCAGCCAACCAGATGCTGAACCCGTACTGGTTGTGGTCACGTCCGTCGGCCCCTTGGGCGAACGGAGTACGACCGAACTCGCCGGCCCAGACGACCAGGGTATCGTCGAGTAGGCCGCGGCTTTTGAGGTCCTTGAGCAGGGCGGCGATCGGCTGGTCGACCGCACGGGCGTTATCCTCGTGCCCTTTCTTGAGATTGCTGTGCTGGTCCCAGCGGTCATGGCCGACGCGGGGACAGGTCAATTCGATGAACCGCACACCCCGTTCGATCAACCGCCGGGCGAGCAGGCACTGGGCGCCATAGGTTTGGGTCGGCTTGTATTCCGATCGCATCCCGTACATCGCCTGAGTCGCTTCGGTTTCATCGCCCAGCGACATCAGATCCGGCACCGCCATCTGCATTTGATAGGCGAGTTCGTAATTACGGATCGCCGATTCGAGGCTATCGTGTCCGCCGAAGTTTTCGGGCAAGGCGAGCGAATCGAGGCGTCGCATCAACTCCAATTGTCGGTCCTGGCCGGCGGCCATCGGCTCGACCGGTCGAATGTTGGCGACCGCCGAGCCGGAGGGTTTGAACAACGACCCCTGGAAACTGGCCGGCAGAAAACCGCTGCCGAAACAATCGAGCCCGCCGGGCGGGATCAGGCCGCCGTTGATGACGACAAAGCCGGGCAAGTTCTCGCATTCACTGCCCAACCCGTAATTGACCCAGGCGCCCATGCTCGGCCGCCCCTGTAAGCCGCTGCCGGTGTGCAGAAAGTAATTGGCGAAGGTGTGCTCGGGGAACTCCGAGACCATCGAACGGACGATCGCCAGATCATCGGCGCACTCGGCAAGGTGCGGAAAGAGTTCACTGATCGGGATCCCCGAATCGCCGTGCTGACGAAACTTCCAGGGACTGGCCAACACCTTGCCGTTGTTGTTGAACTGAGTCGCCTCGACCTTGAACAGTTCACCCGGGTCGCGGCCGTCGTACTTATCGAGCATCGGCTTGGGGTCAAACGTATCGACCTGAGACGGACCGCCGTCCATGTAGAGGAAGATGACCCGTTTGGCGGTCGGGGTGTGATGAGTCCCGTGACCGGCCGCCCCTGCGCCGCCGCCAGGAACGGCGGGTGAGGCGTAAGCTCGGTCGTTCATTAGCGCCGCCAGAGCGACCGCTCCGAACCCACTGGAACAACGCCGGAGCATCTCACGGCGGGTCAGACCGGCCGCGAATGACTGGGCAGCGCGTTGATCGGCCACCGCTTGATCGGCCGCGGGAAGTGGGGGCAGGGCGGGGGACCCAGACGTGGCCGTCGACCGACGACGACGTTGACAGGGATAACTATTCAAAAAATCGTTCATCGTAAAAAGATAAACTCCTTCGTATTTACCAAGGCATGAGCCAACTCGGCCCAACGACTGAGCGGGGCGTCGTCCGTTGTTCGATCATCCGTGACGAAACCGACGGCCACCGCCAATTCTGCCTCGCTGGGATAACGGGCGAACGCATCGAGGTACATTCGTCGGATGCGATCGCGGGTCAGATCGCTGGCACCGGTGGATTGTGAGGCGGTTTCATTCAATAGCCGCTCGGCCCATAACCGGGCCTGTTCGACGACCAGCGGATCGTTCATCATCGTCAACGCTTGGGCGGGAACGTTCGAAACGTTCCGTCGTCCCATCGTGCTGAACGGTACCGGGGTGTCGAAGGTGAGCATGAACGGCGAGAGGAAGTTTCGCCGGACGGCGACGTAGAGTGAGCGGCGTCCGTCGCCATCGACCGGCCCGCTGTTACCGGGGCGGCCGCGGCCTTCCATGAACGTGGTCAGATGGATCGGCACCGATTCGCCATACATCTGCCGGTCGAGCCTTCCCGAGATCGCCAACAGCGAATCGCGGATCGACTCGCCATCGAGCCGCTGCGGTTCGCGGTGATGCCAGAGTCGGTTCGCCGGGTCGATCTCGAGGGCTCGGGGATCGACATGGCTGGACATTCGATAGGAGCTGGAGAGGACGATTCGGCGGACCAGCGTTTTGATCGATCGACCCTCGGCGAGGAACCGGGTCGCCAGGTGATCGAGCAGATCGGGATGTGATGGCGGTTGCCCGAGCACGCCGAAGTCATCGGTTGTGGGCACGATCCCGCGTCCCATCAGGTGGTGCCAGACGCGATTGACGATCACACGGCCGGTGAGCGGATTGGCCGGATCGTTGATTCGCCGCGCCAGTTCCAGGCGGCCACTACGCGACTCGATCGGCAGCGGGTCTTCGCCATCGAGTGCTGACAGGAACCGACGGGGGACGACTTTTCCGGGTGTCGCGGAATTGCCACGGATGAAGATCGCGGCATCCTCAGGGCTGCCGTCGAGCATCGCCATCGCCACGCGGGATTCTGCGGGGAGTTGTCGACGGAGTGTCTCCCGTTCAGCGGCCCAACGTTCGATCGACTCGCGTACCCGCTCGGCAGCGACCGAGTCGCTGGCCAGAAACTGATCGATCCGCTGCTGCCAACGGGCCGCGACGTCCGACTGTTCGGCCTGTTCCTGTTCGAGTTCCTGCAATCGCTGAGGCGTCGCCGCTTGGACGATCAGGGCGACCTCCAGAGGCGAATCGTGATCGGGGACAAACTCGAAATGCAGTGTGCCACCGACATAACGGCTGAGGTTCAACCTCACCCACTGCCAATCTTCGTCGGCCGCCCAATCGCCGCCGGTGTCGATCCGCTGCACCGTCTCGCCGTGCAATGGACCGGCGATCAGGCGATGCGAATCGACGCAGGCGATCACATGGCCTTTCCCCCGAGCTCGGACCGCAATCGAGCCATCCTCGACCAAGACTTTCGGCGTCCGCAGGGTCCGCCCGGCCATCGGGAATGCGCCGAGGCGTCCTCGGTGTTCGGGACCGCCCTGACTGATCGATCGGATGCCGTTCCAAAATCGATCGGCGACGGCCGCATCCTGCCGAGCGACCCGTAAGCTCGCGGCATTCCCCCGCTCAGGCTCGGTGTCAACGACCAGTCTCAGTTCACCCGCAGCGAGCGGACGGGGCCCGAACAGGAATCCGTTTTGGATGAAGTCCTGATCTTCGACCCGAGCGTAATCGAGCAATACGGAACCATCGCCCGCGGTCGGCTGGCGAGCCGCCTGGTCGATCCGCGTCACCAATCGCTGTCGCGACTCGGGTGGATCGTTGCTGGCCACTGATTCGTTCAGTTCGGCGGCGATCCGATCTCGATAACGCTGATCGAGATCGGCGAGGTCGGTAGCGATCTGTCGTTCGATCGGCAGCGTTTCGTAGCGGACCTGATGAAAATCACTGCTCCGCAGAAAGCCGTAGAGGGCGTAGTAGTCGGCGGTCGAGATCGCATCGAACTTGTGGTCGTGGCAGCGGGCGCAGGCGACGGTCATCCCGAGGAACGTTTTCGACATCACATCGATCATGTTGTCGAACCGATCGCTCTCATCCTTTCGCGTATCGACCGGCGAATGGACCCATTCGCCGAGGTGCCAAAAGCCGGTCGCCAGTACCGATTCGTTGCCGCCGTGGTGCGGATCGATCCGTGGTTCCGCCAACAAGTCACCGGCGATGTGCTCGGTCACCAGCTGGTCGTAGGGCAGATCGGCGTTGAAGGCGCGAATCACGTAATCGCGATAAGCGAAGGCATTGACGGCATCGTGATCGAACTCATGCCCCCGCGATTCGGCGTAGCGGACCAGATCGAGCCAATGCCGTCCCCAGCGTTCGCCGAACCGAGGCGAATCGAGCAGCGAATCTACCAGACGCTCGACCGCCGCGGGATGCGAATCGTCGACGAACGCCGCGACTTGCTGCGGCGTCGGCGGTAACCCCGTCAAATCGAATGACAATCGTCGGATCAAGCCGCGCCGATCGACCGCCGCGGCGGGCTGGAGTCCGGCGTCGAGCAATTGACGGAGTACGAAATGGTCGAGCGGATCGGATGGCCATTCGGCTGCTTGAAAGCGATCGGCGAGGTGATCACCTCCGTCGGCAGTCACCGCCGAGGCTGGCGAATCGGCGATCGGTGGGGGCGATGGATTGCGAATCGGCTGCCAAGACCAATGCGACGTTTTCCGCTCCGCGATATCGAACACGGCGGCCGTGGCGGCTTCGGGCGGCGGTTCGTCGGGCCAAGCAGCTCCGTCTTCGATCCAGCGGACGAAGACATCGATCTCATCGTCGGTCAATTTCCCCGCCGGTGGCATTTCGTACGACTCGTAGCGGATCGAATGCACCAACAAACTCGCTTCGGCATCCCCCGGTTCGAGCACCGGCCCCGAATCGCCGCCGCGCAGCAGCGCGTCGCGGAAATCGAGTCGCAAATCGGCTTGCAATTTTTCCGCCCCGCCACTGTGACACTCGTAGCAATGCGTGACCAACAGCGGCCGCACTCGATTTTCGAAAAACGCGAGCTGTTCCGGGGTGAACGTCTCGCCACGGACCGCCCCTGCGGAGATCCATGACAGGGTTGGTAAAAGCAGCAGCGTCAAGCGGAGGGCGAGCGGTGACATAAGCGAGAGCGACTCGTGGTCGCCAGGTGGGACAGGGTAGGGAAGGGAAGGGCAGGGTAGCGGCCTCGGCCGAGCCGCAACGATTCATTGTACCCCACAACCGGCCCATCCGTGTAGAGTTTGCTGGTTCCGCCCCAGCGGTGGGCACCGATGACGGCTACGGTTTGAGGCTCAAATTGACAG
>SKZY01000469.1 GCA_007127095.1 Planctomycetaceae bacterium
GAACAGGAGGCTGTACCTGAGCAGGAGGCTGTACCCGGGCCGGAGGCTGCGTTCGACAAGGAGGCCGAAGACGATTGGGTGTGGGACGCCGCCGAATCACGACTACGAGTCCCCGCTGAACGGTCCGTTCTGGTCCGGACGATTTTGGCGGTCGAAGCGGCTCGGATGATTCAGGGACTACCGCCACGCGTGCCACGCTGGCAAACCGAACGCTGGCTGGGTCGCTGGAGTCAACCTGACTCGCCCCGGCGCGGAGAAGCCGACCCGTTGATCGGAGATTGGCCGCTGATCACCGACGGCCCGACCGGTCCCCAATACGATTCCCCCAGGCCCTTGGCTGGCTGGCTGCGCGAATTCGCAAATGAAAATCGGGTCGCGATCGTTGTCGCCTGGCAGGACGCGATGCGACATCAAGTCTTTCCCGACGATTCAGAACTGCCACTGATTGAAGGGCTCAACATCGGCGAAGTCCTCGATGAACTGGTCGGCGGGGCGGGGCTACAAGCCCGCGATTCCGGAAACTCGGTCTGGTGGATCGGCTCAGAAGGGAATTACGACCGCTATGAGGTCATCACCTGGATAACGATTTCGCCGGGTAGCGGTGAGACCGTCGCCCGGCGACTCGCCGAGGCTTTGGGGATCGACGATTTAACGCAACTGACGCTGGCCTGGAACGAGACGACACTGCTGGTCCGCGCCCCGCGGTACATCGCCCGCCAACTGTCTCGGTTCGTCGAGCCCTGATCGCCGACCACCGTGGGCCGACCGACCCGGCGGAGAGCGTTCGCCGACGTCGCGCAACCGGCAGAATCGCAACAAAGCGTCGGCCCGATCGGCTCGATTGGCTAGGATCGATGCACCGCGAGCGACTCGCCGGTCGCAATGAGCAAGGCTTTTCGGTACGGCTGTCGTTGCTCCTTCCCCCACACCCCCCCATCCGCCATGTCGTTGTCCACTCGAACCGCGTGGCTATTCGCCACTCCGCTGATCCTGCTCGTGGTGTCCGCCGAGTCGAGTCAGGCTCAGTTCGGTCGCAAATTTCGCCGTGGCCCAGTCGGGGCGCTCAACGGTCCACCGGCCCGCGGGGCGATCCCGCGCAACTCTCGGAGCCATGATTTCCGTACTCCCGACTACGCGATCGACTCCCGTTCCGGCGGCTATCGCGAACGAGAACGGTACTACCACGACCTGAATCGGATGCACGGATACCGGACGCGAGAACAACGCTACGCCGAAGACTTTCGCGATCGCTACTCCAGCGGCGATCCGTTCTACTACCCGCCGCTGCCGATCGGTCCAACCCATCGCCAACCGGTATGGGGTGGCGATCTTTCGGGTACCGGCATGACGGGCCGTCGTGTACCGAGTCGCGGGGTGACGCCGCCGCCACGACCGCATAACGAATACCACGGCCATCACGTCGACCGCGAAATCGTGATCGAATCGGCGCGACCGAACGACGACAGCATCCAACGTTTACCGACACCCCGCGGCGAAGCCGACGCTCGCTGATCTCGCCATTCGAAATTGTTTTTCGCTCGATCCCCAATTGAACTACTGATGCCATCGATCGACGCGATCGACCTGACGACTCGATTCATCGCCTTGGCGGTGCTCGGGTCGATCGTCGGCGGATTCTGTAATTACGCGATTTACGGCTGGGCCTACTTTCACCGGCCGATCAGCCCTTGGGCGCCGCCACACCCCAACGCCGCGCCGAGACGCTGGTGTGACCGATTACCGATCATCGGGTGGCTATCACTTCGCCGCGAAAGTCCACTGCACGGACCGGCATTTTGGATCCGTCCGGTGCTGATCGAACTCGGCTGCTGCATCGGTTTTCCGCTGATGTATTGGTATTACACCCAATCCGGCGGATTGTTGCCGCCGGAATACCGGACCGCGGCGAGGCTCGAATATTTTTCCCCTTGGGCGCATGCATTGTTCGTCGTCCACGGCGTGCTATTGACCTTGATGATCGTCGCGACATTCATCGACTTTGACGAACAAACGATCCCCGACCTGATCACGTTACCCGGCACCTTGTTGGCACTCGTGTTCGCCTGCTTGCCCTGGCATTCGTTCCTCCCCGCGGCGGTCCGCTGGGGCGATCTGGCGGGGATCAGCGAAACGAGTTTCAACGTCCCCTGGCCTTATGACGACGGCTGGTCGGGGCGATCGGGGTTATGGCTGGCGCTCGCGATCTGGGCGGCCTGGATCTTCGCGATGGCCGACCGCCGGTTGATTTTGCGTCACGGTCTGCGTCGGGCGATCGGCTACTTCTGCCATGGCATCCGCCGCCGCCGATCATCGAAATGGCTGCTAGCGATGGGGCTGGTCGGCAGCGGCGGCGTGATCGCCGTCTGGTGGCTCGGCGGCGACAGTTGGCGCGGCCTGCTCAGTTCGCTGATCGGGTTGGCGGTCGGCGGCGGCACGGTTTGGGCGGTGCGAATCGTAGCCAGCTTGGCGATGGGGCAGGAAGCGATGGGATTCGGCGATGTCACGCTGATGGCAATGATCGGTGCGTTCGTCGGATGGCAAGCCGCGATCGCCGGCTTTTTCCTCGCCCCGATCGCGGCGATCTTGATCGTGCTGATCCAGTACGCGGTAACGCGGCAACCGGCGGTCCCGTTCGGTCCCTATCTCTGCGCGGGCACCGTGATCGCCGTCTCGGCGTGGAATGCCGTCTGGAATGACACGCTCTCGCTGTACGCCGAAATGGGTTCTCTCGTACTGGTCATTCTGTTGGCCGCATTGCTGGCGATGGGCGCGATGCTGACGATCTGGGGACGGATCAAGCGGGCTTTATTCGCGCCGCATTGATTTCGTGCGATGAAACGGAACGTGGATAGCCGCTGATCGTGGCGGCCATGCGATCCCACGCGTAACCGTTGGCAAGCGATCACCATGGACGACCAAGTTGCTTACCGATGGTGCTTGCCCAGTGCCGCTTGCTCGCGCGCTCGCGACGGACCACACTGGGGGAGGTACGCCACTTATCCAGTTGATTTTGGGAGCCTGTCCGCCGTCGAGGCCAGGCCCCTCGCCTCCCCACCATCCCCCATTGCTTAGCCGAAACGCCATGAGAATCCTGCCTGTCCTGATGGTGCTCTGCGCCTTGGTCCCTACATCCCGCGATACAGTGCTTGCCGACGAATCGCAGTGGCTTGAGTTCACCGGAAAAGGTGGTCCTGGCGCCGGCAAGCGGATCGTGCTGGTCGCTGGCGACGAAGAATATCGCAGCGAGGAACTGATGCCGCAGTTGGCAAAAATCCTCGCCACACACCACGGCTTCGATTGCACGGTGCTGTTCCCGATCGACCCGACCAGCGGCGAGATCAAGCCTGACCAAGGGGACAACATCCCCGGGCTCCAACGGCTGGCCGGGGCCGACCTGATGATCATCGCGACGCGGTTCCGCTCACTTCCCGACGACCAGATGAGTCACTTGGCGGACTACATCGAAGGTGGCAATCCGATCATTGGGCTACGGACCGCCACCCACGCTTTCAACAACCCGGCAACGTCGACGTATGCCAAATATGGTTGGCAGTATTCGGGCGATGAATACAAACAAGGTTTCGGACGACAGGTCTTGGGCGAAACCTGGATCGCCCACCACGGAAACCACGGCTCGGAAAGTACTCGCGGCGTGGTCGCCGACGCCTCCCACCCGATCGCGACCGGGATCGGCGAGGGAGAAATTTGGGGGCCGAGTGACGTCTACCGCGTTCGCCTTCCGCTGCCAGAAAACAGCCATGTCGTCTTTCACGGCCAGATCTTGGCGGGAATGCAGCCCGACGACGCCCCGGTCACCGACGACCGCAACGACCCGCTGATGCCGATCGGCTGGACGCGTGAGTACCAGGGTGCCCGCGTCTTCACCTCGACGATGGGAGCCGCGACCGACTTTGTCAGCCCGGGCGTACGGCGGATGATCATCAACGCTACCTACTGGTGTGTCGGTCTGGAAGATGAGATCGAACCCGACTTGAACATTTCGCTGGTCGGCGACTTCGAACCGACCCGGTTCGGCTTCGGCGGCTATGTCAAAGGGAAACGGCCCGCGGATTACCGCTGATGCCGACCACTCACCTCAACCCATCACCCGTCAACGCGTGAACCGATACGAAGTGCTGCTGTTTGCCGCCGCCCGAGAAATGGCTGGTACCGAGCGGATCGCCGTCGAGTTGCCTACGCCGACGACCGCCGCTGCGGTACTGGCCGCCGTCGCGGCCCGGCTGCCAGAGCTGGCACCGCTGATCCCCGCCTGTCGATTGGCTGTCGATCAAGCTTTCGTCACTCCCGACGTCGAAGTCGCACCGGCGGCCGAATTGGCGTTGATCCCGCCGGTCAGCGGCGGGTAATCCCAGATGCCAGCTCCTACCACCGAGTCGCATTCACCGGGCCGGGTTCGGATCGAATTGGTCGATTCAGCGATCGATCCACAATCGCTACGTGAATTCCTGGCCGATCCCGATTGCGGCGCCGTCGCCTGGTTCGAAGGGGTCACCCGCCGGATGACTGGGAACCACGAAACCGTCGACCTGACCTACGAAGCCTTTGAACCGATGGCGACCGCCCAGTTACGGTCGTTGGCCGCCGAGGCGGCCGAGCGGTTTTCGCTCCACCGTGTGGCGATCACGCATCGCTTGGGAACGGTTCCGATCGGCCAGGCGAGCATCCTGATCGGGATCTCCGCCGCCCACCGCGCCGGGGCTTTGGCGGCGCTCCCCTGGCTGATGGACCGGATCAAGACCGATGTCACGATCTGGAAACGCGATCGCACTGTCGACGGACAAACCGCCTGGATCCACCCCCAATGAACCGTCCACCCGTCGATCGGATCTACCTCGACCACGCCGCCACCGGTTGGCCCAAGCCGACCGCGGTCTACGAGACGATGGACCGCTTTGCCCGCGACATCGGTGCCGCCGCCGGCCGCGGGTCTTACCGCAGCGCCACCGCGGCGGGTGAAATCGTCCTCTCCTGTCGACGACGGCTGGCGAGGTTGATCGGCGCCGCCAATCCACGCCGCGTCGCGCTGTTCTCAAACGGCACCACAGCACTCAACGCCGCCATTTTTGGCGTCGTCCGTCCCGGTGACCACGTCGTCACCACCGCGATCGAACACAACAGCGTGTTGCGGCCGTTGGAGTGGTTGCGGACAACCGCGGGCGTAACGGTCGATGTCGTCCCCTGCGACCGCGAAGGCCAGGTCGACCCGCAAGCGGTACTCGATCGGGTCACACCCCGCACTCGACTGGTCGCCATCTCACATGCGTCCAACGTCACCGGGGCCGTCCAGGACGTCGCGACGATCGCTGCGGCGCTGCGACCGACCGATTCGCTACTGCTCTGCGACGCCGCACAAACGCTCGGCTACCTGCCGATCGATGTCACCCGCGATGCCATCGACTTGCTCGCCGCCCCCGGTCACAAAGGAGCCTGTGGACCACTCGGCACAGGATTGCTGGCGGTGTCGCCTAAAGCCGAATCGTTGCTGCAACCGACCACCTTCGGCGGCACCGGTTCGATCTCCGAGTCGCTGCGGATGCCCACAGAGCTGCCGACGATGCTCGAACCGGGTAATTTGAACGTCACTGCGATCGCCGGTTGGGATGCCGCGTTGGCCACGCTAGCCGCTGAAGATCCGAGCGAACGGGCGAATCGTAGCCAGCAAATGGCTGACACGCTGCGACAGTTGCTCCAGCCCCTCAATGACGTCCGCGTTATCGGCGGACGCCAGTTACCGATCGTCAGTTTGACTTTTGCGGCCGCGGAAGTCAGTCTGATCGCGTCGCTGTTGGATGACGAATACGGCATCGAAGTCCGGTCGGGCCTGCACTGCGCCGCCCTGATCCATGAACAACTCGGCACCGCACCCGAAGGGACATTGCGGGTCAGCGGTGGCCATGGGACGACGCCCGACCAACTCCAACGCTGCGCCACGGCGATCGCTGAATTGTTGACGGAACTCGCTCCCGGTTGAACTCCGATGCCGACTGCCCGAAAAAACCCTTGGTACCGCGACGGATTGAAATTCGAATGCACCGGATGCGGCGATTGCTGCAGCGGCGATCCCGGCTTCGTCTGGGTCAACGACGATGAAATCGCCGCGCTCGCCGCGGAAATGTCACTGTCAGTCGATGCGTTTGAGCAGCGGTTCATCCGCCAGGTGGGGAAGGACAAAAGTCTGATCGAGTACCCCGATGGCGATTGCATTTTTCTCGAACCCGAGTCGCGGAAATGCCTCGTTTACGCCGCCAGGCCGGTCCAGTGTCGGACCTGGCCGTTTTGGGACAGCAACCTGGGGCGAAAGAAGGATTGGGAGGCGGCCCGTCGGGCCTGCCCCGGCTGTGGCACAGGCCAGCTCTACAGTTTTGACGAGATCGAGATTCGAAGAAAATCGCGAGCCGTCTAAAGTTTGCCGGTTCTGACGACGATATCGATTGCAAGACCGTCTGCCGTTCGCCTTGGTGAACGACCGGCGGGACCGGTACGAGCTTGACGCTCGGCCGTCGATGCCGTAGATTTCAGACCGCTAAGTCATTCGATTGCAATGGTTTAAGTCAATTGTTATCTCGGGATCGCCGGTCCGCGGAGGGTTTGTTTTGACCAAGAAAGACATCGTTCGGATCATCTCCGAGGAGATGGGCCTGACTCAGCAGCAGACCAAAGCGGTGGTCCAGCGTACCTTCGATGCGATCATCGAAATCCTGGCGACCGAGCGGCGGATCGAGCTGAGGAACTTCGGCGTCTTTGAGGTTAAACAGCGTGCCGCGAGGACGGCGAGGAATCCACGCACCGGCGTGCAAGTCGACGTTCCCGAGAAGTACGTGATCACGTTCAAATCTGGCAAGGAGATGGAAGCGAAGGTGAATGAGCCGGTCGACATTTCGGCTAAATCGCGTCCGCCACTCTTTCCACCAAATTGGCCGTCCACAAACCACAAATCCGATAGAAAATAACCGGCCCGTCCGGGGGTTTTCTAAAAAACCGCTGCGAGCCCGAATCACCACCGGCAACCGAGTCGGACCATGGTGACTCAATAACCCGTTCGACAAAGCACCAACCGCAACCGTTCATGGAGGAACTTGCGATGCGTCGCGTCCTGCAACTCACCATCCTAGCCGCCTGCCTCTCGACTTCCGTCGGTTGCTTCCTGCCGATCTACTCGGCTCGCCCCGAACGCCGTGTGCAACAGTTGCTGTTCACCAGTGAAGATTTGCGGATGATCGTCGACGAATGGGAACGCTTCTGGTTTCTCGATTCACCGAGTCACCTGACGCCGCTGCGGACCCACGGCGGGATCATTTAAGATCGAGCGGGAAACAAGTGTCTGGCACTTTTTTCACCGACATTGCTTAGTCGAGGGCTCAGCGGCGGAGCATTTTCAGGGCGCAATTCCCGCCCCATCCGCCGCGGACGGCCAAGTGGATATAAAGCATCGCGGTCGCCTCGAGGTAGCGGGCGTTCCGCAGCGGGCCGGCGTCGACCGGTTCCATCCCGAGTTGCTCAATCAATTCGGCGACGATCCGCTTCGCCTGATGGTCATCTCCGCAGTAGAACTGCGTCGCCGCTTGATCCCCGTAACCGGGGTCTGCCATCGTCGCCACGCTGGTCGTGTTGAACGCTTTGACGACACGGGCCGACGGCGCGAGCGCGGCGATCCGCTCGCCGGCCGATTCGGTATGCCCGAGTTGCAAGCCGTCGAAAGTGGCATTCAGCGGGTTGGTGCAATCGATCAACACGGCGCCGTGTAGATCGCCGATCGCTCCCAAAATCGCCGCCGCTTCGTCATAAGGTGCCGCGTAAATCACGACTTCCGCGTCGACGACCGCCTCGCGGTGCGACGCTGCCCGACAGCGATCGGGATCGCTCGCCACCAGTCCGCCGACCCGCTCACCGCCGGGGTCGCGGCTCGCAAAGCAGACCGAATGCCCCGCAGCCGCTAAGCGACGCCCCAATACCGAGCCGACATTGCCGCTGCCGATGATCGCGATCTTCATTCGCTACTGAAAAAATGAGGTAAACGTGACGCTAGGAAGGCTCCCCATCGTGCGCCAGCGAACGACGTTTGACAACCGAGCGACGGACGCGGGACAGCGACGTCGATCGGCCACCGCCGCGGGGGATCAGTGCCGACGGACTCGGTCGATCAGGGTGATCCCGATCATGATCAGCACCGAATTACCGAGCCAAACCGCGTATGGCGGCCAAGCCCCGGTCTTGGCTTGGTCGATGCCCAGCATGAAAAGCGCGTAGTAGACGATCATGGTCGGCAAAAAACAGATCCCGAACGTCGTCCAATAGTCGGCCGTCCGGGCGATGATCGCCAAGGGCACACCGACCAACACGAAACAAAAGCAACTGAACCCCTGCGACCAACGCCGCCACGGCTCGGTCTGCAATCGCGACAACCGAAAGTCGCTGTCGACGATCTTCCGTTCCAACGCCTGACCCGTCTCACCAGAGATTTCCTCCCACCGCGCCGAAAGCAACGCGAACCCGGTATGAGCCGCCAATTCGCCCACCGCTTGGCGGGTCCGACGCTCCTGAGCGATCGTCTCCGGACCGATGTCACGAAGCGATAGGCCGCTGGGCGAAACGTCGCTGTTGTCACGCTGCTGCAGCGCCCTGCCGAGCGAAATACGAAACTCGGTCTCCCCCGGCACGATCCCCTGAAATCCCTCGCCACCCTCGACCCGGCTGTCGACCACATTCAACAACAGCGTCTGCGTTTCCGAATCGAGCCGCAAACTCCCCTCGCGAGCCGTCAGCTCGACCGAACTGCCGTTGCGAGATCGCACCTTGACCGTCGGGTGGATCAGCCGCCGACCATCGACATCCTGGACGTGGATCGTGAAACCGTGAGGCGAACTGTAGGTGTGCTGCGACTTCAAAAACCGATACGCGATGTCCTCCAACGATTGCAACACGACCTGGGCCACACCCGGCTTGCCCCAAGAGACGGCGATATCGCTTAAAAAAACCACCCCCGGGCTGAGCAGTGCCGCAAAGATGATCGCCGGCTTCATGATCTGCAGCGGCGATACCCCGATCGCCTTGATCGTCGCCACCTCGCCGTCAGCCGACATCCGACCGAACACACAGCAAACCGCGAACGACGCTGTCGCCGGCACCGAATGCTGCAGACTCAGCGGCAACACGTAGGGCAGCAACTGCACCACCGACAACGGCGACAAACCCTCGCGCAGCAACTCCCGCCCGACGCCGATCAACAGGATCAGCAGCGTTAGCGAGAACAACGCGATCGCAAATATCTTGACGATCTCGCCGACGATGTAACGGGTGATTCGGCTGGGCATGGGGAAGTGACAACCCGAGGAAAGTCGGGCCGACACGGCCCCTTTCACGCGATTCAGCCGCCGATGTACCAGAATCGACAACGCCGCGGACAGATCAACTGATCCCGAGTTCGTCCATCGCATCGCCCCGCCCATCCTGCCGCCCCGCCTGGGCCGACTCCGCGACTCAGGGCTGTTCCAGGCCCGTGGCCGTACGGCACGCCTCAAAACGATCGACACGGCCTCACTGTCACGCCTCGGCATCCACACAAGGCAAACCAACACTAGCCGAACAAAAGAAGCCCTCCCTTGGGCATTGGTATCTACACAAGCCAAGTCAACGCCAAAAAAACAAAAGAAACCCTCCCTTGGAAGGGTCGAGCATAAGCGAGGGGAGGGTCGCCCGCAGCACCTCGAACTCAACCATGGCCTACGCCCCGCGAGACCGCATCGCTCACGCCATTTGCCCCCCTCAATCGGGGACAGGACTAAATATTTACGGTTAAAGCTTACTTCATATGGTGCATCGAGTAGACCAAAACCGACTCCGTCTTCTCGTCTCTCAGAGCCGCGAAGCTGGCGACAGGAAGTAGCCCCGGGTAAGCGCAGGCTCGCCTTGCGAGCCAAGCGTAACCCGGGGTGAAAGAACCACGAGAATCGGCGACGAGCAAGCGATTCACCACCTCGCTCGATTCAACCGAGTCGCAACCGGCAAAACCGACGACGCAGCTAGC
>SKZY01000274.1 GCA_007127095.1 Planctomycetaceae bacterium
CGTCGAAGCGGGCGGATGTCGTCAACGGCTGCAGGGCATCGCCGGTGCGTGTCGCGATCCGGACGAACAGGCCATCGATCGAATTGTCGACGATCCGGTTGCCATGAATGTCGGGCCCGACCCGAGAGACGGCCGGGGTGAAGGGGCCCGCTTGCTGAAATACCGGTTCGTCAAACCGAGTCTCACGAAACGTGTTGGGCGTCGCAGCGATCGCCGCGCCGGCGCTGCGGGTGATCAAGCTGTTCGTGATCGTCGCCCGGGTCATCGCCATATCGACCGGTGCAACGGCGACCGACCGACCGTCGACCGAGACCTGTCCGCCACCGAACCGTAGGTCGGCAAACTGGATATGGTTCAGGAAGATCCCTTCGTTCTCCCGGTTCCGCCTGGTCGAGTCGGCGAAATCGATGTCGCCGCGCAGGTCGATCCCGCCCCAATCACCCGCTTGCGGAGTCGTTACGCCACCGGCCGTGTTGCCGTTGCCGACCGTTCGGTCGTTGATGCTGGTAATGATCACATTGCCGGGGATCGGCTCACCCACGTCGTTGCGGGCGACCAGGCCATCGGCACCGATCAACGTCGGCGTGCCCAAAATCTGGATCGCCGCGTCG
The DNA here is from genome assembly GCA_007127095.1 of Planctomycetaceae bacterium. Classification (GTDB taxonomy): domain Bacteria; phylum Planctomycetota; class Planctomycetia; order Pirellulales; family Pirellulaceae; genus UBA6163. Next base: position 612 of record SKZY01000274.1, read on the forward strand.
CTGCGGTTGACGGTGGGCGACGTGCTGCCGACGCCGATCCGGGCCTGACGCATCTTGATCACGACGCCGGCATCGATCACCAGGCGGACACCTCGGGGGACATCGAGCGACGTCCCGTCGGCCAGCGGTGATCCGGTCGGGCTCAGCCCGATCTGATAACTGAAATTGTCGTCGACCGTCTCGAGCCGGCCGTCGCTCCCGCCGTTGGCGACCATCCGGATCGTCGTGCCCGGCGTCGCTGCCGCGACCGCCGAACTGAGGTTGCGGAACGGTTGGGCAACGGTGCCGTTGCCGGTCGACGTCGCCGCTTTGTCGACAAACAGCGTATTGCTCTGGTCGGCCGGTACGAACCAAAAGTCATAAACGCCACCGGCATTGCCGTCGCGATTGCCGTCGAGCAGCACGCCAGTCGCATCGCGGATTCCTTGATTAGCGGTCGCTTTCGTCGTGATCCGCAGTTCGTAATCGCCTTCACTCCGCCCGCCGATCCCCGATCCAGGAATATTCGGGTTGTAACTTCCGTTGCCCGACGCACTCACCCCGACGACATATTGCCCCGCGGTCAGGTCGAGTTCGATCAACGAATCATTGCCGAAGTAATCGTCGTTCTGCGATACCTCGATATGGGCACCGGTCGCTTCGTCGACCCGATAAAGTCGCAGGTGGGTATCGAGCAGGCTGGCGTTGGACAGCCGCTCGGCGAACGTTTGAATCGACACCCGCGACGGCACCGACAACGAGAACCGGTAAAGGTCGATGTCGTTGCTGACGGGCCGGTAAAGGAACTGGCCGTTGACGATGTCCGCTACGCTCGGATACGTCGGTTCGTTGCTGGTCCCCGGATTGAAAATGAAGTCGGAACTCTGGGTCACCGGTTGCGGCAGGCTGTCGGCAAACCCGAAACCGATCACCTGGCCGATCGCCAACATCGCGCCACGGAAAAAGGCGCCGCCGAAACCGTCTTCGGTCGATTGCTGAAAATCCTGGAAGTCGAGCACGACCAGGTCATTGAAACCGTCGCCGGTCCGGTCTCGTGTCGCCACCGCTAAGCCGCCCGGACCGCTGGTGGTCAAGACGTTGGCGCCGTACAGATCACCGACGGCGAACGAAAAGAACGCCTCCTGGGTCGGCCCGTTGGTCGCTTCGACAAACTGGACTCCGAGGTACTCGCTGAACAGCGAGAGCACCTCTCGGACGCGGCGTTTCTGTTGCTCCGTGATCAGGTTGAAGTAGGTCTTCAGATTGTCGACACCGGCGACCGTGGGGTCGTCGCCTCGGAATGTCGAAGGGAACTCGTACTGGATCGTGGTGATCCCGTCACTGCTGTCAGCCCCCTGACGAAAAAAGTCGAGCGGCACCGGTCGGTCGACACGCGAGGGGTCCTCCGGCCGAATGCCGCGAACGCCGGGAGCCCCCGGCCCACCGGGAAACTGCAGCCCGTATTCCACCGTGTTGCGGATCGTGCTGTTCAACCGGATCGAGTTGACTCCGCTGGGATCGATCGCCGTCAGGTTGCCGATCGGATAGGCTTGGTCGAACGAGTCGCCCGGTTCGCTCACCACCGACACATTGGTCGGTGGCCCCGGATTGATCTGGGCGTTGCCGATCCGCAGTCTCGCCGCGCCGGTCAAAAATCCACCACCCGCCGGATCGGTCAACCGCGCCAGCGGCCCGGGGAACGTCAGCTTGGCGATGTTCGTCGCCTGGTCGTAGCTCACGCTGGTCGGATGAATGATCACGTCATCCAGCGGTGATGCCGTGTCCCGGGTAAAGATCAGCTGATAGAAGTCGCGATTGGTCGCCGAAGCGATATCGAGCGTCTCACTGAAGTGGACATCGATCACACCGATCTCGGGGTTCAACGGCCCATTGCCCTGACGGCGGATCGGCTCGGGGACGACCGCGACGACCTGCGGGGCCAAATTGACACGGAACTGTTTGCCGAAGTTCTCCCCGTCGTTGAACTGCTCCCCGTCAACGTTGGCCAAAGCGTTGATGCCGCTGCCGAAAATGTCGATCTGGTAGGTGTCGTCGGGAAGGCGTTCGGCAAAGCGAAAAACGACCTCGTTGGGTGAATCGCCCAGCCCGACAAAGCCCGGCTCGACCACGATGTCGTTGGCGCCGGTCAATAACAACGTCTGGGCCAAGGCCGGCCGATTCCCGATCAATGTCGTCGGCTGACCCGACTCTTGAATCGCCAAGATCAATCGCGACGCCTCGGGATTGCTGTTGATCGCATTGATCAATCCCGCCACCGTCGTCTCGTTGCCCGCGTTGCTGTTGACGCGAACGGTCACCCGATTGCCATCGACCAGGACCAACGGATTGGCCGCCCCGCCCGCATCGGCTCGCTGCAACACCACCTGGGTCGACCGCCCTTCAGGACCGGGCTGAGTCGACAAAAACCGAACGCGAACGTCCCCACTGGTGCCGAGGTCCGAGGTCGCGTCGGCCGCATTGGCGCCTCGCAGGGTCACCGATGTTCCCGAGGGAACCGTCGTCCCCAGCGGTGCCAACGAGGCTCCGCTGACCGAGTACACCTCCAATAATTGACTCGCCACCGGGTCCGCCGCTACGCCCGAAATCAGGTCGCGAACCTGAGTCGGCCGGGCCGGGTTGCTGTTCAAATCGATATTGATCTCGCCGTTTTCGACCGAGATCAGTGGCGCCCCGGAACCGACCCGGCTGGAACTGGTGAAATTGACCACCAATCCCTCGCCCGCTGTTCCGGCCTGAGCGGCACGGAACTCCAACAACACCAACCCATTGGTCCCCAAATCGCTCGTCGCGATCGCCGACTCGAAAACCCCATCGGCGCCGGATCGGGTGATTCGAATGCCGCCCAGGCTGTCCGGGTCGATCGGGGCCGAGTCGTCGAACCGAAAGACGAGCTCGCGAGGCGAACTGTTCAATTCGATCCCGTCGAACAGCAGCGATCCTTCATTCGGTTGGATCCCGACCAGATTCGGCCCGGCCAACAATTGACGTTGTTCGAGTGCCTCCACCAGGCTGCGGCGGTCCTTCGTGATCCGGCGAACCGGGCGACGATTCGCCTTGCGGCGACGAGGCTTGGCACCCGAATCGCCGGTGTCGGCTACAGATCCGAGGACGGAATCGTTACGGAAATTCGATTTGCGGATGGACATCCACCAACCTCTTGAAGGCCACAGGGGCGGTTAATTTAGCTAAAAACGGAATTCGGCTCGGCCCGCTGCCGCGAACCGGTCAGGCCCGCAACGTGATCCGGATACCACCGGAACGACGGCGAGACTTAAGGACAGGCGACAATCAGCGATGAAGGACAAGACAGGCAGCCCGGCAAAGCGAATCACAAACGGGGTCAAGTGTAATTGCGTCCCGAGACCACGCAACGAAATAGGCTCCTCGTCAGTGCTTAGCGATCCCGGTGAGAGTTCTATCGGTCGCTGCGCGGACAGGGTCCAGATTCGACCGCTTGGATTCGCCAGAGAAGCGAAAAGTTCCCGCAATTCAAGCGTTGACGGCCCGCCCGGCTGTCGATACGCTACTTCACCCCCAGCGTCCTGTTCCGGCACCGGTCCGGAGTTTTTCGACCATTTCCCGCGATCTCGGCCGCATTGTGTTGGCCAGACCGTTTGTAACCCGAGGTAGCGACCAGCCATGGCCGTCCCGAAGAGAAGACACAGCAACAGCCGGACCGGCAAGCGTCGATCACACGATCACCTTAAGAAGCGGCAATTGGCGGTCTGCCCCCAATGCAATACTGCCGTTCCAACCCATACGATCTGCCCCAAGTGCGGTTATTACCAAGGCCGAATTCTCGTTGAAACCAGCGAGCAGTAGTCCGCATGGGCCTTGACGTCGAGCGAATCGGACTGGTTTTTCCGGGCCAAGGTGCGCAGTCTGTCGGCATGGGCCGCTGGCTGGCCGAAACCTATCCGGTGGCCCGCGAACTGTACCACCGTGCTGAGGAAATCCTCGGCTACGATCTGGCCGAACTCTCGTTCTCAGGGCCTGCCGAACGGCTCGACGCGACCGAGTTCAGTCAGCCCGCGCTGTTCGTCTCCTCGATGGCTGCCGTCGCCGCCCTGTCCCAAGAACGACCCGACCTGCTCTCGCGGGTCGTCGCGGTCGCCGGACTGAGCCTCGGTGAATATTCGGCCGTCTGCTTCGCCGGTGGACTCGATTTCGAATCGGCACTCCGGTTGGTGCAGCGGCGAGGCCAGGCGATGCAAGCCGCGGCCGATGCCGCCGATAGCGGTATGGCCAGTATTATCGGCCTCGATCTGGACGCCGTGGAGCGGGTTTGCCAACAGGCCCGCCAAGGCGATGAGGTGTTGGTTCCGGCCAACCTGCTCTGCCGCGGTAATATCGCCGTCTCCGGACACCATTCCGCTCTGCGACGGGTCGAACAGGCCGCTTTGGATGCGGGTGCCAACAAGGTGATCCCGCTGGCCGTCGCCGGCGCTTTTCACACTTCACTGATGCTTCCGGCCGCCGATTTGCTCGCCGAAGCTCTCGCTGGCACCGATTTTCGCCCCCTCAAAGTCCCCGTCTTTAGTAACGTCGATGCCGCCCCGCATACCGAGGCGACCGATTTCCGCGAACTGCTCGCCCGCCAATTGGTCGGTCCCGTACTCTGGGAAAAATCGGTGCTCGCGATGGTCGATGCCGGTATCGAAGGGTTCCTCGAAGTCGGTACCGGACGGGTATTGCGAGGAACCATCAAACGAATCAATCGGAAGTTGTCGGTCGACGGCTTCGGCGATGGCCCCCCAAGCTGACCGCCGGATCGGAACCTCACTCGCCCGCTTATCGGATCGCATTCATGGAATTATCAATCAAAACCGACCTCAGCGGCCAAGTCGCTGTCGTCACCGGCAGCTCCCAAGGACTCGGCAAGGCGATCGCCATCGCGCTCGGTGGTTCGGGGGCCAAGGTCGTCTGCTTGGCTCGTAATGCCGAAAAATTGGCCGAAACCGTGGCGGCCATCGAAGCCGCCGGCGGCTCCGCCCAAGCCGTCTCCTGCGACGTGACCGACCGCGCCGCGGCTGCGGCTGCCGTCGAAGGGGCCCATCGCGAACATGGCCGGCTCGATATCTTGGTCAACAATGCGGGGGTGACGCGTGACAAGTTGCTCCGAGGGATGTCGGACGAGGAATGGGACGACGTGATCGCGACCAACCTGACGAGCTGTTTCGTCTGCTGTCGAGCCGCCGCCAATGTCATGCGCCGGGCCAAGTATGGGCGGATCATCAATATGGCCAGCATTTCCGGCGTGATCGGAAACGCCGGCCAAGCGAATTACAGCGCCAGCAAGGCTGGCATGATCGGACTGACCCGGACGCTCAGCAAGGAAGTGGCCAATCGACGGATCACCGTTAACGCCGTCGCACCCGGTTTCATCGAAAGTGACATGACCGCCAAACTCGGGCCGGTGGTGATGGAAGAGGTTTGCAAGCGGATCCCCGCCGGTCGTGTCGGCGTCCCCGAGGATGTCGCCGCCGCGGTCCTCTTCCTGGCCTCTCCCGCCGCCGGTTACATCACCGGCCAAACGCTCGTCGTCGATGGCGGCATGATCGGATAATCGTTTTTATTGCCACCGCTGGCACTGCCGTGTATTGACGGCTTTTCATCAATTCACCTATCTTTCACACTCGCTCGGGGCGGTCCCTCGTGTCCGCTCCCGGTTCACCCTTCATTTCGATTCATCGCGACCGACCGTATCCGGAGTCATTCTCTCCGCGATCGCGATGTGTTTGCAGTAAACAGCCTCAATAGCAGATCATTTCAGGAGAGATTCATGGCTTCGGTAGAAGAACGCGTGTACGACATCGTGGCGGAACAACTCGGCGTCGACAAAGACAAGATCACTCGCGATACCTCGTTCGTGAATGACCTCGGCGCCGATTCGCTCGATACGGTCGAATTGGTCATGGAACTCGAAGAAGAGTTTGACATCAACATCCCCGACGACGCGGCCGAGAAGATCCAAAAAGTCGGTGAAGCGATCGATTACATCGAATCGACCAAGGGTGCCGATGCCGGTTGATCGTCGCGGTCACCCCTCCGGTCCTCGTTCGTTGACGAAAAACCGAACCCGGTAATGCCGCTTCCGCTTCGTGGGGCGGCATTTTTTCGTTAACCTGCCTGCTAGCCTCCGCGATTCTTCCCATTCCCACGTCGCTCGCCTACCAATCGATAGTACGGTCCCGAGATGAATCAACGCCGCGTCGTTATTACCGGTATGGGCTTGGTCACGCCCCTCGGTCACTGCGTGAATACCGTCTGGCAAAGCCTGCTCGACGGTAAATCGGGCATTCATGAGCTGACCACACTCGATACCACTCAGTACAAGGTCCATTTCGGCGGCGATATCGCCGATTTCGATGTCGGCGGATTCGCCGATCCCAAAGAGGTCAAACGGCTCGACCGGTTTACCCAATTCGCACTCCGCGCCGGTGGCACCGCCGTGGCCGATTCGGGAATCGACTTCGCCACCGAGGACCGCTCTCGCTGCGGTGTGATCCTCGGCTCAGGGATCGGCGGGCTGTGGGAAATCGAGACGCAGATCGAACGGATGTTGCTGAAAGGCCCCGACCGCGTCAGCCCGTTCACGATCCCGAAGATGATGCTGAATGCCGCCGGCGGAAACCTGTCGATCCTCTACCGCCTGCAAGGCCCCAACTTCGCGATCGCCACCGCCTGCGCCAGCGCTACCAACGCGATGGGTGAGGCAATGCGGAGCATTCGCTTGGGTGAGACCGATGTCGTGATCACCGGCGGCAGCGAAGCGGCGATCACGCGAATGGGTTTGGCTGCTTTCCAAAATATGAAGGCGCTCTCCACCCGCAACGACCAACCACAGCGGGCCAGTCGCCCCTTCGATGCCGATCGTGATGGGTTCGTGCTCAGCGAAGGGGCCGGCCTGGTCGTGTTCGAGGAGCTCTCTCGAGCCCAAGCCCGTGGGGCGCGGATCTACGCCGAAGTGCTCGGCTACGGTACGACCAGCGATGCCAGCCATATCACCGCCCCCGACAGCGAAGGACGCGGCGCCTCGGCGGCGATGAGGGCGGCGATCTCCGATGCCAGTCTGAACCCCGACGATATCGACTATATCAATGCCCATGGGACCAGCACCCCACTCGGCGATAAGGCCGAAACCGTGGCGATCAAACAGGTCTTCGGTGACCACGCTTCTAAGGTCGCGATCAGCAGTACCAAGAGTTCGCTCGGCCATTCGCTCGGTGCCAGTGGCGGTATCGAAGTCGTGATCGCCGCCCAAGCCGTCGTCGAAGGTGTGATCCCGCCGACAATCAATCTCGAAAAACCTGACCCGGGATGCGACCTGAACTACACGCCCCAAGTGCCCCAGTCGCGTCAGGTCGATGTCGCGCTCAGCAACAGTTTCGGTTTTGGCGGCCACAACGCTTGCATCGTGATCGGTAAAGTCCGTTGACCTGATTCCGCCGATCGTTACGGGATGTCGACGTTGCGGTATTGGCCGCCGTTTTCGGCCGCGATCCGCCGCATCTGAACCTCCGCCTGACGTGCCTCGGCTTTCGACGTGCCCGGGTAACGGATCGTGTGGATGATCGAACGCGGCCGGCTGTCGCCGAACAGATTCTCAACCCGGTTGTGCTCGCGGATCACGTCCTCAGTACGGGCGCTGAACTGACCATCGGACAGCAGGAAGATCACATCGGGACGAAGCGCAAAAACCATCGGCAAAACGTCAGTCGGCGACTTGCCGCGTTGCTGCTGGATCGTCATCGCCCAGCGACGCAGCGCCAGCTTGTGCTCTCGAGTCGCTAAGACGCTCCGTGGCTCATCTCGGTTCGGGTCGGTCAATCGCATCGGCTCCGGCGTCTGATCGTAAAACACGACGTAGAATCGGTGGTCGGGCTGAAGCGAATCGACCGACCGCAGCAACTCGAGCCGCGCCTCGTCAAAGTTCTTCATGCTCTTGGAACTGTCGACCAAATAAACAAAGTGATTGCCACCGCCGTCGACACCAGCGAATTGAACACGGTTCGGTTGTTTCGAACTCGTCGCCGGGGAGAGCCGCTTCGTCGAACTCGTAAAGCTCTCGCGGATCGATGCAGCCAATGGCGGCGGTGCGGCGGCCGGCAGATCAAGCGCTACCTCGGCGATCGGTAAATCGCCCAGCGGGTTGATATCCAACACCGCTTCGCTCGGTTCCGGTAACGACTCCTCGACCATCGCCTCGCTCGTCTCGATCGTAAAGGTCTCGATCGGATCGTCGCTCGCCTCGGCCGTCGATGCCGAAAAAGCCAGCTGATCGCGTGGTAACGGATTGGCTAACGTCATCAAGCCCAACGCCAGCAACGCTCCGGCATGAACCAGCGTGCTGACCAACCAGACCCCCGGCCGTCGCCTGTTCCCGGTTGGACTCGACGCATCGGTCTCGACCGCGACTGGCAAGGCTGCCCCCGTCGCCGAGGTGCGTCGCTCGACGGCGACGGCTCCAACCGCGATCGCCTCCGACTTTGATTTCGATTCGCCCTTGGCTCGTGCTTTGGCTGGAGCGCCAGACGGCTCGAGCGGGGCCGCAGCAGCGGACGACGCGGCCGGCTTTTCGGTCGATCGTTCGTCGGCTGTCCGGCGTTTTCGTCGTAGTCGATCCTTCATCCCCCTCCGGGTTTTGCTCTCGCCCACCGAATCGATCTGAACCGCTGGCTCACCAGCGGCCGGCGCTTGATCTGTCGTCGCCCGAGCCGTTGGCGATTGAGTCGATTGACGCGCCAAGAAATCGACGAGTTCCGGGTCGCTCGTCCGCTCCTGTACCTCCAGTTCCGGTCGCGGTGGGTTTTGTCGCGGTTGATCCGGTAACAGCGGACCACCTCGCGGAGCGCTGGGCGGCTGATCGCCACTGGTCGCAGGCAATTCGCAGTCAAGACGTCGGCCATCGAGCAACTGCCGGATTGCCCGCAACAACGCCTCGGCGACGTCCGTCGGACAGTCTGCCGAAACAAAATCTGCAATCGACGCGGCCGAGCGCCCAGGCGAAACCGAGTGATCGGGCGAAACCGAGTGATCGGGCGGACCGAAGTGATCGGGCGGACTTGAGTTTGAAAACGCCTGCGGCAGCGAACCGTCGAGACCGCCACGCTCTATCTCAGCGGTTTCGCGGTGAACCGCGGCGGGGCCTACAGCAGCGGTTCCCGTAGGCAGCGTTCCGTCCGCGGTTAACGACCCCAGCAGCAGCAGTTCGATCTCGGCGGCTCTCGCCTCCAGTCGCACAGCGGCTGCTTCGGCCCGCACCCGGATCAGTTCCAATTCCAACCTGCGTTGAGCCGTTTCCGGCTGATTAGTTTGACTCACGGCTTGTTCTCCGTCCGTCACGATCGGCTGGTTCCGTCCGGAGTATACCACCAGCCCCCACGCGCCGCAGAAAAAA
>SKZY01000327.1 GCA_007127095.1 Planctomycetaceae bacterium
CGATTTCGAATTGGCCGCTGCGGCGGGTAACGACGGTATCGCCGATCCGTTTTCGCATCGTCGAAATCGGGATATAGACGTCACTGGAAAAGTCTTGCGAATCGAGTGATCCGCCGATCGCGGCCGAAGCGTTGCGATGTTCCAGAACACCGACCACACGGTAATAATCGCCACTTTCCGGGATATAGATCCGTTTACCGAGTGGTTCTTCGTAGGGGAACAATCGTTCGACTACATGGGCCGCCAAAACGCAGACGGTGTCACCCCGCACGTTATCGGCGTCAGCCAAAAAGCGGCCGTCGCGAATCGTCAATCGGTTTGCGTCAACGTAGTCGGGGGTACAGCCGACCAATCGACCATCGATTTGGTTGTCCTGATAGGTGAATTGGCGGCGGATTTCTCGGATCGGCAGAGCGCTTTGAATCGTTGGGACGTTGGCTACGATCAACTCCAAGTCAGCCCGTTTGAGTCCATAGAGCGCCGCCCGACCCGACATCTTTTCGGCCGGTGGTTTGATACTACGGACAATGATCGTATTGGCGCCGAGCGACTCGATCTGCTTTTGGACGACGTCGCTGGCCCCTTGGCTGATCGCCGTCAAGACGATCACGGCCCAGACGCCGATCAGGATACCGAGCATCGTCAGCCCGCTGCGGAGCGGGTGAAGCAGCAAGCTCTTGACCCCGAGCTGCCAGGTGCGAAGCCAAAGCATGGATTAGTACTTTCGTTGGGCGAGGACGCGTACGTGTTCTTGTTGGCGGACCCGCGCCTCTTCGCGACTCGCTTCACTGTTAAAACGTTCGCTCGACAGCAACCCGTCACCGAGACGAATGATTCGCTTGGCACGGGCGGCGACTTCGTCTTCGTGGGTTACCATGATGATCGTTCGCCCCTCGGCGTTGAGCGAATCGAACAGGGTCAGGATCTCTTCGGTCGTCGCCGAATCGAGGTTCCCCGTCGCCTCATCGGCGAGGATAAAGTAGGGGTCATTCATCAGGCTGCGGGCGATCGCAACCCGTTGTTGCTGGCCACCGGAAAGCTGCATCGGGCGGTGATCGAGTCGATCGCCCAGCCCTACGGATTCTGCCAATTCGGTCGCCCGCTGGTGCTCGGCGGCCCCCAGACGTCCTTGGTAATAGAGCGGAACCTGGATATTTTCGACGACCGTGTACTGTTGGATCAGGTTGTAGGATTGGAAGACGAAGCCGATCCGGCGACTGCGGATATCGGCTAACTCGTCATCCGTCATTGAGGCCACGTCGTCTTGGCCGAGATAGAAGTTGCCACTGGTCGGCTTGTCGAGGCAGCCGAGCAGGTTCAACAAGGTGCTTTTACCGGACCCCGAGGGGCCCATGATCGCGACGTAGTCACCTTCGGGAACGTCGAATGAGACTCCCCTCAGTGCGTGTACGGTCTCGCTCTTGAGAACATACGACTTGGTCAGTTCACGGATCGATACGGCGGGCGCGCCGGTTACGAGCGGGGCACTCGGGGCCGCAGCTTCGACCGCCGGTGCGCTATACGGTTCGGTCACGGGGTCACTCACTGGACTGGGCAGCCTGGATTGCGGCGGAAACTCGGTCTCGATACGAGCCACGTTCGGCTGTCGTCGCATCCGAGTCGCTCGAATCCTTGGAGTGATCGGTGTCGGAAGCTCCTTCTCGCGGCGTCGGGCTAGCGGTATCGGCAGCTGGGTTGCCCGACCCGTCACCGACGACCCGATTTTGGTCGCCCTGTTCGCCGACGCCTTGCAACGACTCGGCCCGCTTCGACTCCTCGTTGGCCGCTTCGGCCCGGCTCGCTTCGGCAGAGTTCATTCCGTCCGACACCAAAGTGGCCAACATCTCGTCCTTCGACTCATCGATTTCGGGTAGGTCCATCAAGGTGAGGTTTTGTCGTAGGTTCAAGACCACGGTCTCGTTCTCGCTGACCCCTTGCTCGATCGTCGCCCGTTTATCGTTCGTGCCCCCGAGCGACACTTCTCGGGTTTCGAATGCGTTCTTGCCAGACTTCACCAGCGAATACGTCTTGCCGCCATGTTCGTAGATCGCCTGAATCGGGACTTGGATAACGTCGGGAAGTTGAGCGACGAAGATTTGTACTTCTGCCGTCATTCCGGTTCGGATCGATTCGGGTGGGTCGACGATCTCGATGATCGTCGCGTACTCCTTAATCGAAGAGCTGTACCAGCTACCGGGCTCGGCGTAGCGATTGACCTTGGCGACCCGCCCGATCAATTCCATGTTGCTGATCGCATCGATCCGAATCTTGGCCGGCATTCCGGGTTCGATCAGTGTGATTCGTGACTCGTTCACCTTAGCTCGCACCTGCATTCGCCGTGGGTCGGGCAGTCGGATGATGGTTTGCCGTTCTCGGATTAGCGTGCCCGGCTCGATCACGGTTTCGGCGCTGCCACCACGGCCGCTGTAAGTATTGGCGTGAATCACAACACCGTCGGACGGGGCATACATCGTGCAGAGTTCGATTTGCTTTTGAATATCGCGGAGGTCGGTCTGCTCTTCTTCGAGCGACCCCAAGGCGGCCGCCAATTGGGCTTCCGCCGAATCGA
>SKZY01000077.1 GCA_007127095.1 Planctomycetaceae bacterium
TCAGCTTTCGCTGCTCGACATTTTGACCCGGATCACGGTGACCGAGCGTGAACTCGATCGGCTCGACCCGCTAGCCGAGACTGGAGCGATCGTCGGCCGGCGGAAGTTGGAGATGGATTACCAACTGAAACAACTGCTGTCCGAACGCGAAGCGCGGTTGCAGGAACTTCGGCTCCGCGGTTTGTCAGCAACCCAGGTCGCTCGGATCGTCGATCAGCGGGAGCTGGTCGCGGAGATCGAGGTTCGCCTGGAGGTCGGCGACTCGGAGCCGGATAGTGGCCCGATCTATACCGTCGAACAATTGGACGTGTTCCCCGGGCGTTCGGTCCGCAAGGGCGATGAACTTTGTCATATCGCCAACCACCACGAATTGTTCATCCGCGGCGAGGCCTTCGAATCCGACGTGCCGGCGGTTCGTGACCTGGCCAAGACCGATTGGACGATCACGGCTGAGTTCGATCAGGGGGGCAGCCATCTCCGTGTCGAAGGTCTGCGAGTCACTTACCTCGACAATCACGTCGATCCGACAACCCAGACCTTCCCGTTCTATTTGGCGTTGGAAAACGAAGTGGTCGCCGAACAACACGACGCGGCGGGGCGATTGTTTCGGTCGTGGCGGTTCAAACCGGGGCAGCGGGCACACTTACACGTCCCGGTCGATGAGTGGATCGATCAGATCGTGCTGCCCCGTGACGCCGTCGTCCGCACCGGCCCCGAGGCATTCGTATTTCGACTTGAGGATCCCGCCGACTTCACCGACCCGTCGCTGTGGGACTCGGCGACGTCGGCAGACGATTTAGCCGATTCGGTGATGACCGAACTCGAGCCGGTCGGTGTTCACGTGATCTACCAGGACCGGCATTCGTGCGTAATCGCGGCGGACGGGGAATTGCAGGTCGGTGATGTCGTGGCCATGAACCGGGCCTACCAGCTCTTCCTCGCATGGAAATTACAAATGTCAGGTGGTGATTCGGGTCACCACCATGACCATTGATCGGGTCAGTAGCCGACCCGTTTCTTCCTGGCTCAATTACCCTGCCTCGATCGCACGCTCTTACCACCGATTGGCCTCGCATGCTGTCGCAGTTGATCCAGGTTTCACTCCGCTTCCGGTTTTTGGTCGTCGCCGTCGCCATTTCGGTACTGATTCTCGGCGGGTATGTCGCTTCCACGCTGCCGATCGATGTGCTCCCCAACTTGACCCGTCCCCGCGTAATCGTGATCTCCGAAGCACCGGGGATGGCGCCCGAGGAGGTCGAGACGCGAGTGACGATCCCATTGGAAAACGCGATCAACGGCGCCACCGATGTACTCGACGTCCGTAGTACCTCAGACATCGGGTTGTCGGTCATCCAGGTCGAGTTCGATTGGGGACAAGATATCTATCGGGCTCGCCAAATCGTGCAGGAGCGTTTGGCGACCGCGACCGATCGATTACCCCAGCGGGTGCAGCCGCAATTGGCACCGATCGCGTCGCTGCTCGGCCAGATCATGCTGATCGGGATGTGGAGCGATGACCAATACGACGATCCCTTGGAACTGCGGACACAGGCCGATTGGGTCGTTGGCCAGCGATTACGGGCGATCCGCGGGGTCGCCCAGGTGATCACGATGGGCGGCGGCCGCAAGCAGTTTCAAGTGTTGGTCGATCTGCACAAGATGCATACGTACGAAGTCAGCTTGGCTGAGGTCGAACAGGCGTTGATCGATGCCAACCTCAGCGTCACAGGCGGGTTCGTCAACGACGGCGCCCAAGAGTTGCTGGTCCGCGGACTCGGCCTGATCAGCGATCCCGAGACACTCAGCCAAGTCGTCGTCCGATCGTCAAGCCGCCGGCCGATCCTGCTCGAACAGGTCGCTCGCGTGGTCGCAGCGCCTCAGGCCAAACGGGGCGACTCGTCGGTCAACGGAACCGCCGCGGTGGTCCTGACGGTTCAAAAACAACCCGATGCCGATACACGGCAACTGACCGATGAAATCCTCGCGACACTTGCAGAGATCCGGCCCTCGTTGCCGCCCGGGGTCCGGCTGGAACCGACCTACGAACAACGTGAGTTCATCGATCACGGCGTCGCCAATGTCGTCGCCGCGCTCCGCGACGGCTCGCTGCTGGTCGTCGTTGTGCTGTTCGCTTTCCTGCTCAATCTGCGCACCACACTGATCACGCTGGTCGCGATTCCGCTGTCGCTGATGATCACGGCGTTGGTCTTCTATCAGTTCGGCTTGGGGATCAACGTGATGACCTTGGGCGGACTCGCTGTCGGCCTCGGGATGTTGGTCGATGACGCGATCGTTGGGGTGGAAAACAGCTACCGACGGCTTCGCGAGCGACTCGCCGAGGATCCCCAGCAACCGGTGACCGGGATCGTCTATCAGGCGACCATGGAGGTCCTCGGGGCGATCGTGATCAGCACCCTGATCGTCGTCGTGGTCTTCTTTCCGCTGTTCACACTCTCCGGGATGGAGGGCCGCCTGTTTTCGCCGTTAGCGATCGCCTACCTCGTATCGATCTGCGCATCAACGCTGGTCGCGTTGACCGTCACCCCGGCACTCGCCTTGATCGTTTTGCCCAACTCCGCTCGCCGCTTGGCCACAGCGGGCGATAGCTGGTTCCTGCGAGCTCTCAAGAAACTTGTCGAACCGGTGATCCGTCTCAGCCTCCATCCGGTCGGCTTGACGGTTATCGGCGTCGCTTCGATCATCGCCCTGCTCCTGACCGTTCCGCTGTCGCTCCGACTGGACCGCGATTTTTTGCCGGCCTTCGACGAAGGGGCGACCCAAGTCAATCTCTACTCGGCGCCCGGGACCTCGCTCGAAACGATGGTCGAGATCAGCCGAATCGCCGATGCGCGGTTTCACGAATTGCTCCGCAGCGATGCCGTTCCGACCGCTCCGCTGGCGAACTTCACCTGCAAATTGGGACGAGCCGAGCAGGACGAGCACATCATGGGGGTGAACGTCGCCGAGTACGTGATGTCGCTCAACCCCGACGCCACGATCTCGCGGTCCGAGATGATCCGATTATTGAGCGCGGCCGTCGACGACCTGCCCGGCGTCGAGTACGAGATCGAACAACCGATCGCGCACCTGATCAGTCACATGCTCTCCGGCGTCGCCGCTCAGATCGCGATTAAGATCCACGGCGATGACCTCGACGTTCTGAGACACAAGGCGGAGGATGTCCGCCAAGCGATCGCCACGCTTCCGGGAATCGCCGACCCGTTCGTCGAACAACAACAGATCGTTCCTCAGTTGCGGTTCGAACTCGACTATGCCGCCATGGCCCGCTACGGCGTCTCGGCCAGGGAACTGACCGACCTGATCGAAACCGCGATGCACGGCCGAGTCGTCTCCCAACTAACCGACGGCCAACGCTTTTTCGACATCATCGTGCGGATGGAGGATGAATACCGACTCGATCTCGATCACCTGCACCGACTGGCGATCGAACTCGACGAAGGCCCACGAGTGCCGTTGGGAACGCTCGTCAAAATCGAACGTGGTGGCGGTCCCAACACGATCAACCGTGAAAACGCCCGGCGGCGAATCGTGATCCGCGTCAATACGCTCGGTGGCGACCTGACCGGCGTCGTCCGGCAAATCCGTCGGGCGGTAGCCGACGAAGTCGAATTGCCAGAAGGATATTACATCTCATACGGCGGCCAATTCGAGGCCCGCCAATCGGCCCAACGACAAATCCTCTGGTACTCGCTCGCTTCGCTGCTGATCGTCTTCGCGATCCTCTACTCCACCTTCCCGTCATTCCGCGTCGTGCTGCAGGTCCTGGGCGCGATCCCCGCTGCGTTCGTCGGTGGGATCGTCGCGCTGTCGCTGACCAATCAATCGCTGTCGATCGCCGCAATGGTCGGCTTCGTATCGCTGGGAGGAATCGCCACCCGCAACGGCCTGCTGCTGATCGCGACCTACCAAAACCTAATCCCCGAGCACGGTTTCAGCCGCGAAACGATTCTCCGTGGTAGCCTCGAACGACTCGCTCCGGTGCTGATGTCCGCCCTGACGACCGGACTCGGACTGGTGCCGTTGATCATCGGCGGCACGCAACCCGGTAAGGAAATCCTCTACCCCGTCGCGACCGTCGTCGTCGGGGGACTGGTCAGTTCCACACTCTGCGAATTCTTGATCCGACCAGGACTTTTCTGGTTTTCCGCCAGCCACCGGACAGGTGCCGAACCGATCCCACCCGCGCCCTATGGCATCGGCAAGTAGGCGTGGCCGGTCGCCTGACGGTTGATGATGACCGTCATCGCCGAAGCCGCAATGGGGACCTCCTCGGTAACCTCCGAATCGTCGAAGCCCTTGTAATTGAGCGCTTGGCCGCAGACCAAAACCTCCACGCCGACGGCTTGTAAACGCCTCAACAGCGGCAGGTTCGGGTTCGCTTCGGCACCGAAACGCTGGCGATACGATTCGTCGCTCAGTACCGTTTTGGTCGCGTCGCCATGCATCACCAACGTCAGTTTCAAATCGCCGGCCTGATGCCCCGCGGCTCCGTACAGATTCAACAGTCGCGCAGCACGGTCCAGCCCCTTGTTGATCCCTTCCGTGGGTGAATCGGCGGTGACGTCAAAGACAGCCTTGGCACCGACAAGCGGTCCATCTACCGCTGCAGGGCGATGAACCACACCACCCGACCCGTCGATCAACGGCGTGACCAACGCATGTTTCGCGACCTTTTCGAACACGACAAAGTAATTCTCGGTCAGAAGCCCTTCGATCTCGTCTACCTTGCGAAACCCGGCTTCGAGAATCTCCGCTTCGAACACCTCCTGGCCTGCACGCACGTGGTTGAGCGTCCATTCACTGCTAATGCCCTCCTGGCGGTGAAAGTCGATCATCACGACCCGCCCCTCCGGTTTGAGTGCGCGGTGCAGCGAAGCCATCGTTTTTTGCGGGAATTCGAAATGATGGTACGTGTCGCAGATGAAGGCCACGTCGACCGACCGTGGTGGCAAACCGGTCGACTCCTGGTCGCACAAAACGGTATCGATGTTGGTCAGCCCAAGGTCCCGAGCCGTGGAACGGATGTGCTCCAAGAAGTTGGCACTGATGTCGACCGCGATCACACGCCCCTCCGCACCGACCGCCTCAGAGAACAGCCGCGTGAACAGCCCAGTGCCGGCACCGATGTCGGCCACCGTTTGGCCGGGCTGGATGCCAGACGCCGCCAAAATCTCCTTCCGTAAAGCGAAGACCTCACGACTTTCGACTTCGAACCGTTCGGTGTACTCACCGGCATCGGGATCCTGGAACGAATCATTGATTCCCGGTTTGACGCTCGCCTCCTGGGCGATCACCAAGGCTGGCACAACCAGCATGAGAACAACAGAGAAAAAGTACAGAAGCGGGCGATACATCGGCGGGGCCTGTGGCTGGAGGTAGGAGTCGAAACGAGGTTCTGAACAATGATAAACAACGCGACCGTCGCCGCCGGGGATTGCCCCCGGTCGTCGTCGGCACCGGCTTAGCCGCAGCAAGATTTCGACGAAGTGTCACATGTCTCGCCGCTACCCGACGATTCCGATTCCGACACGCGATTCCAAGGCATTTTGGCCAGCATCATCCCCATGCCGCAGGTGTCGGTCACGCCGGCGAAAACGAGCCCGGCACCGACAAAGGCGGCTAAGCCGATGAAATAGGGATAAAGCAGGCTCAAGACCGAACCGACCAGGACCAACGAACCGGCCGCGATGCGGACCTGTCGCTCCAGCGAAATCGCTTTCTTGCCACGGACGACCGGCAGCCCGTCGGAGTCCCAAGCCTGGGTCCCCCCGTCAACATTGATCACGGCGGAATAGCCGGCCGCGGCGATCCGATCGCGGGCCTGCTGACCACGACTGCCCGAGCGACAGATCACATACAGCGGCTTATCGTCGCCGTTTCGACCCGAAATCAGCTTGGCTGCGTCGAGCTGATCGAGCGGAATGTTCTTGGCAAAGGGGACATGGACCTCGCGGAATTCGATCGGGGTGCGGACGTCGATCAGTT
The DNA here is from genome assembly GCA_007127095.1 of Planctomycetaceae bacterium. Lineage (GTDB taxonomy): Bacteria > Planctomycetota > Planctomycetia > Pirellulales > Pirellulaceae > UBA6163. The sequence continues at coordinate 6,007 of SKZY01000077.1, forward strand.
CGACGTTCTCGCCCGATTCGACCCGCTCGTTTAACTGTTGAACCGAAATCGTTTGCTGACTCATCGCTTTTCTCCAAAAGGACCGAAAACTTTACTTCTGAAACATCGTAATATCGTGACATGGCGATCTATCGAGCCGACCCACAGTCGGCGGGCTGAATCGTCGCACGGTTCAACCAGCCTTGCTGACTCTGGCCCGCGATCGAGCCGCCGGAATCGCGGCCGCTATCAGCCGGTTCGACTCGCCGATCCGTCGCCGAAACGCGACTCGATGCAGGTCATGATCTGGCCGAGGTGAGGCTCTGCCACCCGGTAATAAACCTTTCGCCCGACCTTCTCGCTATCGAGGAATCGGCAACGATGCATCAGCCGCAGGTGCTCCGACGCCATCGCACTGGGGATTTCACAAGCCTCTGCCAATTCACCGACGGTGAAATCGCCTTGCAGCAACATCTGTACCATCCGCAAACGGTGCGGATGAGCCAGAATCCGCAAACACTCGGCCGCTTGGCTGAGCGCTTCCAGGTCTGTCATTTTCAGCAAAGGCTTGTTCATCAATATTTCTCCGGCGACTCGATACTTAAATATATCGGAACACTACGACCTGTCAACCAGTTTTTCTTGTTCGGTTCATCGGTTTCCACGCCACACGAACGAACCGACGGCTCGACGCTAACGGTCGACAGCGTTTCAGCCGGCCGAACGGGCTACCATTCGTTCGTAATACGCGATGCTCTCACGGAGTCCGGCTTCGATCGAAACCTGCGGATCGAAGCCGAGTCGGGTCCTCGCTTGGGTGATATCGGCCAACGATTCTCGGATGTCACCGATCCGTGGCGGCTGATGTTCGGGGGTGATCGGACGTCCCAGGAGGTCTGACAACGTGTCGAGCAATTCCAACAGCGTGGTACTCGACCCGCGACCGACATTGAACACCGTGCCGGCGACATCGCTGGTGGTCGCGGCAAGCAGATTGGCAGCGGCGACGTCTTTGACGTAGACGAAGTCGCGGGACTGCTGTCCGTCGCCGTAAATGATCGGCGATTGGCCACTGAGGATCATCGAGACGAATCGCGGGATCACCGCGCTGTACTCACTTTCGGGGTCCTGCCGCGGTCCGAAGACGTTGAAGTATCGCAGCACCACCGTTTCGAGCCCCAAACCGGTGGTGAAGGCGTGGCAATACTGCTCGGCCGAAAGCTTGGCGGCGGCATACGGCGATAGCGGGTCGACCGGATCGGATTCTCGCTTGGAGACGAACGGAGAGTTACCGTAGGCGGCGCTGGTCGACGCGAGCATCACCCGCTTCACTCCGGCCTGCTGAGCGGCACTGAGCAGGTTGACCGTGGAGGTGGCACACCAAGCGTGACACAAACCGGGCTCGCGGATACTCCGGGGGACACTGGCCATCGCCGCTTGGTGAAAGACAAAGTCGATCCCTGCCAACTGATCTGCGACAAACCCGCCATCCGCGCAGTCCCCAATGACCATTTCCAGCGAGGCATCTGCGACACGATGATCCAGATTCGCTCGCGACCCGGTGCTCAAATTATCGATCACCCGGACGTTGGCACCCGCCTCGATCAGGGCATCGACCAAGTGCGAGCCGATGAAACCGGCACCGCCGGTGACCAGACAACGACTGCCACTGAGAGCGCGGTGAGCCGCTTGAAGTTGCGGAGTCGGCATCACGAATATCCTTTGGCAAGACGGCTTGGAATCGACGGAGCGATACCATAGCCGATCAACCGCCGGCCCGCGACTGACGTCGCCGATCGGCTTCGCCCAACAACGCCTTGCGAAGCCGAATGCTCTGCGGCGTGATCTCGACCAATTCGTCGTCTTCGATGTATTCCAACGCCGCCTCGAGCGACAAGGAACGCGGCGGCTTGAGGATCACGTTTTCGTCGCTGCCTGACGCCCGCATGTTCGTCAGTTTCTTTTCTCGGCAGGGGTTGACCACCAAGTCGTTATCGCGAGCGTTCTCGCCGACGATCATTCCCTCGTAAATCGTCTCGCCGGGGGCGACGAACAGGTCGGACCGGTCCTGCAACGCGAATAACGCGAAAGGCATCGCCTTGCCCGAAACCATCGAAACGAGGACCCCGTTGGCACGGCGGGGAACGTCGCCTTCGATCGCCCGGTAGCTGTCGAACCGGTGGTTGATGATCGCGGTCCCGCGGGTGGCGTTCAGCAGGCGTGTTCGCAGCCCGATCAGGCCGCGGGCCGGAATCAAGAACCGCAGCAGACTGTAATCGCCACGTTGATTCATTTCTTCCAATTGTCCACGGCGATTGCCGACCAATTCCATCACCGGCCCCATGTTGTCGGCCGGAACTTCGACCGCCAACATCTCGAACGGCTCGTGCATCTTGCCGTCGATCTCTTTGAAGACGACCCGCGGCTTGCCGACGCTCAATTCGAAACCTTCGCGTCGCATCGTTTCGATCAAAATCGCCAAGTGCAACACGCCGCGTCCGCGAACCGCGTAGGCCTCGGTACCTTCCACCGGCTCGACACGCAACGCGACATTCCGTTCGAGTTCCTTCTCCAACCGGCCTTTCAATTGCCGCGTGGTGACGTACTTCCCTTCCTTGCCGACCAACGGCGACGTATTGACACTGAACACCATCTCCAAGGTCGGCTCATCGACCGCCAATCGCGCCATCGCCTGACCCGACTCAACGACGGTGATCGTGTCACCGATTTCAACATCGTCCAGACCTTCGATCGCCACCAAATCGCCCGCGTGAACCTCGTCAACCGCCAAGCGACCGAGCTTATCGAAGACGAACAACCCGGCGATTTTGACCTTTCGCGAGCCGTTATGGCCATGCAGGTCGACCAATTGTCCCGCTTTCAACGAACCGGCACGGATCCGACCGACCGCGATTCGGCCGACATACTCGGACCAGTCGAGCGTTGTCACCAGCATCTGCAGCGGCGCGTCAGCCTCGACCTCGGGACCCGGTAACCGGTCGACCAACAAGTCCAACAAGGGGAACATGTTGTCGCTTTCCCGGTCCAAATCGGTCGTCGCATACCCGTCCTTGGCCGAGGTGTAGACAAAGGAAACGTCATCCAACAGGTGCTCGCCACCGAGTTCGGCAAGCAATTCCAACGCTTCGTCCAAGGCTTCATGCGGACGCCCATCGGGTCGGTCGACCTTGTTCACCACCACGATCGGCTTGGCACCCGCCTGAAGAGCCTTCTCGAGAACGAACCGGGTCTGCGGCATCGGCCCCTCTGCCGCATCGACCAAAACCAAGGCACCATCAGCCATACTGACTACCCGCTCCACCTCGCCACCGAAGTCGGCGTGACCGGGCGTATCGATCAAGTTGATCTTCACACCGCGATAGTGAATCGCGATGTTCTTCGACAAAATCGTGATCCCACGTTCCCGCTCCAGATCGTTGCTGTCGAGAATTCGCTCGCCCCGCAACTCGGTATCGCGGTACTGACCACTCTGCCGTAACAACGTGTCGACCAAGGTCGTCTTGCCATGGTCAACGTGGGCAATGATGACGACGTTTCGGATGTCTTCGCGGCGCAAGGGAGGGTTCACTTCAAACGGGTTGGGATCGACACAGAAGCCGCGACAGCTCGGCGGACTCGGGTCGGCAGAAGATTTCGACCAATCAGCCGATTAAACCTGCTGAAATGGCATTGACTTTGCGTCAAGATGATCTGAGCGAGCCAGGTTGGTCAACGGCAACGGGCCGGCGTTCACAGCCACCAAGACTACAGGCGTCAGAGGCAACCTTAACGGCACCCTAACGCCTCATAGCGACGCTCAACGGCGAGCCGGGTCACGATTGTCACGACAACGATTCGCTTTGCCGTTGTCAACCGCTATGCTTCATGCCATCATACGACTGTAGGAGGCTCGCGACCGAGCCGCCATCGCCACCCGACTCCGCCAAGTCGGCCTTTTTCGCCCGATGACTTTGTGAAAAAAATCACAAACTCGGTCGACAGGAGGCCCGATCGGCTCAAGCCGGCTGCGGCGATAGCGGGGCGTGATATCGCGATTTCAGCTTTCCCGGATGCCGATTTGGCTGGGTGCGGATTTGCCGGATGGTAATCCACAGAGTGCTGAAAGAGTTTTTTGCAGAGTTTTTGATTTCGATTTTGATTTGAGATGGCGTCGACGGGCGATTGAGGTCCGGCGAGTCCGATTCAACTCGTTTTAAGGCGAATGCGTTCACCGATGACGGTAATCAAACGCGGGCTTGACTTGCCCATCACGGGTGAGCCCGAACAGCGGATCGATGAGGGGGCTGCGGTTAGCCGAGTCGCCCTGGTGGGCGACGATTACATCGGCATGAAACCGACGATGCTGGTCGCTGAAGGCAATCGTGTCCGACTCGGTCAACCGCTGATGGAGGATAAAAAGAATCCCGGCGTCGTCTTCACGGCTCCGGCCGCCGGTACGATCCAGGCGATCAATCGCGGAGCGAAGCGAAAGTTCGAGTCGATCGTGATCGCGGTCGAGGGGGACGAGGCGTCAGAGTTCCCTGGTGTCGGTGACCAACCGGTCGATTCGCTCGACCGAGACACCCTGATCGGCCAATTGGTGCTCAGCGGTCTCTGGACGTCGCTCAGGACCCGCCCCTACGGTCGCGTTCCCGCGCTCGGGTCGGAACCCTCTTCGATCTTTGTCACCGCGATCGACACCAATCCGTTGGCGGCTGATCCGGCGGTGGTGCTGGCCGGACGCGAAAAAGAGTTCGCTGTCGGTCTGACCGCACTGACTCGGCTGACCGCCGGCCGCGTGTTCCTTTGCAAAGGCCCGCGCAGCTCGATCTCCGTCGGTGGAGCCGACGTGCAGACGGAGGTCTTTGACGGTCCTCATCCGGCCGGCTTGGTCGGTACCCACATCCATTTCTTGGACCCGGTCGGCCCCGACAAGACGGTTTGGTACATCGGTTACCAAGACGTCGTCGCCATCGGGCACTTTTTCATTAACGGAACGCTCGACATCCGCCGAGTCGTTTCGCTCGCCGGCCCGGTCGTTGAGCGGCCGCGGTTGATCGCCACCCGGGTTGGGGCTGACCTAACCGATTTGATCGCCGGTGAAATCACCGACGGTTTCGATGTCCGCGTGATCAGCGGATCGGTTTTGTGTGGTCGTACCGCCGCCGGTCCGGTCGCTTTCCTCGGTCGCTACCACAACCAGATTTCGGTGCTACAGGAAGGGAACCAGCGCGAGTTTCTCGGCTGGCAAAAGCCTGGCTTCGACAAGTTTTCGATCACCAATGTCTTCGCTTCGGCGATGTCGAAAGGCCAAAAGTTTGCCTTCACCACCAGCACCGGTGGCAGTGAGCGGGCGATGGTGCCGCTGGGCACTTACGAAAAGGTGATGCCGCTTGACATCTTGCCGACCCAGTTGATGCGGGCGTTGATCGTGCGAGATACCGAAGACGCACAGCGGCTCGGGGCGTTGGAATTGGAAGAGGAGGACGTCGCGTTGTGTACGTTCGTCTGCCCCGGGAAATATGAATATGGCTCGCTGTTGCGAGACAATCTGACCACGATTCAACGGGAAGGTTGATAGCCGAAATGCAAGCACTGCGAAATATCCTCGATCGAGTCCATCCTTACTTCGCGAAGGGTGGCGTACTCGAGAAGGCCTATCCGATGTACGAGGCGCTCGACACGTTCTTGTACACGCCGGGAGAAACCACCAAAAAAGTGACTCACGTTCGCGACGGGATCGACCTGAAGCGGATGATGAGCATGGTGGTTCTGTCGTTGATTCCCGTCACCCTGTTCGGGATGTGGAATGCCGGCTACCAAGCCAACCAAGCCATCGAAAAGATGGAACAGGCTGGTGCGCCCTATGAGTTCGATTGGCACCATACGGTCCAGACGGCGATCGGGCTCGGTCACGACCCGACCAGCTTCATCGATAACTTCGCCTACGGGGCGATCCACTTCCTACCGATTTACATCGTCTGCATGTTTGTCGGTGGGCATATCGAACTGGTCTTCAGTGTGCTTCGCGGCCACGAGATCAATGAGGGTTTCCTAGTCACGGGGCTGCTGTTTCCGCTGACTCTGCCTGCCAGCATCCCGCTATGGCAGGTGGCGGTGGGGATCGCCTTCGGCGTGATCGTCGCCAAGGAAGTTTTCGGCGGTACCGGACGAAACTTTCTTAACGTTGCCCTGACCGCCCGCGCGTTCCTCTACTTCGCTCACGCCGGACAGATCTCAGGCGACCAGATTTGGACCGCGGTCGACGGTTTCAGTGGTGCTACCGCGCTCGGCCAGATGGCCGTCGCCGAGGGTAACGCGGTCGCCTCGCTTTCCGCGATTCAATACCCCTGGGGTGAAGGTTCGATTTCGCTCGGAAGCGCCTTCTTGGGCACGATCCAAGGTTCGATCGGTGAGACCAGTACGCTGTTGTGTATCGTCGGAGCAGCCATCCTGATCGCCGCCGGAATCGGTTCGTGGAAGATCATGGCAGCGGTCGTCGGCGGTACGGTCGTCACCACTCTGCTGATGAACGCTCTCGACTTCGGTTCCAATCCGATGTTCGCGGTCCCGTTCTACTGGCACCTCAGCGTCGGTGGCCTCGCGTTCGGCTTGGTTTTCATGGCGACTGACCCGGTCAGCGCTTCGATGACCGACACCGGTAAATGGATCTACGGCGGATTGATCGGCTTCATGACGGTTCTGATCCGGGTCGTCAATCCGGCGTTCCCCGAGGGGATCATGCTGGCCATCCTGTTCGGAAATGTTTTCGCCCCGCTGATCGACTACTTCGTGGTCGAAGCCAATGTCAAACGGAGGGCCGCTCGCTATGCAACAACGTGATTCACTCGCTAACACTTTCCTCGTTTCGACGGTCCTCTGCGTCGTCTGCTCGCTGGCCGTCAGCGCCGCGGCGGTGGCATTGCGGCCGCTTCAGGAAAAGAACCAATTACTCGATCGCCAAAAGAATATTCTCGACGCGACCGGTTTAGCCCTGGGCGAGTTTGGCCTGCCGGCTTCCCAGCTGACGGTCGACCAGATCGCCGAGCTGTACACTCGCGTCGAGGAACGTTTGGTCGACCTCGAAACCGGTGAGTACAACACCGAACTCGATCCCGCTTCGTACGATCCCAAGGACGCGGCGAAAAAACCGAATTTGAGCGTCAGGACCGACGATCCGAACTACAGCATCGGTCGTAATCGGCGTGAGAAGGTCGCTCGGGTTTTTCTCGTGCGTAACCCCAAGACCGAAGAGATCACTCAGGTCGTTCTACCGGTCTATGGCCAAGGACTCTGGTCGACGCTGTACGGCTATTTGGCCGTCAAACGCGACCTCGAAACCGTTCAGGGTCTGACCTTTTACGAACATGCCGAAACGCCCGGGCTTGGTGGCGAAGTCGATAACCCACGCTGGAAGGCGCAATGGGTCGGCTTGAAGATGTTCGACGAGTCAGGCGATCCGGCGCTGGCCGTCGCTCGCGGACCCGCCCCCAGCGATAGCGAACACAAGGTCGATGGACTCTCGGGTGCCACGATCACCGGTAATGGCGTTACCGATCTGGTCCGCTATTGGACCGGCCCCGACGGGTATCAGAACTACTTGAATAGGCTTGAGAGCGAACTCAACGGTTCGCAAGGAGAGTCCGATGTTAAACAGTAAAGCCAGCAAGGTCCTGTTCGGACCGATCCTCGATAACAATCCGATCGCGCTGCAGATCCTTGGCATCTGTAGCGCCTTGGCTGTGACGACCAGCCTCCAGGTGTCGCTGGTGATGTCACTGGCGGTGATCGCGGTCATCGCCTGCAGTAACGTCGCCGTGTCGGCGATCCGACAATACATCCCTGGCAGTATCCGAATCATCGTCCAGATGGTGGTGATCGCGTCGCTGGTGATCGTCGTCGACCAGGTGCTGAAGGCGTTCGTCTATGACATCAGCAAGCAATTGTCGGTCTTCGTCGGGTTGATCATCACGAACTGCATCGTCATGGGGCGGGCCGAGGGGTTCGCCATGAAGAACGGTGTCTTCATGAGTTTTCTCGACGGGCTCGGTAACGGAGTCGGTTACTCCTTCGTGCTTCTGTTCGTCGCGTTCTTTCGCGAACTTTTCGGTAGCGGCAGCCTGTTCGGCTACACGTTGATGGAACTCGACCGCAATGGCGGTTGGTACAACCCGAACAACATGATGCTGTTGCCGCCGAGTGCATTTTTCTTAATCGGTTTCTTGATCTGGGCCATCCGCGCCTACAAGCCCGAACAAATCGAGGAGGCGTAAGTCATGGTTTTCCAAGGTCCCGAACATTACCTCAGTATCTTCTTTAAAGCGATTTTCGTTGAGAATCTCGCGCTCGCGTTTTTTCTCGGCATGTGTACCTTTTTGGCGATCAGCAAGAACGTCAAAACCGCTCTGGGCCTCGGCGTTGCCGTCGTGGTGATCCTGACGATCACGGTGCCGGCGAATAATCTGATTTATTCGTTGCTGCTGAAGAAGGGTGCCCTGACCTGGGTGCCCTGGTTGGGCAGTGGCTATGCCGAAGTCGATTTGTCGTTCCTCAGCTTTATCAGCTACATCGGCGTGATCGCGGCGATGGTGCAGATTCTGGAAATGACGCTCGATCGGTTCTTCCCGCCGCTCTATAACGCCCTCGGGATCTTCCTGCCGTTGATCACGGTCAACTGCGCGATCCTCGGCGCCTCGTTGTTCATGGAGCAGCGCGAATACGACTTGCTCGAATCGACCGTCTTCGGCTTCGGCTGCGGTATCGGATGGGCATTGGCCATCGCCGCGCTGGCAGGAATTCGTGAAAAGATGAAGTACAGCGACGTGCCGCCTCCGCTGCGTGGTCTCGGCATCACCTTCATCACTGTCGGTCTGATGGCGTTAGCGTTCATGTCGTTTGGCGGTATCTAGGATCCTGTGACGAGTTTACGATCCAAAGTTTTTATGTATTACGGTATTTGATCCATGACAATCGTGCTCGGCGTTTTGATGTTCACCGTCGTGGTGATCGCTTTGGTCGGAATGATTTTGGTCGCCAAAAGCCAACTGGTGGCAAGTGGTCCGGTCAAGATCCTGATCAACAACCAAAAAGAAATTAAGATCCCGGCCGGCGGGAAGTTGCTTAGCGCCCTCGCCGACGCCGGTATCTTCGTGTCGAGCGCTTGTGGCGGTGGGGGCACCTGTGCGCAGTGCCGCGTGAAGATCAGCGAAGGCGGCGGCGATATCCTGCCGACCGAAAAGGACCACATCAACCGGCGGGAGGCCGCCGAGGGCGAGCGACTGAGCTGCCAGGTGGCCGTCAAGCAGGACATGAAGGTCGAAGTCCCCCCAGAGGCCTTCGAGACGAAGAAATGGGAATGTATCGTCAAGAGCAACGATAACGTTGCGACGTTTATCAAGGAATTGATTCTCGAACTTCCCGAAGGCGAAGAAGTCGATTTCAAGGCCGGTGGCTATATCCAGATCGAATGTCCGCCGCATACCGTGGCCTACAAGGACTTCGACATTGCGGAGAAATATCATCCGGACTGGGATAAGTTCAACATTTGGCGTTACGTGTCGAAGGTCGACGAACCGGTCGTACGGGCCTATTCGATGGCCAACTATCCCGGCGAAAAGGGCATTATCATGCTCAACGTCCGGGTTGCCTCACCGCCGCCACGGGCTCCCGAAGACACGCCTCCGGGAAAGATGAGCAGCTACATTTTCGGCCTCAAGCCGGGTGATAAGTGTACGATCAGTGGCCCCTATGGCGAGTTCTTCATCAAGGACTCCAAGGCCGAAATGGTCTACATCGGTGGTGGTGCGGGTATGGCCCCGCTGCGCAGCCACATCTTTGAGCTATTCAAGCGGGGTAAGACCGATCGCAAGGTTAGTTACTGGTATGGCGGTCGCAGTCTGCGTGAATTGTTCTACATTGACGAGTTTCGTCAGATCGAGAAGGACTTCCCGAACTTCCAGTTCAATATCGCGCTCAGCGAACCAGCCCCCGAGGACAATTGGACAGGCTACGTCGGCTTCATTCACCAGGTGCTGTACGAGAATTATCTCAAGACCCACGCGGCTCCCGAGGATATCGAGTACTACATCTGTGGGCCACCGATGATGAACGCGGCGGTATTCAAGATGCTCGACGACCTCGGCGTCGAACCCGAAAACATCGCCTTTGACGATTTCGGCGGCTAATTTCAGCGATCACTCCGGATAGGGCTAAACGGTTCACGGATTCATGAGCCGTGTGTGGTTCGGGCCACTCCGGTTGAGAGTGAGGTCGGTGATCGTTGTCAAGCAGCGGCACTTGCGAGTCTCGACGATCGCTGCGGCTGAGAACGAGACGCGTGTATGCTAGAATCGACACTCGCCATGAGTAGGCAGCTAACACTCCGGTGCTTGCTCGCTTTGGTAATCGTCGGCGGTTTGGCATTGGCCAATTACTTGTTGCTGCGGGGTGAGATCCACGCGAACGAGGTCAGTCTCGAACTGCTCTCCCTCAGTGGACACCAGCGAACGCTGCTGCAGTCGAGCGGCTTGTTAGCTCACGACCTGGTGACGGAAGACGACGCCGAGAAACGTGGTGGCCTCCAGGAGGAATTGCTGGATACGGCCGAGGAACTCGAGAAGGCCCATTTCCGTCTCGTCAAGTTCGATCCTTTGGATGCTGGCAAACCGTTGCCTGAGGTCCAGAACATTTACGAAAATGCTCCTTGGCTACTCGACACGGAGGTGCGGAACTACCTTACCCACCTGCGTCAATTGGCCCGTGACGAGGACGCGGAATTGACGTTGGTCAACCCGCTTTATCGCTACATCCGAGACGTCGGCCGTGGTCGTCAGATTATCGACGGTCTAAACGAGGTCGTCGCACTCTACCAGTTGGCCAGCCAGCAGCGAGCGGTTCGATTGCGTCAGATGGCCCGCTGGACGCTTGGCAGTACCTGGGTGGTACTCGGTTTCACCGGACTGTTCGTATTTCGACCGATGGTCCGTGAAGTGAAACAAAACGTAGGGGAGCTGCGCCGGTTGAACGAAACGCTCGAAGTGCGGGTCGCCGAGCGGACGGCTGTGGCGGAGCAACGCGCCCGTAAACTTGCCGACTCCGAAGCGCTCTACCAGTCCTTGGTAGAGAGCCTACCGATGGCTGTCGTTCGTCGGGACCTGCGAGGCCGGGTGAGCTACGTCAATCGGCTTTACAGCGAGCTGACCGGACGGCCCCGATCCGAAGCGATCGGCTCGAAAGCACCTGCCTTCTCGACGCCGCAAGCCTTGCTACGTGGCCGGCGAGACGATGAACAGGTGTTACGAGATCGCCAAGTGTTAACCCGGATCCTGCAGTACGAGTCGGCGAACGGCCAAACCGTTTACCTCGAATCGCTCAAAGCCCCGGTGACGGATGCCTCCGGTGCGGTCACCGGAGTCCAGACAGTCTATTGGGACGTTTCCGAGCGAAAAGCGTCGGAGGATCGTCTGTTGCGTGCCGAGCGGTTGGCCGCGGTCGGCGAGATGGTCGCCGGCGTTGCCCACGAAAGTCGCAATGCGCTGCAACAGATCGGCGCGTGTGCCAAAATGCTGCAATGGGAACTGGAAGACAAACCGGAGGCGTTGGAAATGATATCGGACGTGCTGCAGGCCCATAACCGCTTGCATCGCCTGTTCGAGAATCTGCGGGGCTATGTCTCACCGATCAAATTGCAAAGGCGAAACGTTTGGTTAGCCGATGAATTGGAAAAAGCCTGGAAATCGCTCGACAGTCAAGTCGGGGCAGCCGAGGCGGAATTGATTCAGCAAGGAGACTGCAGCGACTTGGCTTGTTGGGTGGACCCGTTTACTATCGAACAGGTGTTTCGAAATCTGCTGGAAAACTCTCTGGCGGCAACCCCCCCTCCACTGCGCGTAACAGTCCGTTGGCAGTCGGGGTCTGTCAAGGGTAATCCAGCAGTCCAACTGACTCTCTCCGACAACGGCCCCGGCTTGCCACCGGCAGTGATCGGACGACTATTCGAGCCGTTTTTTACAACCAAAACTCAAGGTACCGGACTGGGGATGGTGATCGTCAAGCGAATCGTTGAGGCGCATGGCGGGACGATCCGCCCACTGGACCCACCGAACCAACACGACGAAGGGCGTCCAGGGGCCCATTTCGAAATCCTCTTGCCTCGCGGAGACACCTGAACAGATGCCTAGGTCGCTGAAGATCGCTGTCGCCGACGACGAACCCCGGATGCGTGAGTTTTTTCGAAAGGCACTGGAACGGGCTGGTCATCAAGTCGTTGCGGCAGTCGCCAACGGCGACGAATTGGTCGAACAGTGTCGGCTTCTCCACCCCGAGTTGGTGATCACCGATATCGCCATGCCGGGGATGGATGGATTACAGGCGATTGAACGGATCGGGAGCGAGCGGCCGATCCCGGTGATACTGGTTTCCGCACATCACACGTCAGATTTCATCGAACGCGCCAAACAGTCACACGTGCTGGCCTACTTGGTTAAGCCGATTACCGACACCGATTTAGCACCTGCGATCGCGATCGCAATGGATCGCTTCGACCAATTTCAGACGTTACGAAAAGAAGCAACCGATCTGAAACAAGCGTTGGAGGACCGTAAGTTGATCGAACGGGCCAAGGGGATCTTAATGAAGCGATCTCGGTTGGAAGAACAGGAGGCGTTTCGGCGTCTCCAAAAGATGGCGACCACGAAAAGTATGCGACTGGTAGAGGTTGCTCAAGCGATCCTGACAGCCGAAGCTGTCTTGCAGGATCCGGATTGAACTCGTCTTTAGGCAACCACGCAATGATGATTCGCAGACGCGATTTTTGGCTTTTCTCCGGCGGTCTCTTTGCCGCAGGGTCTATGGCTTCACGACTGTCTGCCGGACAGCAAGAGCGGCGAGATTTTCGCCTCTCACTGAGCCAACGGTCGATGAGATCGCTGATTCAAAATGGTGACTTAAATCACCTCAGCTTTGCCGAGACGGCTCGTCGCGATTTCGGCATCGATGCGATCGATTACTGCAGTGTCAGCTTCCGAGACCACGTCTCCGACGAAGATTATCTCGGCAAATTGAACCGTAGGGCTGCCGACCAGGGTGTGCGACAGGTGCTGGTCATGGTCGATGAGGAAGGTCACCTGGCGGCTACCGATAAGGCGATTCGCGAAAAAGCGGTCGATCGGCACCGGCGCTGGATCGACGCCGCCGCAGAACTCGGATGTCGGGGGATCGCGCTGCGAGTCAGCGGAGCCGGCGAGGCGGACCAACAGCTGGCCTGGGCGATCGATTCATTACAGCGTCTGGATGAGCCGGCACAAAAGAGGAACATCAACCTGCTGGTCGCCAGCGACCGCGATTTGGGTGCCCAGGCTGAGCAGCTGAGCACAATGATCCAGAAAGCCGACTCGAATCGCTGCGCTTCCCTCGCCGTGTTCGATGTTACCCATCCGAATCGAGTCTCCCCGCAACGAATGCAGGAGCTGATGCAGCGAGCCAAGGGCGTCTGTGTGATTGTCCGCGGCGCGGTCAAACCTGACTCGGCCGAGGCGAATTACTTGAAGCGAATGATCTCGTTGGTCGTCGACGCGGGCTATCGGGGATACGTCAGTCTGGAGTTCCGCGGCGATCAACAGCAAGCGGTCGCCTCGATTCGTTCGGTGCAAAAGCTTATGGATCGCTTTCGAGGTCGCAGCGAGACCAAGGCGACGGCCCCTCAGAGCGGCCAAGTTGATTCCGTCGATTGTGTCAAACGCCCCGGCCTACCGCTACTTCGAAAAGTCTGGTTTGCGACCAGAAGACGCTGAGGCGATCGAGCTTGACCCGGTAGAACTTGCGGAGTAGAGTGAAATTGTCGTCAGCGATTGGCGGCTCTTGTCAGCGATTGACAGCATGATCAGGTGACTATGGCAGTCCCTGCGGCGTCGGATGCGGCCCAGAAGGCTCTAACCAATGAGTTTCTGGACGACATTTGGCAGCTTCAGGGGCTTTTTTCGTGCGCCATGGCGAGCGCGCTAGCGGTAGTTGGCCTGATCCGTCGAGATTTTCTTGCGGTCCGTACCGGTTTGTCGGACGGCTGAAAGAGGTCTCTGATCGGAATCCGAATCATCTGGCCGATTTCGCACAGGAGCCAATCGCTATGAACGAAAATCCGTTTTCGCTGTCGATGCACACCGTTATCGCTGCCTCGCCACTGCTGGGTCACGAGCTAGAAGATCGAGCCACTATTCGCTCAGCTCAAGATCCTCAAATGCTCGATCGTATCCGTTGTTCCTGCGCCACGCCGCTACGAAGCGGATCGCAGCAGGATTTGTTCAGTGTGGCCCCACTCGACCTGTTGGTCTCCAGTCACAAGTCCGAGAAACAGTTCCATTTGCTGGAGCTAAACGGTACCGGCATCGGCGGGCTGACCAACCTGACCGCCGACGCCCTGTCGCCGATTCTCGACGGTTTGCGACGGCTGGCGACAGCGCCGACCTCCGCCACTCCCCTGATCCTGATCGCCAGCTCGGGTAAGGAGTCTGAGCAGAATCCGCGATTGAATCGGTTGCTCCATGAGAAACTTCTCTACGCCGATGCGATTCGCCACGGCTTCATCGAGCGGGGTAGCGACGCATCGGTCTTCGCGATGCCGACCTTGGCAGCGGACGCGAGTTCGTTGGACAATGACGCCCCAGCGATCGTCGTCGGCTACATCAAGGACTTTCTCGCGCATCTCCGCGTCGACGCTGACGGGACGTTGCTTTTGCTGGGCCGCGAGGTGACCGGCGCAGTCAATGACCGTTTCTTCCTGAACGTCCTAGACCACTGCAGCGGTACAATCGACCTGTCGCGTCTGGCGATTATGAATCGCTGTTTCGCGGCCGGCGCGGACAAAGGAATCGCCTACGACCTGCTAAACGATTTTGTACAAACGCACGATGTGCCCGGCTTTCCAAAACGGGTCGATTTCGAAATTTGTTTCAGCCGCGACGAACTGATCCAGACCGTGTTCGATTGGCGCTCGTGGGGCCTGCAACCAGTGATCAAGCCACATGGCACCGGGTTGGGACACGGGATCGAGTTCTTCCTGAAGAACGAATCCGATGCCTCCGTGATCCAAAAAGTCACTCGCTCGATGAAGTTGACCGAGGAGTACTACGCGGTCCCCGGGGGGGCATTCCCCTACACGGTTTGCCAATATGTCGATGCCGATCGCGTTAACCGGCCAGGGCATCGCCTGCACGACCATAAGTACGAAATACGAGTGGTCGTCTATCGCGACGAAACGCTGCTGAGAGCCTATCCGTCGATTGTCAAAGTGGCCTGTGAGCCGTGCCACCTGGCTCAGAATGGCCCGACGGGCCTAATCAATAACATCACTGCCTCGTGCGTTCGGACCCGTGCCAAAGGCACCGATTTCATGTTCCCTTTGGCCAACCGAGAAACGCTTGACCTGTTCGGATTGAAGGAGCGTGACATTGCGGCGGCTTGCCGTGCAGCCACTGGCTATGTCCGCTTCGTGTTGGACCAAGTCGAAGACAGTCCCGAGCGACTGGGACTGCCGTCCTCAAATGCGGAGCGAGGTGTCACCGTCGCGGTGTAGGGTTCCGGAAGTTTTTCCGAGCCGGCAACGTTAGCACCACTTCGGGTGTCACCGCACAAACATCATCAGGTTGCACGAACCTCATCAGTTTGAGCGGGCGATCATTTCGACTCGGTCGCATAGAGCCAACGGATCGGGAATCGTGTAATGTGCGATTCCGCCAATCCGTTGTTCGCTCGGCGGTCGCCGGCGCAGTGCCCCAAGATCACATGGTTGTCGGTGAAATGCATCGCCACGTAACAGTAGTGACGATGCGGATCGTCCCAAACGTCGCGGATGTTTTCCCAACTTTTTCCCTCATCGCGAGAAATGGCTGCCGTCAACGGCGTTCGCTTGCCGCGAATTTCATCGGTCACGTCTGCGTGGTTGTTCCACACCAACAGCAGATCGCCCGTCGATGGGATTCGCTGAATCGTCGCGGGTGACAACGGCGAAATGATTTCCGATTCGCGTAATTCACTCCAATTGTCACAGCCATCATCCGAATACGCCACCAATTGGCTGCCGGCGTCTGACCGGACAAACATCATCGCCCGGCCGTCTGCCAATTCCACCACCCCGGGTTCCTGAGTGGTCCACCTCTTTCCGTCAGCGGAATGCCCCCGAAGTACGCTCTGTCCTCGCCGCCAAGTTTGACCGTCGTCGTCGGACAGGTATGTCATCACTTCGCCCTGCCAGTCGGGCTCCGAAAACTCAGGCCCATTGTGCAAACAAACCGGCAACACCAATCGACCACTCGCCAACTGAATCGCGCGGTCATTGTTCAACACGTAATAGCCGACTTGGTCGGTGATGCACGATATCGCCGGGCCCCAACTCTGCCCCTCATCGTCCGATAGCCGCAACTGGGGACGACAATCGGTCAACGAATCCTTCAATAGGTAGAACATCGCGATTCGGCCGTTCTGTAGGCGCAACAACGACACCGACATCACGTTCATTCCCGCCGTGTTTTCGATCACTTCGGTCGCTTCATCCGACCAGCTTTGCCCGCCATCGCTCGAGAAAAGCGCTTTCAAGCTGGCCGATGCATGGTCCCCCGCCCCACCGGTAAAGTGGCTGTACACGAACATCACTCGCCCGTCGGAAAGCGTGATAAAATCTCCCTCACTATTCCGTGGGTTGTTTTCACCCGGCGGCAGGCTCAAGACCCGTTGCGGTGTCGCCTGTGACGCGACCGGCTCGGTAAGCGGTGCCGAATCGGCTCGCTCAGCGGGCTCATCGTTCGCATGCGGCGAATAAAACCAGCCGATCGGCAGCGAACGGAACCGCGATGAAATCCGTGACGTCGACGCGTCGTGGATGTAATAGCTGAGCCAAGCACGCCCCTGCTCAAACGTCAGACTGGTATAGGCGAACCCGAGGTTCGGATCGGTTTCCAACTCGCGGTGATGACGCCAAGTACGCCCCTCATCAGAACTGATCGCCACCGTCAACGGGGTCCGCTTGCCACCATGCCCCTGAGCCGGGTCGTAGTGATCGTTCCAGACCAGCATCAGGTCTCCGGTGGAAGGGATTCGCCGCAGGGTCGCCGGCGATTCGGGTGCCCGTACACCGAACGAGTCGGGATCGCCCCAGGTGTCTCCTCCGTCCTCCGAAAAACAGGAACCGATATGCCCGAGTTGCGTACGAAATAACATCAAAACACGTCCGTCGGCCAGCTCCAATACTTCCGGCTCCATCGCCCCGCGGCGGGGATAATCGACTTCACCCACGCCGGGCCGCCAGGTTTGCCCCTGGTCGTCGGAAATGAAGCAGCGCGAGACGAAATGGTTGGTGGCGGCAACGTCATCGGTCGTCGCGACCGGTGCCAACCAACGACCGCTCGAGAGCCGAGTGATCCGATCGTTGTTCATCACGTGGTAACCGGGCGTGGTGGTGACTCGGATCGGTTCGCCAAACCGCTCGCCCTCATCGTCAGAAATTTTCAAGTAGAGCTGCAAGTCGCGGGCTGAGTTCTTGACCATGTAAAACATCCCCAGCGGCCGCTGAAGCTCATGTTCCGGGGCCATCCGCCGCAGCGTGACCGACATCACATTTTGTTCGCCCACATTCTCTTGCAGACGGCGCGGCGGTCCCCAAGTCTGCCCGCCGTCATCGGAGATTCGTCCTACGATGGAGGCTTGCGACGCGTCCGATCCGCCCATGCTGAACTCGGTCGTCGCGTACAGCAGCGATCCGTTTAATAAGGCGATCACCGATCCTTCGCTGTAACGCGGGTTGCTGTCCGTGGCGGGATAGACATCGACCGCGAACTGCTCCGAGGTAGAGATCGCGGGCCGGGGACCCGCCAATCGCAATAACGATTGGGCCGCCCGGATCGCCGCATCGGCATACGGATCGTCCAACAGTCGGATCAGACTCGGTTTGGCCGCTGCCAATCCGATGGCTCCGGCAAAGTCGGCAGCATAGGTCCGCACGTCGGGATCGGCATGACTCAGGTTTGCGACGAGCGTCTCCGCTGCCTCCGCGTCACCCAGCAATGCGGCGGCGTTGTCGAAATAGTGCCGATCCGCGGCCGAACTCAGCTTAGCCCGCCAGCGATTGACCGCTTCCAGGTCTCCTCGATCACCCAATTGCCCGACAACCCAAGCTGCCAGTCGCGCCATTTCGAAGTCGTCTTCTTCAAGCCGATCGTGCAGCCAATCGTGGGCCTGTCGGTTTCCCCATCTCGCCAGCGCTGCGGCAGCCATCACCGACTTCGACGTCAAGACCTGCGGATCGAAGGCTGCTCGCAACGCGGTCCCATCGCCGATCTCATTCACCTTGAACAACGATTCGCAAGCGTGGACGTGGCCGTGAGTGTCCTCGCCCGACAAGATTTGCAACAAGATCGCCGCGTAACCGCGGTTGCCGGCCCGGACCAGTTCTCGGGCTACGCCGCAACGCTGCTGATCGTCGACGATGCCGTCGAGCAGCGGTAGCAAAAAATCGGTCACCTCCTCCTGATGTCCGGCTATCGTCAATGCCTCGGCCGCATGCATCGCGGGCCAGAAATCGGGTCCCCGCAGCCCGATCCGCAACCGTTCGAGACAACGATCGGTGGTCGTGGCGTCAAGCGAGATCGCCGCGGCCCCCGTCCGGTCGGTCGGCCTCTCAGCCTCGGATTCGGCTCCCTCGGCAACAGCGATCGCTGCCATCACGCCACCCAACAACCATGCCGCTATCAGCAGTCCGCTCAACCACTGCCTATCGCCCCGAATCCAAGCCCAAGCATTGATGATCATGATGCGATGTCACTCCCGTGGCGGTCGATTGATGGTGCCGTTGAAGACGACGAGTTTAACCGGCGACGCCGCATACCGGAGCGAACGCGACGGCGTCAGTCGCGACTTTTCGATTGAAACTGCTCCAACGTCAGCAGCGGACACTCCTGGTCGGCGACCATCCGATCGATCGATGCTTGATCTTTGAAGCCGGCCCCGGTGATCAAACAGGCGACCGTCGCATCGCGATCGACACGCCCTTCGTCGACCGCTTGCAACGCTCCCGCCAACCCGACCGCAGCGGCCGGCTCGCAATAGATCCCCTCGTGCCTCGCCAGCATTCGTTGCAGTTCGTACACACGCTGATCAGTCACCAGAAAACCGGTTCCGCCACTGGTCCGGCAAGCCGCGATCAAATCGTCGCCATCGATCACATTCGCCACCTGCAAACCGCTGATCGCGGTCGTCGATCGACACGCTCGGGCGGTTGACTCGCCACCCCGAAGCGCCCCGGCGATCGTGTCGTTGCCGGCGGGCTGTACACAGTGAATCTGAGGCGAACGGTCCAAGGCTTGTCGCTGCACCGCGGATGCAAAACCTCGGGCCACGGCAAGTCCCAACCCGCCACCGCCAGCACAGACGAATACATGCTGGAACCGCCGACCGGCCACCGACGCTTGCTCGACCAATTCATGACTGATCGCCTCGACACCAGCCATGCCGACGGGGCAATATCGATAGGCCGTGATCTGCAACGCCGCCCCAGGCAGGCCACCCAATTGCCGTAAAAACTCCATTGTCCGTTGAGTGACGTCAGCGTCGCTCCCAAAACCATCAATCTTGGTCAACCGCGCCCCATAAGCCTGCATCTGCTTCAGCTTGCTTTCCGGAGCATCCATGACGACGGCGATTTCACAGTCGAAGCCTGCCGCGGCGCTATAGGCCGCCAACGCCGCGCCGGCATTGCCACTGGAAGACCCGATCACCCGCGTCGCCCCGTCTCGGATCATCGCGTTGATCGCCGCCGCGGCGAATCGGTCCTTGTAGGATCCCGTCGGGTTGACGGTTTCCAGCTTGAAATACAACTCGGGCAATCCCGCCTGCGGACCGATGAAGCGAGAGCGGATCAACGGCGTCCGACCTTCGCCGAGTGTCAAGAGGCTGGCGTCACCACGTAGTCGCGTGTCGTCCGCGCCGATCGAGTCGTCTCTCTGCTGGCCCATCAGGATGCCTTCTCGGTGATCTGAATCGGGTCAAGTAAGCAATATGCGGGAAGAAATGTCAGACACTTACTTCTCCACTCGAACCTAGGTTGCGCTATCCTGGGACCGGCGGCGTTGCGACGTCGGGAAAGTCCTCCGGAAACTGCATCCGCTTCAGACGGTAAGGAGATCCCTGGTGAAACCATCCGCCATCGAGATCGATGCAGGTTCCTGTCAAATAGCTCGCATCGGGGCTGACCAGCATTGCGATGCAGCGAGCGATCTCTACAGCGGTCGCGTAACGGCCCAACGGGATCATGTCTTCGACTTCATCACGCAACGCTTCGCCCAGATCGGAACCTGCGGCATCGACGTAATTCTGGCTCAACGCCGTCGCGACCGCGCCCGGATTGACCGCCAGCACACGGATTCCCTGCGGCCCGTACAGAGCAGCCAGTTCATAGGTCAACGCATCGAGTCCGCCTTTGGCGGCGATGTATGCCGGACTGATCCCACAGGCGAGCTTCGACTGGATGCTCGACACATTGATAATCACCCCTCCGCCAACCGTCTCCATCGCTTCGGCGCAGTGTCGCGCCAAAAACGCCGGAGCGGTCAAACAGACCCGTAACGTCTGCTCCCACGATTCCAATGTGATCCGCCGCATCGTGACCAGTTCCCGCCATGCGGCGTTGTTGATCAACACATCGATCCGGTTCCAGCGACTCAGGCAACTCGCAACACTCTCGGCCGCGTAGTCGAGGTCGCAGAGGTCACCGACACAGGTCAACGATTCGCGTCCTGCACGGCCGACAGCCTCGGCCGTCGTGTCCAAGCCTCGACGGTCCGGCGCCAACAGCGCACAGTGATAACCACGCTTAGCCAACACTTCCGCCGTTGTCGCCCCGATCCCTTGCGATGCGCCGGTGATCAACGCAACCGGATGGTCAGACCTCATTCCACGTCTCCCGATGCCATGTCTTCCGACACTCCGGTGAAGTCGCCGTCGGTTTCCAAAATGGTCGCTAACGCATCTCCCTCACTGACCGCCGGAAGTGTGCGGTTGACGATCAACAACCCCGCACCGGCCGCTCGGACCTCGGTCACCGGCTGATTCCAGCTCGACCAAATCGATCCCAATAGTGTGCCTTCCGAGATCACCCGCCCCAGCGGTTGAGCACTTTGGTAAAACCCCGCAAGGGGAGCCGGATAATTCGCTTGCAAGTGTCCGCTGCCGTAGCGGTGATCTTCGATCACCATCGGCATAGGGTCGACGTAGAGCGGGGAGGCATACATCTTCAACTCGATCATCACGTTCAAACAGCCCTGCACATACGCCTCAACGCCAGCGGGATCGCAACCGCCTCCCCCACCCCACTCGGCATAGATCGCCGGCTTACCCATGTCGCGAGCCGCCGATAGCGATCGACCCTCCAGCCGCGCAGAAGTACCCCAGGTCAGCGGTAATCCGAAGGCCCGCGCCATCCGCCGCTGAACCTCGAGAAGATCGCCATCGTCGCACAGCATGTATCCGGTCAACGGCCAAATCGTCATCGCCCGGCCACCGGTGTGCAAATCGATCAAGAAATCGCACTCGGAGATCAAAGCAGTGAGTTGAGCCGCGATCCGCTCGGTCTCACCTCCTTGGACGTTCCCAGGAAACGTCCGTGCCAGATCGAGTCCGTCAGGTCCACACCGTTGTTGAAGCTTAAATGCAGGAGCGTTGGCGATCGGCACCAACACCAGTTGGCCGGCCAGTCGCGAACGATCGATCACCTCCGCCAATCGCCGTATCGCCATAATCGGCTCGAACTCATCGCCGTGAACTCCCCCCAAGATCAACAATTTCGGCCCCGACGCTTCTCCGGCGATTCGCAGCAAAAGATCCACGTGGCGGCTCCGAAAGGGACAGATCGGTGTCGAGCAAGCGGCCCAAGTTTAGTCGCCAAACCGCCGACCGGAAACGGCATGACGCGTAAGCGATGAGCAAACGATTCACCACATCGCGCGATTCAACCGAGTCGCAACCGGGAAAACCGACAACGCTGCTGGCGCGACCGGGGACTGGGAGGCGGCATTTGTTGGATTGCGACTCGGCAGGATCGATTGGGTTTGAGAATCGATCGCTCGTCGCCAACGCTGGCGTGCTTGCAAACCCCGGGTACCGCTCGACTCGCGGAGCTCGTCATCGCTCCACCCGGGGCTACTACCGATGGCCGCTTCGCGGCATTCGGAAACAGAAATCTTGACCTCGACGTTCATTGCGGAAATGATCGATGCCTGAAACCAAAATCGAACACCGTGGGTCAGACCCCGGGGGTCGACCAAAGCCGCCACCGTCTCCTCATCTCTCCGAGCCGCGAAGCTGGCGACCGGAAGTAGCCCCGGGTGAGCGCCA
>SKZY01000335.1 GCA_007127095.1 Planctomycetaceae bacterium
CGTTGCCGGCCGCCCCCCCGGCACAGATCCGTGCGTGAGTTTTATCTCATACGGCTCCTGCCTGGATTCGGGTGGAGCAGGCAGAGCAGGGGCAGGGACACAGCATGAACGGCTGGGAGAGGAGAGCGGTTGGCTTCGACTTTACCCTGCCAATCGATGACTGGCCGAAAGCTCGTCAGGTTAGTCAGCGAGCGGAGACGGGGTTTTCGGGGCGGTTGGCTCTGATTCGCCGCGCGGCGATCGTGGGCCGATTCCTCGGTCACGTGTTTTCGCCGATCTCGATCGGGTCAGGCGGCCGTGGTGAGCAGTTCACGGGCGGCTGGGTTGACCCGATAGCGCTGATGCCGCACGCGACTGCGGGTCTCATCGATCACCGTCGGCCGACCCGCCACGACATGAAAGAGTCGCCCAAACTGACTGACCAACACACACCAGGCTTTGGGCGACAGCGATAACCGCTCCAGTACCGGCGGTAGCGACTCGGGCGTTCGCCATTTGAGCGATCTTTTGACACACGATCCGCATCCACCAAGAGATATCGCTGAGCCGCTGACGGATGTTTGCGAGCTTTACTGGGTCGTTGCGGATGTGATCGATCTCCGCCTGCGTCGGTTCGGCGGGCGAACCATCGGACGGTCTCCGCCGTCGGCAGAGGAACCACCGGCGGCAGCGAGGATTCGTCAGCCGGGCCGGGTTTGGACCCCGGCGATTACGGTTTCGAGGTATTCACGGATCTGTCGAGCCAGCCTGTCGACCCCTTCGGGATTTTCAGGCCGCGGTACCACCGGCGCGAATATGTTTTCACAGCAGAGTGGCATCCGCCGCCCCAGGAAGGCGACCGGATGGAGCAGTCGGTAATGATCGATCTCACCAAACCCCGGGCCACAATCTTGATCGACAGGCCAATTGCGGTGATCCTTCATGCAGAAACTGTGAACCACGTCGGCACAAGCCTGGATGTCGGGGATCGGGTCGACGTCCAAATAATCCATCACGTTCCCGGCATCGTAGTTGACCCGGATTCCTGGATCGTCGACCTCGCGGATGATCTCGGCACAGGCCTGGCCGGTCCCCGTCGACCCGCCGTGCTGTTTGACGACCAACACGACGCCGTGGTCGCGGGCAATCGGCCCGAGGCGTTTGAACCGCTCGACCCAGATTTTGCGGTTTCCGCCGCTGGTATGGCCAAAGGTCAACACCTGACGCAGCTCTCCGGCAGCGGCTTGACGGATCCGCCGCGCGAGTACTTCAAACCCGTCATCCGCTTCGGGATAGACGGTCGAAAACATCATCAGCGGCTCCAACCCGATCCCGCGACACCGCTTCGCTAGTTCTCGGGCTGCGGTCGGCGGTGCGTCGGCCGCGATCACCGGCACCGACGGGCCACCCGACGTCTCGCGGTGAGACGTTCCCCAGGCGACGAATCGATAACCCGCCGCTCGAATCCCCTCCAACGCTCGATCGAGCGGAAACCGTGAATAGGGCAGTGTCATGCAAGCGAGTTGAAACTCGGTCGCCGCGGCGTCGGCCGCGGCGGGGTCACTCGCCGCCTCGCTCGCCACCGAGTCGTCCGCGTTGGGTAGGGGGGCGGCCGCGGCGACGGGTTTCGCTTGTGTGGTGAGTCCGGAAACCAAGGCTCCCGTCACGGCGGCACTGGTGAAGGCGTGACAGGTCGACGCCAACAAACGTCTTCGGGTCAACGAATCGGGAGCCGGGGTCATCGAAAAGCCTGCGAAACGAAAGGACTGACATCGGCCGTATCTCTCCGGCCGGAACCGAAGTTCCATGATAAGTGCTCGGATGTCCGGTGTCTGCCGCGACCTTCGGTACGATGCGGCACAACGGCTAATTGATGTTTTTTCCCACTCGATCCTAAGAAGTGGCCGCCCGGGTCGTTGACTCAGTAGAAACCTGGACCGACGCGACGGAGGCGGACCGGCTTGTTGACCGGCGGGTGATGTTGATGGACGAATCTGAACGATCGACCGACTCCCACGACCACTGGGTCAGTGACGCCTTTGCGCGTTTCGAACGTCCACTACTCGCTTACGCCTGCCGGCTGGCCGGTGGCGACTTCGATTCGGCCCAGGACGCCGTTCAAGAAACGTTCTTGCGGATGTGCCGCCAGTCTCGCGACCGCGTCGAGGGACACCTGGCGGCCTGGCTTTTCTCGGTCTGTCGCTCAAGGGTGATCGATATGCAACGTTCCAAGTGTGTGATGCCGACCGGTGCGCCGGCCGCGGCGATCACCGATCCCGACCCAGGGCCCGAAACGGCTCTCCAGCGTGACGAAGAATCCGTCCATCTCTCTGCGTTGATCGATCGGCTATCGCCGCGACAACAAGAAGTGCTGCGTCTGCGGCTGCAGGCGCAGTTGAGCTATCGCGAGATCGCCGAGGTCACCGGCCTGAGCATCTCCAACGTCGGCTTCCACTTGCACGCCGCGGTCCGCTCACTCCGCGACGCGTTGCATGGCGTCTGACCCGGCTCGCCGGATTGTGATCCCGAGCCGCTCGATCCCCCTTTCAAAACACAACAAGAAAACCATGAATACCAACCGACCCGAC
>SKZY01000057.1 GCA_007127095.1 Planctomycetaceae bacterium
CCACGCAGCCGCCACCCGGCTTTGGCAAGCCGTTTCGGATCAACCGGCCAGCGCTTGATTCGTATCCCACTCGCCGTTTGACCGTTCTCTTTTGATTGGTCCACCAGCGAAACGGCTTCATTGCCTGGGTGATGCCCAAGTCTTTCTTGAGTCGCTTCTTGGCTTTGGTGACGCCAAGCATCGTTTTGAGCGAAGGCTTGCGGTAGCGGAAGAATTTCATGGGGATAGTCGCTCCAGCAATTTGTGCGTCAAAGTCCGGGATCAGTATTCTTAGTTGGTAATCCTGTATTGTGGGGGCTGCGTTGGCGGCATTTTTAGAAGCGTTACTCAAAACCCAAAATCTTGCCGAAAACTTGGCCGATCCTACTGCTCAACGCCAATTGGAAAACCAGCAGCTGTAATCCTCGACCAACTGCCGTTCTGGCCCTCGCTTGTTCACTTCCAGCTCCGCCAACGGAGCATCGCCCTTTTCTCTACCGATCTTGATTTCACAGATCAATCCATAGTGCTCGTCGAGCCGTTCATCCTCGTCGGGGCTGCCCAATCCGACGACCGCAACCTTCCGAGGGCTGGTGAAGCTCCTTTTGGGCTGCGTCTTCTCGCTTGCCTCGAACGGAAACGAGAGGTTTTCTGCGAGGTAATCACGGTAAATCCGCAATGTTTCGGATTCTACACTCGGAACGGGATCGTCGTGCGTGAGACCGAAAACCGCACGGATACGGTCATCTTGGTCCTTCATGTCGAGGGGCTTGGTCCGGACCTCGGTTGGCTGTTCCATTGTGATCGGTTGCCCCGTATCCGGCTCAAGATCGTTCTCTGCGAGCCACATCTCCGTAATGTCCAAGCCATCCCGCTGGCACCGACTGCGGTAAACGGGATGCATGCCATCTAGCGTTTGCTGACTCCAGCGGACTAGACAGCTCGCCAATTCACCGGCTTCGACCTCAGCGATCCGCCCGACCCAGCCGCCGATGGGGAAGTTCGGGTAGTCGGGATCAGTAATGCCAGGTTTCACACGAACGGGTTCGCCAGCAGCGAAAGTTCTCGGTGGGTTCTTCATGCTCTATTGCAATTTGCTCTCGTCGTCTTCCCTGAACGATTGCGGTCGATCAGGAATGTATGGAATCAGCCCTTTGCGATGCGCCTCCTCTTGAATCTCTCGCTTAACGAACCGGGCGTCAACTAAAAATCCGTTGATTTGGATCATCCAAGCCATTGGGTTTTTGTCGATGCGGCTTTGCAGCGACCAAGCCGGGTCCCTTGGCCGAATGCGAAACATCTTGCGGATCAGCATCGACTTGCCTTGCCCCGTGCTTTCACCGACGCCGAACGCCTTGTCGATAGCGGTCAGCTTCATGTGCGGTTGCTGGTCTCTGTCGTCAAGATTGTTGACCCAGCCAATCGTACGAACAATTCCACAGGCCCATGTGGTAGGTTTTCCGCTGATCAACGGAGTTGGGCGTTTACGAGCCAGCTTTTCAGTTAGTTTTCTGCACAGACCAGCGTACTCGCTGTTGAGATGCTCTTTGCAGAACGCATCCGCAAGATCAGTAATCTGCTCGACAGCCTGGTTCTTTGCGGTGCTACTACTGGAATTACGTTTTGGCATGGCTAACTCATTCTTCTCCAGTCAGGCAGTCCTCGCTGCATTCTCTTCGTTGCCATCGATGCTGATTCTCTTTGTTGATTTTGAGTTTGTTCATTTTATAGACCACGCTACGTCCGTGTTCAAGTTCAGTTCGGTCACCAGTTGCCTGATCACCTCCATTTGCCAACGGAGCACAAGGCAAGGTCACGGAGCCTACCTTTCCCGTCGAACTCCCAGCCCCATGCTGCCCCGTCACCTTCACAGCTATGCTGGACGAGCCGCCCGCCCTTTTCAGAGTGAAGCTTCAGCCACTCGGCAATTTCCTCGCAGTTCCGCCATTTGCCTTCGAGTGCTGGCACCGTCCCGTCATCCTCGTCAGGGACGTAGGAGCTCGTATAGCTGCCGCTCAGCGTGAAGCAGAGAAAGCCATCATCTGGAAGAGCAGCCTGTTCAAGGAAATACTTCAATGGCCCCTGTCCCCGTCCTCTCTTCGACTTCAGAGCTTTCTTCACGCTTGGAAGCGAGTCGTCCTTGATCTTCACATCGATCAGATAAAGCGTTGTGTGGTATCCCATGACCGTTCGTCCTTTACCGCTCGTTGTCGCCAGTAGATGTCATGTCTACTTGTTTCTTCCTCGTCGGTCATCCGCTCGACGACAAAGAGATATGGTTCCGAGATGAAATGCACCGACTCATTGATGTTGTCCTCGCCGGTCGAGCGGATGAACTCCTCCACAAGCTCGTCCGTTTCTTCGTCACCGTCGATCAGCATCCAGTAACGGCTAATGAGAGGGCGGGGAACATCAAAGGTTTGCTGCCAAAACGCCTACATCGACATAAAAAAGTCAGCCAGCTTGCGGATCATCTGGCGACTGAAAGGCTTCTTTCCTGCCAGCACTTCAGACAGCGATGATGTTGCAAGCCCGGTTTCTTTGCTGAGCTGGGCTTGTGTGACGCCCTTTGCATCG
>SKZY01000230.1 GCA_007127095.1 Planctomycetaceae bacterium
ACCCGGAAATTGACATTCACCCCGTGGCGGGTGAGCGTATCGCGAAAACGGGAGATCGAAGCCCCGCTGGGAGTCCGATATCGCAGGCCCGCGACCGGGTTGTAAGGGATCACGTTCAACATCGCACTACGACCTCTGAGCAGTCGAGCGAGTTGTTCGGCACAGGTCTGCGAGTCGTTTTCCTCGCCCAACAAGACATATTCGAAGGTCAACCGGCGACCGCTCGCTTCGAAATAGCGGTCGGCGGACTCCATGACCGCTTCGACCCCGATCTTTTTGTTGACCGGGACCAGCCTGTTTCGGAGCTCGTCGTTGGGGGCATGCAGGCTAACCGCCAGGTTGTAGGGGACAGCGTGGCGGGCCAAACGGTCGATCGCGACCGGCAAGCCGACGGTGCTGATCGTCACCCGGCGGGGGCTGATCCCCAGACCGTCGCGGTTGCGGGCGACGTCCAGCGCCGCCAGGACCCGATCGAGATTCGCCAGCGGTTCTCCCATCCCCATCATCACGATATGGCTGAGACGCTCGTCGGCCGGCAACAGGTGCTGCAGTCGCAACATCTGTTCGACGATTTCGCCACGGGTCAGATTGCGTTCGACACCGTCGAGTCCACTGGCGCAGAAAACGCACCCCATCGCGCAGCCGACTTGGCTGCTGACACAGATGCTGCGGCGGTCGCCGTCGCGGAGCAGCACGCATTCGACCTCGCCGCCGTCGCTCAGCCGCACGAGCAGTTTTTCGGTCCCGTCTGGCGAAGTTTGGTGGCGGGTGGTCGACCCGGCAAAGACGACGAAGTGCTGGTCCAACAGGGCTCGCAGCGACTTGGGCAGATCAGACATCGCTTCGAAATCGGCGGCTCGCCCCTGATAGACCCAGCGCCAGACCTGAGCGGCGCGAAACGGCTTTTCGCCCCGCTCGACCAGCCACGATTTCAGTTCCGCCAGCCCGACGTCGAGCAGGTGTTTGCGGGCGGCTGGCCGCTCCGGTTGCTCAGCCGCGGCCGCAGCCTCCACCGGAATCGTTTCCTGCACCGGAATCACTTCGGCAGGCCGGTCGATCGCTGCGGCGAGTGGGGCATCGTTACGAGAGACATCGTTACGAGTGACATCGTGCGTTTCGGGGTCGGACATCGGCTAGGGCTGTCGGCGGAGAGTTGTCTTCGTGATAATCTTCACGATTGTAAGCCGCACCCGTTGTTCCGCATCGTCTAAACGGGGTGGTACTGTGGGTTTCTCGGCGTTGATTTCGGCGGGTTGTCCCAATTTCTCGCCTCCGCACAACTGCCCCTGGCCGGAATTGATCATGTCCCCAACCGTTATTGATACCGACACGGCGCTTCGCCGTTTCACCTCGTTGGCTGCGATCGACGGGATCAGTGGCAAAGAGCGGGCTGTGATGAGCCAGATCATCACGATGTTGACCGCCGCCGGGATCGATGAATTAGCGATACGGTTTGACGATGCCAATACTCGCAGCCACATCGGTGGCGAGGTCGGCAACCTGATCGTCGACCTGCCGGGGACGATTGACGGTCCGACCACGCTGCTGTCGGCGCATGCCGATACGGTTCCGGTCTGTGTCGGAAGTTCGCCGCTGGTCGACGGTGACGAGGTCAAGAGCGCCCGTGAAACGACCGGGTTGGGCGCCGACGATCGGTCGGGCTGTGCGGTGATCATCACGGCAGTGACCGAGTTATTGCGTAGCGGCCGACCGCATCCGCCACTGAAGCTGTTGTTCTTCATCCAAGAAGAGATCGGCCTGTCGGGCTCGCGGCACCTTGACGCGTCGTTGCTCGGGAGGATCGACCGGGCTTTCAATTTTGACGGCGGCAAGGCCGAACAACTGGTCGTCGGGGCGACCGGTGGCGAGCGGATCACGATCACGCTGCACGGCGTCGCGGCGCATGCCGGCGTGGCGCCCCAGACCGGAGCCAGTGCGATCGTGATGGCCGCTCGGGCGATTCACAGCCTCGATCGCGAAGGCTGGTTGGGGCTGGTCGAGAAGCCGGGATTGGGAGTCGGCACCGCCAACGTCGGTGTGATTTCCGGCGGCGATGCGACCAATGTGATCACACCACTGGTCACGCTTCGCGGCGAGGCTCGCAGCCACGACCCGGCGATGCGGCAACGGATCGTCGAAGAGATCGGCAAGGCGTTTCGTACCGCCGCCGCCAGCGTAACGACCGATTCGGCGAAGCCGGGACAGGCGGAAATCAGTTCGACCGTCGATTACGAGGCGTTCGCGTTGGAGGCTGACCATCCGTCGGTCGTGGCCGCCGAATCGGCACTCCGGGCTCTCGGCCGCGAACCATTTCACACGATCTCCGACGGCGGTCTCGATGCCAATTGGCTATTCCGCCATGGCATCCCCGCGGTCACTCTCGGCTGTGGCCAATCAAAAATCCATACCGTTGACGAACGGCTCGTCTTGGCCGACTATTTCGCCGCCTGCGAGGTGGCGTTGAGATTGATCGAGCATCGCGTCTGAACAGTGGCCGGTCGAATCACCCCCCCTACTTCACCTGAGAAATCGATTAATGGGTCGCAGGAAAAAGACCGGTCGCGGCAACACGCGCCGCGATGTTATGGCAGCGTTCCGCCGAATTTTGGAACACAAACGCGCCGAGCAATCCTCTCGGGGCGGAGGCCTTGACCAGCTGATCGATGACGTTTTCGAGGTGTCGCCGATTGCCCCACGGGTGGTGTCAAAATCAAAGCAGTGGTTTGAAGCCGTCGACGCGATCCAAGACGCACTTCCGGATGACTTCGCGGACGTCGACGAATACAGTTCGGCCACTTTTCGGATCGAAGGTGTCTATTCCAAGGGCGAGATTCAGGGCACATGGCAGGATGGCGACGATACCTACCAGGTCTTCGCCAACGTCACTGGCAGCAACCCGCCGGCGGGTTGCTCCTGTGAAGAATCGGATGGGGAAAATCCTTGTATTCACGTTGCCGACTTTCTCTATTTCCTAGGTCGACAACTCTTACACGAGACGTCACCGCTCAGCTTGCGGATCAACCGTGGCGACTTCACCCCCGGCGTCCCCAAACGTGAACAGTATCATCCCGACCGCGAGTTATTGGTGATCAACCGACTCGATGGTGTCTTGAATGTCGCCACCATTCACGGCCGGTTGATACCAGAAGCGAGTGTAGAATTGCCGCCGATGGCTGCCACCTCGGCCGAACGGCTCGCCTGGTCGGTCAGTGGAGCAAATGGGCAGTTTCAGGTTCAACCACTGATCCAACAACAAAAGAAACGCGGTAGCGGATTTACCAAGGGTCGCAAGCTGAGTCTCGATCGCCTGCGATCCGACAGCGATTTACCGCTGCTTGACGCCGACCGTGAAATCGTCAGCCTGATCAAACTCCACAAGGATCCCTATGGATACAGCGTCTCCTGGGTCCTCGACTCGGTGGCAGCGGTTGAACGACTGGTCGGCCACCCGAACGTATTCTTCGACGGCGAGCCTTGCGAGGTCAAACGGGGTGAGTTTTGTGTTGACCTGGTCCAACAGGATGGCAAGTGGGATTTCGTCCTCGCCGACGCTCGACACGCCCTGCCGCCCGGAAGTGCCTATTCGGTCGATCAGATCCTGGTCTTCCTCGATGCGGCGACGCCCCAGGTCTACTGTGGTCGGCTACCAGCTTGCGGATTTCAACCGCTGCGGACGCTGCTGAACCTTCCCTCGGTAAGCGACAAGCACACGGAACGACTGTTCGAAAAAGCTCGCGAATTACAAGCCGTTCTGCCGCTGAAACTGCCCGAATCGGTCGGTGGGAAGATCGTCCAAGATTCCCTACGGCCGGCGTTGTTGCTGCGGTCACGCAGCGACGGCTCGCTCGATTATGGACTACGCGTACGCAATGCCGACGGGCGGTTGTTTCAACCTGGAGGCGTTGTGTCGTTCTCTCCCGATACGGTCGATGGAAAACGTGTCCAGCGGCAACGAAATACCACCGCCGAGGTCGAAAGCTGTCTCGCCCTGGCCGAAGACTTGGAAATCGATCCGTGTCAATCGGATCATTGGAACGGTTCGATCCGAGATTTCGGCAGCGGCCTGAAATTACTCGAAGCGTTACCCGCACTCGGCGATCGTGTCGACGTTCTGTGGGACGAGAGTGGCGAACAACCCGTCAAGGTTCTCGGCCACCTGTCGAGCAAGAATGTGCGGGTCGACATCACCAGCAAGCGGAATTGGTTCGGCATTTCGGGTAGCTGTGATTTCGGCAATCGATCGATGCCGTTGGACCAGTTACTCCGCAACCTGCCGACCGGTTCCAATTCCGATGATGTTCGTGGCGACTATATCCGGGTCGTCGATGGCCAGTGGGCGAGGATCTCAAAGAGCCTCCGTATGCGGCTGGAAAAACTTCGTGACGTGATGCACGAAGATCGCAAATCGCTGCTCCTCGATGCGACCGCCGCCCCAGCGATCCGCGACTTGATGGACGGCGAAGTTGAGGTCCAGGCGACGAAGAATTGGCACGAATGCTTGGCCCGACTCAGCCGTGCCGAAAAACTTGATCCGCAACTTCCCGAAAACCTGCAGGCGGACCTCCGCGATTACCAGATCGAAGGCTACAAATGGTTGCGACGGTTAGCCGAATGGGGTGTCGGCGGCGTGCTGGCCGACGATATGGGGCTCGGCAAGACGCTGCAGACACTCGCGGTCCTGCTCGATCGCGCCCTCGAAGGCCCCACACTGGTGATCGCGCCGACCTCGGTCGGTTTCAATTGGGTTCGCGAATGCGAACGCTTCGCCCCCGACCTCTGTGCCCACCTCTACCGCGAAACCGATCGGGCCGATTTCTTGACCTATGTCGGACCTCGCGATTTGGTCGTCTGCAGTTATGCGCTGGCACTCCGCGATCGAGAAGCGTTGGGCAAAGTCGGCTGGGGGACGCTGGTGCTGGACGAGGCCCAGGCTGTCAAAAATAGCCGTAGTAAGACCGCTCAGGCGATCGCCGAGTTCGAGGCGAAGTGGACTGTCGCGTTGACCGGAACCCCGGTCGAAAATCACCTCGGGGAATTGTGGAGTCTGTTTCAACTCGTTTCACCGGGGGTATTTGGCGGTTGGGAACAGTTTCGCCGCCGCTACGCCGTTCCGATCGAAAAACATGCCGACCCCGATGCCCGCGGCGCGCTGGCCAGTCGGTTGCAACCTTTCGTGCTCCGCCGGACCAAGTCACAGGTGTTGACGGAACTGCCGCCACGGACCGAGATCAACCTGTACGTCGAGCAGAGCGCCCAGGAACGCGACCAGTACGAGCGAGTACGACTTTCCGCGATCGGCGAAATCGACCAGATCGCGGCGCTCCAAAATACGCAAGACCAACGTTTTAAACTGCTGGCGTTGCTGACCCGGTTGCGGCAATTCGCCTGCCACCCGGGGATCGTCAACAAAGAGTGGACCGGCTCATCGGCCAAACTCGATCAGCTCTGCGAGACGATGGTCGAGCTGAAAGAAGAAGGCCACCGGGCGCTGATCTTCAGCCAATTCACCCAACACCTCGACCTGATCCGCAAGGCACTCGACGAACGGGGAATCACCTTCCGCTACCTCGACGGCTCCACTCCCGCGGCGGCCCGACAACAGCAGGTCGACGCGTTCCAAGCCGGTGAGGGCGACGCCTTCCTGATTTCGCTCAAAGCCGGCGGGACAGGGCTGAATCTGACCGCTGCCGATTACGTGATCCATATGGACCCCTGGTGGAATCCGGCCGTCGAAGACCAAGCGACCGACCGGGCACACCGCTACGGACAAGACAAACCGGTGATGGTTTACCGGATCATCACCCGGGGGACGATCGAGGAAGAGATCCTCTCATTGCACGGTAGCAAACGCGACCTCGTCGCTGGCGTGCTCGAAGGGACGACCGCCGCGGCCAAGATGAATACCAATGAGCTGATCGAGATGCTCCGCGGCACTCCCGACTGATCTCGATTTCGTCGGCAAGACCCGAGAGCAACGACCGTGTCTCCCCGCTTCAGTTAGGAGATTGACTTGCCATTCGCCCATTCTCAGTTCGGCCCGGTCGGCGATGGTGTCGTGGTACGAACCCCCGCGAAGCTCAACCTCTATCTCGAACTGCTCGGTAAACGAGCCGACGGCTATCACGAAATCGAAACGGTGATGGTCGCGGTCAGTTGCTTTGACACGCTGCGAATCGAACGGGCGCGGTCGCATTCGGCGGTTCGTCTGGTCTCGCATTGGTGGCCTTCGGACCGGATTTGGCGAGAATCACTCGGCGACCACGCTGAAGAACTGCTGACGATCGCCGATGATGATTCGAACCTGATCCACCGTGCGGTGATGGCGACCAAGTCTGCATTCGAGATTCCGGACGGTTACGACATCGTGGTCCGCAAACGGATTCCGGCCGGTGCTGGGATGGGAGGAGCGAGCAGCGACGCGGCGGCAGCGATCTTGGCGGTCACGACCTTGGCGGGGATCGGCCCGACCGATCCCGCAGTCGGCCGGGTAGCCGCTTCAATCGGCAGCGATGTGCCGTTCTTTCTCGGCGTCGACGCCACCCGTGACCGCTCGGATGAACGTTCCGTACCGTCGGCGGTATTGGCGACCGGTCGCGGTGAGCGGTTGACGGAGGTCGCTGTTGCGCGACCGCTTTGGTTCGTCGTCGCCTACCCGCGAGGAGGTCTTTCGACGGCTACGGTTTACGCCCACGCGACCATCCCTACCGAACCGGGGCGAGTGACAAACTTACTCGACGCGTTGACATCCGCAGTGCCGGGTGCGTTAAACTCAAGTCTGCTGAACAGATTGTCGCACCCCGCGGAGGACTTGTCTCCGGCGATCGGTGAATTGTTGTCGTTGATGAGGAGCAACGGGCTGGCGCCTGCCCAGATGACCGGCAGCGGATCGGCCTGTTTCCACCCCTGTTTCGATCGGGTGACGGCCGAGCGGAAAGCCGCCAGGCTTCGCCGCGATTGGGCGCGCACGGGAACGGCCGGTCGGGTGTGGGTGATGTCGAGTGTGGATGCCAAGCCGCGATTGAAGGCGTATCGGGTCACGCCGCCCGGAGCCCCCGATGACCTCTGAGAGGGAACAGCGACCGTGCAGGTAACCGAAGTGAGAATCAAGCTGATGGAGGGTAGCGAGGATCGTCTGCGGGCGTTCTGCAGCATCACTTTCGACCACAGTTTCGTCGTCCGTGACCTGAAAGTGATCGAGGGTGCCAGTGGCCCGTTCGTGGCGATGCCGAGCCGTAAATTGTCGGCGCACTGCGCCCGCTGTCATTACAAGAACCACTTGCGAGCGGCTTTTTGCAACCAGTGTGGTGCCAAACTGCGGGTCGCTGGGGCTGCCGATTCGCCGCAAAAACTCTACGCCGATGTCGCTCACCCGGTGAACAGCGAATGCCGTGAATTGATCGCATCGGCGGTTTTGGCGGAGTTCGAATCCGAACTGTCACGGGCGTCCGAGCCGGGTTATCGCTCTCGCTATGACGATGACTTCGAGTCGATTTCAGAGTCATCGGACGATTTTCCGTCAATCGAAACGCCGCAGTCGCAGCGACCGAAACCAGCCGAGTCGACGCAGCCTGTCCGGCCGCCGAGCGACGGTGAGTTGCGGCGAGTCGATCAGCGGCCCGACGGCGGTGGTTCACCCCCGCCGCCGCATCTCGATCCCCGTCAGTCGGTCGAGTCGGCCTCGCCGTCGTCGCCACCGTCGACACGATCGGGAACGACTCCGCCGCAAAAGCCACCGCGGGACGCGGCAGCCGATGAAGGCTTCGGTGCCGGAATCTTCGATTGAATCGATCGGTCGACCGCGGTGGTCAAGCCTCGTCGAGCAACCGCTTGACCCAGGCGGTCGCCTCGACCTCGGAATCGATTTCGCCATCGAGTTGCGCGTCGCGGATCGTAGCGAGCGTCCGCTTGAACGCCGGTCCGGGACGAAAACCGAGGTCGATCAATGTTTTGCCGGTCACCAATGGCGGTGGATCGAGTCGCTCGGCAGGCCAGCTCGCCAACCGCTGGCGACAGAGTTCGATCCCGGCTGTGGGCAGGTCGTGTACCAACGCCCAAGACTCGGCCGCTTGCAGCAGGCTCGACCGATGGGGTGACATCAGCACCGGTTGGACGACTGACCAGGCCAGGCGATCGGCGGCCACGACCGTGTCGAGGTATCTCAGGGTGTGGCGGACGGCATCGCGTTCGTCACCCGACCATTTCCATCGCTCGGCTAGATCGGCGGCGGTTGCCGCCGGGTCGCTCGAGGTGGCGGCGATGACCACCGCAACAATCGCCTTGAACTCCGGCGGTTGAACGGCGCCCGCAAGTCGGATCGCCCGCTTCAAGGCCTCGGCGTTCCGCTCGGTACCCGGCCAGATCGGCTCCAACAGGTGGGTGTCGGCGAGCAGTTCAAGGGCCAGCGAAGCGCCACGGTTGCCCAGCATCCGCCGCAGTTCGGCACCGATCCGCTCGCCGCTCGTCACGGTCACCTCGGCGGCTGATCGACGGATCGAAGCGGCGGTCTGGTAGTCGAGTGTGAACCCAAGTGTGGCGGCGAAGCGAACGGCACGGAGCATCCTCAATTTGTCCTCCGCGATCCGCTGTCGGGGGTCACCGATCGCGCGAACGAGCCGGTTGGCGAGATCGGCCCGGCCGCCGACGAAATCGATCACGACATCGCGGACCGGGTCGTGGAATAGGCCATTGATGGTGAAGTCGCGGCGGAGGGCATCCTCCTCGGCCGACCCGAAGCGGACGTGGTCGGGGCGTCTTCCATCGCTGTAGGTCCCGTCACTTCGGAAAGTCGCCACTTCGGTCGGCGTCGCGGCGCTGCCGCGGACCCCGATCACCCCAAAAGAAACCCCAAACGCGAGCGTGTTGCGGCGGCCGAACAGCTCGCGAACGGTCTCGGGTGCCGCGTCGGTGGCGACATCAAAGTCCTTCGGCTGGCGACCGAGCAGACCGTCACGAACACAGCCACCGGCCAAATAGGCGACGAATCCCGCGGCCTGCAGCCGGCGGATGATGGCCAAGGCGTCGGCGGCCGCCGCCGGGGCGAAGTCGAACAACGGACAAACCTGGGGAAGGGAGCCTGCAAAAAAATCGATTCAAACGTTACATTCTGGACAGCAGCGGCGGCCGACGACACCAGGGTATTGAACGCAATGATGAATCGACGCAAACCATTCGTGAAAGGGAAACGGGGGGTTGTCGGGGTGATGTTGCGGGGCGACAAGCTGCTGACGATCCGCCGCAGCCAGTGGGTCACCGCACCCGGAAAGCTCTGCCTGCCCGGGGGGACGATCGAAGCCGGAGAGACCGAAGAGCAGGCGTTGATCCGCGAAATGAAAGAAGAACTTTCGATCAACGTCGTACCGGTCAAATGCTGTTGGCGAAGCGTCACTCCCTGGGGCACCAAACTCGCATTCTGGTGGGCGGACCTCGACGAGACCGCCGAGCCGCTGCCCGATGTCCATGAGGTCGCGGAGTTTTACTGGATGGATCATATCGAAATCCATCGCTCGACCGAAGTGCTGCCGAGCCTGCCGCGGTTCATCGAAGCCTGGCGTGACGGCGAAGTCGACCTGCCGATGATCTGGCAGCTCTGACAGTTCCGTAAGCCGCGTCAGCTCCGAGCGCCGGGACAGCCCTAAGCGCCGCGTCAGACGACGTCGACCGACGTTTCGGCGAATACCCAATCAGCCCCTTCGAGAAAACTGGCCAACGATTTCGAGCGGTAAGGCTGTTGCAACTTGCGAACCGCCTTGCTTTCGATCTGGCGGACCCGTTCGCGGGTCACCTGAAAGATCTTGCCGACTTCTTCCAACGTGTAGGTATACCCGTCGGCGAGCCCGTAGCGGAGTCGCAGGATTTCACGCTCTCGGTAATTGAGCGATTCCATCGCACAGTCGATCTGCTTTTTGAGCGCTTCGCGGTTCGATTCCTGAAGCGGATCGACATCGCGATGATCCTCCAGGAATTCGCCGAACACACTCTCGTCGCTATCGCCGAGCGGTTGATCGAGCGACAACGGTTGCCGACTCATCTTGATCACCACGCGGGTCTC
This sequence comes from Planctomycetaceae bacterium, assembly GCA_007127095.1. GTDB lineage: Bacteria > Planctomycetota > Planctomycetia > Pirellulales > Pirellulaceae > UBA6163. The sequence goes on from SKZY01000230.1 coordinate 10,049, forward strand.
CTCGACCGCCAACCCGGCCCGGGCGGCGATCTCTTCGGCCGACGGTTCACGGCCGTAGACCTGGACCAGATCACGGATAATCTGCCGCACCCGGTTCATCGTCTCGATCATGTGAACCGGGACCCGGATGGTACGGCTCTGGTCGGCGATCGCTCGCGTGATCGCCTGCCGGATCCACCAGGTCGCGTAAGTGCTGAACTTGTAGCCGCGGGCGTGCTCGAACTTGTCGACCGCCCGCATTAGGCCCGTATTACCTTCCTGGATCAGGTCGAGAAACGACAGGCCTCGGTTGCGATATTTCTTGGCGATCGAGACCACCAACCGCAGGTTGCCGGCCGACAAGACACGTTTGGCCGCTTCGTAGTCTTCTCGTAACGCATCGGTCCGAGCGACGCGGCGGTCGAGCGTCGCCGGCGTTTCGAGCGTCAGCCGCATCAGGTGGTGGAGTTCTGCCCGCAGCGAATCGCGAGTCGGCATCCCCGGCATGGTCGGCTTCTTTTTCTCCGCTAACAAGCGACGGATCTCGACCATCCGGTCATTGGCCTGTCGCAAACGTTCGAACAGCGGTTGTAACTTGCCGGTCCGCAGGTTCATCTCCTCGACCAATCGCAACGCCTTATTGCGTCGGATCACCAGGTTTCGCCAGGCCGCCCGTCGGCGACGCATCGGCGTCGAACGATTGACGGCGGTCAGGTAATCGTGCTTGTTTTGTAACAACAGCGCCTTGAGCGTGTGGCAGTTGGGGACGATCCGTAGCATGATCGCTTTTTTCTCGGCGGCATTCGTGACGCTGACCTCGATCGTCCGGTCGAGCCGCAATTTCTTGTCGCGAACCTGCTCGAGTAGACGCAGCGCGCCGCGAAGCATGAAATCGGTCGAGATCATTCGGTGGCGGTAGCGGTCGCGGGTCCGTTCGATCTGGCGGGCCGCCGAAATTTCCTGGTCGCGAGAGAGCAACGGGATCTGTCCCATCTGCATCAAATACATACGGATCGGGTCTTCGGTCAAATCGCTCTGGCCCGGGTCTCGCACCAATTCCCGGCGATCGATCAAGCCGTCACAGTCGCCGTCGGGGTCGAGCAAATCGTCGTCGAGGAAATCGTCGACTTCGGATTGCCCCATCACCCGGCCACGGCGGTCCACCGAATCCTCGGCGTCGAAGGCATCGTCTCGGAGGCTGCGTTGGCTCATTTTTTTGGGCATGAATAGTTCCTCGTCGTCGCGGGGCCTGTGCCGCGGATGCCAAACCGGTGCGTGCAGCGCCGGTGCCGGAGACCGGCTGCCACATCGCGAAAACAAAGGCAAATCGTTGTTTGGATTAGACTTAGCGATTGATCTCGGGTTCGGATGCCCAGTCGAGTTGTTGTGCTTTCGCAACACCGCTGTGGTCGAGCGGCAACATCGGTGGAGGTCGCGAACCGATCCTAGGCAAAGCTAGGTCGCGAAACGCGGCGCGGCAGGATCTTGCCGAAAAAGGTTGCCCAAGCGGTCCAGGCCGGAGTCGTCGGGGCGGAGAAAATGGCTAAGATGTTGCAGAACCGTGTCGACACGGGACCAATCGGCACAGGACCAGTCGGCACAAGACCAGTCGGCACGGGGCCAATCGGCACGGGACCAGAGCCGAGGTGTCGGTGACGGAAAGCAGCGGAGGTTGATGCACGGTAATGGATGAGGTTCTTGATAGCGGACTGCTCGGCGGCATCGCCTCGATGCCGGTACCACTCGATCTGCTCAAGAAATTGCAGTCGCAGCTACAGACCTCTTTGCCCCACACCAGCGATCCGGCGTTGGTCGCGGCGCGGTTGCAGCGGTTCATAGCCGCGGCGCGCAGTCCGACCTCATTGCTCGCCTTTTTCGATCGCGACGATACGGCGTTGGAGACGCTGTTGCGGCTTTTGGGCACCGGCAATCGAGTCGCCGAACAGTTGATCGCCGACCCTGAATCGTTCGATTTGGTGCGGGCCACCTCGGGTGCGGATGTCCCCAAAGCTGTCTTGGTCGACGAAATCGTTGCGGAACTCGATGCCTTGACGGCCTGCGGCGGCGACGAATTAGCCGCTACCTTGCTGTTGAGAGCGGTGATCGGCCGTGAGCGATTGCGAATCGCCTACGCCGAATTCGTCGCCGGTGTTCCGACCGAACGGGTGGCGGCACAACTGACCGTACTCGCCGAAGCGGTGCTCGAATCGGTCTATCAATTCGTCAGTGGCCGGCTCGCCTCGCGATACGGCTGGCCGCGTACACCGGCGGGCGGTCGTGGCCGGTTGAGCATGATCGGCTTGGGACCGCTCGGTGGCGGTGACCTGGCCTACGACACGCCACTGGAACTGATGTTTCTGTGCGATCTTTGCGAACCGACCGACGGGCCGATCAATTTGGCCGGCGACGAGTTTTTTCGTGCGGTTTGTGGCCAACTGGTGACCCTGCTGCGTGGCGAGGCCGCCGGCGGCGGGCCGCTGTTCGCGATCTCGTTGGCCAAGCGGCCGCTCGGCGAACGAGGCCCGATCGTGACCACGATCACCGAGGCGCACCGCCATTACCAATCAGCGGGACGGACGTGGGAACGTGTCTTGCATGTCAAAAGTCGGGTAGTCGCCGGCGATCCTTCGCTCGGCGACCAGTTCCTCGATCTGCTCCGGCCCTGGGTGTTCCTGAAGTATCTGCAGCGAGCCGACCACGAGGGGCTCAATACGTTGATGCGAAAGTTTCTGCGGCGGTTGGCCGTGAACGGCGATGCGGCTGCCAACCGCGGCGACGACCGACACGGCGGGGACGATGGCGGGGGCGCGATCACTGCCGATCACCGTGACGCCGTCGCTCCGCCCCTCGACCCACGCCGCTGCGTCGGCGGACTGGACGACATCGATGCGGTGGTCAGCCTGTTACAGGTACTCAACGGCGGCGACCTCGAATCTCTGCGGGTCCGCGGGACACCGGCAGCGATCGGGGCGTTGTTAGCCGCCGATTGCCTGACCGACCGCGAGGCGTTGCTGTTGAGCGAAAGTCGGCGTTTCTTCAAACGTTGTGAAGATTGCTTGGAAGTCTCCGCCGTTGGCGATTTTGGCAGTCAACCGAACGATTCCGGACCGACCGCCGAAACCTCACTCGCCGGCGTCGCCTGGAATCTCGGCTATCGAGATGCTGCCGGACGCGGCGACCGACGTCTGCTGCAAGATGCTGTCGCCGTCACCTGTGACACGACCGGCAAATCGATCGCCAAACTGCTCGAGGATGCCAGCGCAGGCGGTGAGGAAATCGCGGCCGAATCGGAACTGGTGCTCGACCCCGAACCCGAGCAGGCGTTCGTGATCCGTGTTCTCGGCGGGCACGCGATCAACGACCCGTTGGTCGCGATGAATGACTTGCAGCGATTGGCGATCGAACCGGTCCCGTTCCTGTCGAGCCGTCGCTGCCGTCATGTTCTCGCCGCGATCGCGCCGCCGCTGTTGGCCGAAGTCGGCCGGACCCCCGATCCTCGCGGGACTCTCAAAACGTTGGCTGATGTCAGCGATTCGCTGGGCGGCAAGGCGGTGCTCTGGGAGCTGTTCGCGGCGTCACCGCCGGCGATGAGCCTGGTCGTACGGCTCTGTGCGAGCAGTCCCTACCTGACGGAGAGTCTGATCCGCTATCCGGGGATGATCGACGAACTGATCGATTCGCTGATCCTCGACCGGCTCCCGACCGATGCTTGGCTGGAGGCTTCTTCGATCGAGTTGTGTCGCGGCGCCGTCGATATCGCCGCCGTGATGCGGCGGTTCAAAATCGCGGCCCACCTGCAGATCGGTGTCCGCGATTGTCTCGGTAAGGAATCGCTCGAAGCGACCCATGCCGCGCTGGCGGCAACGGCCGAATCGATCCTCCGCCGCGTCGCTGAAACCGCCCAGCGCGGGTTGGTCGAACAGTTCGGCGACCCGGTCGATCCCGACGGCAATCCGGTGGAGTTGGTGATCGTGGCATTGGGTAAGCTCGGGGCCAAGGAACCGAATTATCACAGCGACCTGCAGATTCAATTCCTCTATACCGGTGACCATCAGACTCGGCGGCGAGTCGGTGGCCATCGCACGACGACGTCGACCCGACATTTCTTCGAAGAGGTCGCCCGCCAGTTGCTCGACCGGGTCGGCAGTCGCGACAGCGGCGACCACGGCCTGCCGGCTTCGGGACCGCTCTACGAACTTTCATCCCCGTTCGCCGTCGCCGATGATCGCCGCCATGCGGTGACGATCGATAACTTCGCCGCGCGCTTTCGCCATGGCCAAGCGAGCCTTGAACAACGTCTTGCGCTTTGCAAAGCACGGGCGATTTCAGGGTCTGTGGAAAACCGTCGACGGGTCGACGGGTTGGTCCGTGAACTGATCCTGGCTGGCGAATGGTTCCCGATGGTGGCGCGACAGGTCAACGAGCTACGGATCGCGACGGAGCGTTCGGCGACCGGTGATAACCTCAAACGCGGTGCCGGCGGGACGGTCGATGTCGAAATGATTACCGCCACCCTGCAGCTCTGTCACGCCAAGCGATATCCCGATATCTTGGTCCCCGGTACGATCGACGCGTTGGGGCGAATCTCCGCGGCCGGTCTGATCGAACCCGCGATCGCCACGGCGCTTCGCGAAAACTACCGGGCGCTTCGCGAGGTCGAGTCAAAACTGAGACTGCTCGACACCCCGGCCCGCCACGAAATCCCCACCGACCCGCCGTCGCTCGATCGACTCGCTTTTCTGATGGGACACAGCGACGCGGAGCAGATCGTTTCGCACTGTCGCGAAATCCGGTTCGCCAATCGCCGGCTTTTCAATCACTTGATCGAAGAACTTTCACGATGACCGACCAGTCCTCCCGAGACCCCGCCCGCCTCCGCTCCGCCCGTTGGTTCGCCCCCGATGACCTCCGCTCTTTCGGACACCGTTCGCGTTTGAAAGGGATGGGGTTCGATGACATCGATTATCGCGACCGGCCAGTGATCGCGATCCTCAATACCTGGAGCGACCTGAATACCTGTCACTCGCACTTCCGTGAGCGAGCCGTGGAGATCCGCCGTGGGATCCTGCAGTCCGGTGGATTTCCGGTCGAAGTCCCGGTGATGTCGCTCGGCGAAATGCTGATGAAGCCGACAACCATGCTCTATCGCAACCTGCTGGCGATGGAGGTCGAAGAAGTGCTCCGTTGCCACCCGATCGATGCCGCGGTGCTGATGGGTGGTTGTGATAAAACCGTTCCGGCGATGCTGATGGGGGCGATCAGCGCCGACATCCCGAGCATCTTCTTTCCGGCCGGTCCGATGCTGAAAGCACGCTGGAAAACCGAGACGCTCGGTAGTGGTAGCGACGCCTGGAAGTATTGGGACCAACGCGGGGCCGGCCAGATCTGCGACGCCGATTGGAACCAGATCGAAAACTGCATCGCCCGCAGCGCCGGTACCTGCATGACGATGGGGACGGCCAGTACGATGGCCTGCATCGCCGAGGCGATCGGCTTCACGTTGCCAGGAGCCGCCGCGACCCCGTCGGTGATCGCCGATCACAGCCGACTGGCGGTCCGTACCGGTCGCCGAGCCGTCGAGATCGCTTGGGAAAATCTGCGACCGTCGCAACTCGTCAGCCGCGAATCGATCGACAACGGACTCGTCACCGGACTGGCGATCGGCGGCTCCACCAACGCGATCGTTCACCTGATCGCCCTCGCCGGACGCGCCGGCCTGACACTGACACTCGACCGGTTCGACGAACTCTCGCGTTCCACCCCGGTAATCGGCGACCTGCGACCCGGTGGACGGTTCCTGATGGAAGATTTCTTTAACGCTGGTGGATTGCCGGCGCTGCACCGCGAGATCCGTGACCTGCTCAACACCGACTGCCCGACGGTCGGCGGAACGACCCTCGGTGAACAGATCACCGCGGCCGAAGAGTTAACCCCGGACAGGATCGATCCGGAAGTGATCCGGCCCCGCGATCGACCGGTTTCGCCAAGCGGAGGAACGTGCGTGCTGCGCGGCAACCTGGCACCCGACGGCTGTGTGATCAAACCGCTCGGCGCCGACCCGAAATTACAACGGCATCGTGGACCCGCGCTGGTCTTCGAAGACTATCCGGACCTGAAGGCCCGCCTCGATGACCCCGACCTCGACGTCACCGCCGATACGGTGCTGGTCCTCAGACAAGCCGGTCCGCTCGGCGCACCCGGCTTTCCCGAATGGGGCATGCTGCCGATCCCCAAGAAACTGCTCCGCCAGGGCGTCCGCGATATGGTTCGGATCAGCGACGCCCGAATGAGCGGGACCAGCTACGGAACCTGTGTCCTGCACGTCGCCCCGGAAAGTCATCTCGGTGGCCCGTTGGCGTGGGTGCAGACCGGCGATGAGATCGAAATCGATATCCCCGGCAGGTCGATCCACTGGCACTGCGATGCCGACGAAATCCAGCGGCGACGGGCGGCTTGGAAGCCGCCGGCGGCGAAGTTCGACCGCGGCTACGGCCACCTGTTCGCCAAACACATCACCCAGGCCGACCAGGGGTGCGACTTCGATTTCCTCGCCGGACGGAGCCCCGGAGCCGAACCGGGAATCCATTGAGCGGTCGGCCTGTTCGCAACGTCGGCTCGCCATCGTCCCGTCGGCCGCCGGTCACTCAGTGGGCTCGGGGATGGGCCCGCTCGTAGATCACCCGCAGGTTTGCGGTACTGACGTGGGTGTAGATCTGCGTCGTTGCGAGACTCTTGTGTCCGAGTAATTCCTGCACGCTGCGGATATCGGCCCCGGCATCGAGCAGATGGGTGGCAAACGAGTGTCGCAGCGTGTGCGGACTGGTGCGGGTATCGAGCCCCGCGATCGCGATGTACTTTTCAAGCATCCGGGCAACGCTGCGGGTGGTCAGCCGATTGCCGAAGCGGTTGACGAAGACAGCCGCCTGGCGACCTTGGGCCTGCTCCTTGGGATGCCGCTGTCGCAATTCGATATAGCGCAGGATCGCCTCGATCGCGAACGAACCGAGCGGGCTGATCCGTTCCTTACGCCCCTTTCCCCGAACCCGCATGATCTGCTCGTCCAGGTCGAGGTCACCATCGCAGAGTGCGACGACTTCGCTGACCCGCAGACCCGCGCTATAGATCGTTTCCAAAATCGCTCGGTCGCGACGACCGGGTTCGTCGAGTGTCGCGGGGGCGGCTAGCAACCGACCGATTTCCTCCGTCGATAGCACCAACGGTAATTTCCGTTGGCGACGCGGGTTCCTCAGCGGCTTCGCCGGATTCGAATTTGCCAACCCCTGACGCTGAGCGAACCGATAAAAACTCCTTAGCGAAGCCAATTTGCGAGCGATCGTCGCCCGAGCGTAACCGGCCTCTTGGAGCGCCGACTGGAATTGCCGCAAGGTTTGCGGCGTCAGTTCGTCGGCTCGCGGAACCTTGCCGACCGCCTGTCCGAGCCAATCGGTCAAACCGATCAGGTCTTCACGATAGGCCTTGATCGTCAAATCGGAAGCGTTTCGCTCGGTCGCCAGGTACCGCAAGAAAAGAGGAATGCCTGTTCGCATAAAAAATCGACCACACTCCTGGCGTCCGAAGCCGACCGAGACCGCTGGGCGCCAAACTTGTCAATGACGGTCGCTCAACGGTGCCCGTTGCTGACGTACCGGAGGCGTATCGAGCGACGAATCCTCGCTTTCCTCCGACGGGACCGCGTCGCGAATCTTGCGGCTCAACGTCGCGGCGTCATACCAGGAAAACTCGATTTCCGGGTCGGATGCGAAGTGGGCCAACTGCCGCAACGTTTCGTCGCGATTGGCATCGTCGAACAGGAAGATGAATTTTTCTTCGCCTTTGACGAGTGCCAGGACGTTGATCTCATTATCCATGCGGTGTGAAGTCCGTTTAGCTGTCACGACTCGGTTTGCCCACGCGGCATCCCGTTGCAGATGCCGCCTGAGGACTGTTATCGGTCGATCAGCCAACGCAAATGAGATCGCTTTGCCACATCCACTCCAGACTTTGCCAAATTTCGGTCGCCGGGGTGGCGTGAGATTAACGCATCGGACCGAAGCAACGGTCGTGACGATTGGGTGGGCCACTCGGCCGCAAGTTCACCCGCAGCGGCGGATTCGCTCACCGAGCAGTCGCCGGCTGCCGCCACCACTGCCGTGAAACACCGAAATTCTGGTATCCTTGACGCGATCGATTGACAACCGTGGTACGACCCCAGCACACCCGGGAAGAATGGTTTTATGATTCAACAGATATCGCCGGAACGACTGCAATTGATGCTCGGTTGGGACCGTGAACGGGCCAATCAGAAAGCGGAACAGGTCAATCTGCGGAGCTACATCGCGTTGCAATTGGCGTCGGCCGGATTGGCTCCGCCGGTCGACGATGCGAGCGACTCGGCGATGACGACATTCTCGCTCGGGATGCTCGAAAGTTTGCGAGAAAAGACGCGGTTGTTGAGCGATCATCTGCCGCCGGTCGATCAGCGGATCGAGCAGTTCTTGGGGCGTTATTTTTCTGACTTGGTCGCCACCGACCCACTTAAACTGCCCACCCGGTCGTTGGTCCTCGACCGCCACGGGATCGCTCGAGAACTGAGTCTGCCCGTCCGTGGTGATCATTTCCAGAACGACTTGATCAGTTCCCACCGTTGTTATAACGGCGTCCTCAACAACCCGGCCAGCGATCGCCGCACGACCGCCGGCACGTTTCACATCGCCGAGGGCGGTTTGCCGATTCCCGGCGATAAACGGGCCGTGCCCCGTGAAACCTTTGCCGCCCTGTTTCGTCACGCGATGAATCCGCCCGATGACATGCTGTTGTTGCCTTACACCAGCCAGTCGCCACAGCCGGCGAAGACCTGGGTGTCGTTGCTGCTGCGTCCGGTGGTGCGGCCGCATGTCCCCGGGTACTGCCACGAAAAAAAGATGGAAGTGCGGTTCTTCGCCCCAGCATCGTTGGTCAGTAACCTCGACTTCGTCGAATCGATCTTCGGCAACGCCGGCGATCCGCTGATCGCGGCGAACGACGCCGGACTCGACGTTTATCATTGGAGTGGGCATACCGGTTGCGTCATCCTCGCTCCGCATTTGGTGCATCTGACCAAGCGGGAACTCGGCCTGCCACACTACGACAAGGCGACCGAGCGTCAACGCGCCGACGGGATGTGCTATCGCGATGCCAATGAAAAATACAACGACGGGACCGCGTTCAAAGCCACTTGCCGAGATGCTTCGGGAACCGTCGTCACCCTGATCGCCGACAACTACTACGGGTATTGCAAAAAGGAAGTCAAAACCCAACTGAGCTACGCGGCCAACCTGATGGGTGGCGTCGAAGAGGAGCACGCTGGCGGCGCTTTGGCCTTCGCCTCCTACTCGCTGGGCGAAGAATTTCAGGTCAACAGTCGCCGCTATAACCAACGTACCTTCGCTGACGTGGCCCGCGACTACTCATCGTTCATCGACGTTCGACCCGAAGGATACGGCGTCGATCGGATCTGGCCGAGCGTCGTCTATATCCCCGAAGACGCCCAAGCCAAACTTTCCCAACGCTGCATCCGCTGGACCCGCGGCGATGTCGAACATCGCATCCCGCTCAATCCCCAGCAGATCTACATCGCCCCGAGCGGTTACAAAATCCGCCTGGAACGACACCCCAGCGCCCCTTCATGGCGCTTGGTTGGGACCGTCGGCGAGGGGATCTTTTGCCACAAGCCGTGTACCGTCTCCGGGGGCGGCAAAAGCGAGATCAGCAAGAGTCTCCGTGACTACATGCTGTTCGGACCGATCTTCGTCGCTAACATCGATCGCGACTTCACGTTGCTCGACGAAATCTTTGGCCGTGACTACCAGGACCGCTGGCGAGCCGATTACGAAAATCGTCCCGATTACACCCGCCAACCGAGTCGCCCCGTGCTGGCCGCCAATCGCAGCCTCGGCAGCGTCATCCAACTGCTGACCCCGTCGCCCGATTACAGCGACCGATACAACGAATGGCTCGAATCGATTCCCGACCATGTCTACGCGATGGCGCTGATCATCAAACGCTTCACCGAACCCGAGATCCATCAACACTGGCGTGAGCATTTCGGGGTCGATATCGTCAACGGGTCGCCCGGCCATGAATTGAAGTTTGGCGATCGCGCGCTGGTCGGTACTTATCTTCGTGTCGGGCTCGACGGCAACCGCTGGCGGACGTTCAAACTCCGCCAAGACTTCATCGCCGCAGCCAAGGTCCAGCGGGAAGATGACATCAGCGCGAGCGTGGTCGTGCCGGCCGACAACCTCGGTTCCGTCGGCTCTTCGTTGTCCGAAGAGATGAGCTACAAGTTCGTCCACAACTGCGAATATCGGCTGTTCCAACGACCCGATGACGCGATCCATCGCGGGCTCGACAAGCAAACAGAAATCGATCTGTCCCGTCCCGGCAGCTTCATCAGTAACTTCGAACCGCTCGATGAGAAGCAGGCCCGAGCGATCGTCGAGGACGTGATCGATTTCGAAAAGTTCACCGCACCGATGCAAAAAATGCTTAGCGAAAGCGTCGCCAAGCGGAGCGGTTATGTCGTCAGCACCGCCCACCCCCGGGTCCTCGACGATGGCAGTCGCACCAAAAACCCTCGCTATCTGCAAGACCGGCCTGACATGGTCAACGCCCGCGATACCTATGTCGCGCTGCGAGGCATGCAGCTTTTCCGCGGAATGCCAGAGAGCGAACCGGTCCACGTGCCGGTCGGCGCGATCCTCTGCGGTCGGCGAAATAACCCCGCGGATAAGGCCGCCGGAATCCGCGCCCTGGCAGTTTACAACCCGCTGCACTACCAGGAATTGCCGGAACTGATCATGGACTTCGTCTCGTCACTAACCGGTAAAAGCCCCAGTACAACCGGGGCCGGTAGCGAAGGGGCGTTGACCAAGGGCCCCTTCAATATGCTGCCCACCACGGCCGACCTGAACGCTACGATCGTGTCGATGATCCTGACCGGGTTGGGAGGCTTCAGCACGCCCGCCGGTCATATCGGACCCCGCTTCGAAGTCGGTCATGACATCAGTCTGCTGATCCCCGAAATCTTCTGTCGGATGCGACCGGGTGAACGTGACCCCGCCGCGCTGATCGCCGCTGGGATGCTCGAAAAGGTCGATGATTTCGAGCACAACGGGGTCGCCATCCCAGGCAGCCGACTCGGTTACCGCGCGACCGCTAAGTTCGTCCGGACCTACCTGGCCCGCGTGTTCGATAATCCGAGCAAGGTGTTCCCCGAAGAGATCCTGCGGCCCGAACTGCAAGACCCCGATGCCTACGCCGACGGCATTCTGTTCATCGTCGAAGCCCAACAGAGGGTCGCACGGCGGTACTTTGATGACGGCACGATCGAGTCGGCTTGCCCACCCCTGAAGGCCTTGCTGTCGATCATGGCTTATGGCGATTTCGAAGGTCATGACGCCAACAGCAGCGAGGTGCGTGCCATGTTCACCCGTCAATCATTGCTCGAAAGCGATTGGTACCAACAACGATTGGTGACCAAACAGGATCGCGACATCGACCTTTGGCAGCGAGCCAAACAGCGAATCGATAAGTACCTGATCGATCCTTCTCATGTCGATGTTGCCGCGGATCTCAAGCTGGAAGAGCGGCGGCAATACGCCGACCGGCAACTCGCCCGTGTCAGTGCCGACGACTATGTCCGCCACTTGGTCGGGACCATCGGCGCCGATCCGCTGGGAATCAAGTAAGGATCAAGCCTGAACCGTTCGGATCGGCATCGGCGGCAGTGAATCGAGAAACGTCTTGCCATAGCGTTTCGTGCCGATGCGAGGGTCGAGTACGACGACGATCCCACGATCGGTTGAGGTCCTGATCAGCCTGCCGAACCCCTGGCGAAACTTGATCACCGATTCGGGTAATTGGTAATCGAGGAACGGATTGCCGCCCCCAGCCCGGATCGCCTCCAGCCGCGCCTGCAATAGCGGATGGTCGGGAACGCTGAACGGCAGTTTCGTGATGATCACGTTTTGCAACGCGTCACCGGGGACGTCGACCCCCTGCCAGAAACTGTCGGTGCCGAAGAGGACACTGCGACGAACCTCGCGAAACTTTTCGAGCAACTGACTGCGATTCAGCTCGCCGGCTTGGCTGAGCAACTGCATCCCCTGTTCGTTGGTCCAGGGCAGTACGGCCGCCGCGGTCCGACGGAGTAGGTCATAACTGGTGAACAGGACGAAGGCGTGGCCGTCGGTACGGGCCAGAAAACGTTTGACCTGATCCGGTAACGCCGATTCGAAGCCGACACGATCGGCCGACGGATCGGGTAAACCGGCTACCAAAATCACCTCGGCTTGCCGATCATAGCGAAATGGGCTGCCGACACGGACCGTCAGACCGCCGCTGAGTCCGACCCGTGAGCGAAAGAAACGGAACGAATCGTCTTTGCCCACTGCCAGTGTCGCGCTGGTCATCACGACACTCCGGATCTGACGGTTTTGAAACAGCTCTTCACGCAGCGCCGCCCCGACATCGATCGGCGCCGCGGCCAACGTGATCCGTTGATAACCGCCTCCGCCACGGTTGCCGCCCGCGCGTTCGCTCTCGATCCAATAAACCGAATCGTCCAAGTCCTGGCCAATCCAACTCTTGAGCGTCATCGACATCGACAGCAAGCGGTCACGAGCCGATTCGAAGTTCTTCTTTTCCGATTCGTCATTGAGGCCGCGCAAAAAACGGTCGACCCCAGCGGCGAGCTCTTCAAGCGGTTCGCTCAACGTGTTGGCGACGACGTTGGCTGAGTGTACACGACCGTTACCAGGTTGACGCTGCTCAAGCCAATCGAGCAGATCGGCGAATAGATTGGCCGACGCGAATCGGCATTGGTCAACCTTCGTCTGCAACGTGATCAGATTGTGGGTCACCAACAATCCCTTTTGCGTGCGATCGTTGTAGAGCTTGTTGAGCTGGTAATCGAGTTGGGAATTGGCCAACCGAATCCCCAGATAGTCGCCGGCCACAGCCTCGACGGTATGACACTCGTCTAACACGACCGCGTCGTAGTCGGGCAACAGCGATACGCCCTGACGGCGGAGTGCCAAATCACTGAAAAACATCGCGTGATTGACGATCAACAGCTGCGCCCGCGACGCCCGGCGACGGGCTTGGTAGTAGTGACATTTGGCGAAGGTTTCACATCGCTTGCCGAGGCAGTTTCCGGTATCGCTGGAAACTTCGTCCCAAACCGCGGGTGACGGTTTGAAGTCGAGACTCGCCAGACTGCCGTCGTGGGTTGTCGCGGCCCACATTTTCAATTTGCGAAGCTGCTCGAGCTGTTCATCGGTGTGAAACAGCAGCGGCGCTCGGGTGACGGCGTTATCAAGTCGCCGCAACGACAGATAGTTCGAACGCCCCTTGACCAATACGGCACTGAACTCTCGCGGGATCACACTGTTGAGCAGTGGGACGTCCTTGGCGATCAACTGTTCCTGCAGGCTGATCGTGTGCGTCGAGATCAATACACGACGAGACCGAGGCTGCGAACCGGCGGAGGACGAATCGCGACCCGCCTTTCCAGCTTCAGCTGCGTCGCCGCTAGTAGCCGCTTCGGCAGCCCCACCAGCCGCAGTCGGCTCACCCGATTGATCCGCCGTCGCGTACAGGATCGCCGGGACCAAGTAGGCGAAACTCTTGCCGGTCCCGGTACCCGCCTCGGCGACTAAATGCTTGCCACGCGACAGCGCCTCAGCGACCGCCCGCGCCATCTCGAGTTGCTGGGGACGATGCTCATAGTGCTTGAGACGGCGGGCGACCCGTCCCGCGGGCCCGATGATCGCATCGACGTCGAGGTGATCGGCCGACACCGGATCAAAGACCGGCGGCGACTAACGCCGCTTGCAGGTCATCCCGCAGGTCATCGAACGATTCCAGCCCGACACTCAAGCGGATCAATCCGTCGGTGATCCCGAAACGCTCGCGATCGGTTTTGGCATAACTGGCATGTGACATCGTCGCCGGCTGTTCGATCAACGATTCGACAGCCCCGAGGCTAACCGCCAGATGGAACAGCCGAGTCGATTCACAGACCTTCGCCGTTTGTGACAAATTGCCTTCGATCTGGAAGGTCACCATCGCGCCATAGTGACCGCCCATCAATTGGGTCGCTAGCGGATGTCCGGGATGAGACGGCAACCCCGGGTACAAAACACGCGATACACGGGGGTGCTGATCGAGCCAAAGGGCCAGCCTCAGCGCGGTCTGTGACTGCGATTGGACTCGCAGTTCGAGAGTTTTGAGACCGCGGGCGGCGAGGAAACAGGAGAACGGATCGAGCACCGCCCCGGTCGCATTTTGGATGAAGTAGAGCCGCTGGAAGAGATCGGGATCGGCGACGGCGAGCGTCCCGCCGACCAAGTCGCTATGGCCGCCGAGATACTTCGTCGCCGAATGCATCACGATATCGACACCCAATTCCAGCGGTCGGATCAGGACCGGTGTGCCAAACGTATTATCAACGCCCAGCAGCACTTGGGCGTCGGCGGCGACGCGGACAAGTTCGGGCAGGTTCGGGATCGATAACTGCGGGTTACCGATCGTCTCGGCCCATATCAATTTCGTCTCGGGCCGGATCGCCGCGGCGACAGCGTCGGTATCGGTCATATCGACCAGTGAAACGCCGAGTCCTGCCCGTTCGCAGATTTGATGAAACAGCCGATAGGCACCGCCGTAGAGGTCGCTGCCGGCGAGGATATGGTCGCCGCTGGAAAGCAACAAGGTAACGGCGTGAATCGCCGCCATCCCGGAGCTAAAGGCTAAGGCACCACAACCGCTTTCGATCGAAGCCAGCGTCCGCTCGAAACCTGCCCGCGTCGGGTTGCCGCTCCGCGAGTAATCGTAAGGACCCCACTCGCCGGCACCCGGTTGCCGAAACGTGCTGGCCAAATGAAGTGGCGGGACCACCGCGCCGGTAGCCGAATCGACTTCGTTACCGACATGAATGCAGCGGGTGCGAAACGACCATGCGTGGGGGCTCTCAGTCACCGGAAATCGCCTCGAAGGCTTGAGTCAGATCAGCGATCAGGTCGGCGGCATCTTCGATACCACAAGCCATCCGGATCATGTTGTCAAAAATACCGAACCGCTCACGATCCTCCGGCGAATACCCGAAATAACTCATCACCAACGGTTGTTCGATCAGCGATTCGACCCCGCCGAGGCTCGGCGCGATCCGAGGGATCTTAACCGCGTCAATGATTCGCGAGGTCTGCCGCCAATCGGCATCGCGGACGGTAAACGTGACCAAACCGCCGAAACCACTCATCTGCGTCGCCGCGACTCGGTGAGAAGGATGACTCGTCAGTCCGGGATAATAAACCCGATCGACGCGAGGATGCGATTCGAGGAACTCGGCGATCGCCAAGCCGTTTTCGTTATGTCGCTGCATCCTCAACGCGAACGTCTTCAGGCCACGTTCGAGCAGGTAGAGGTTTTGCGGCGAGTTGACGCTGCCGAGAATCCCGCGTAATTGGCGAACCGGTTCGAGTTTCTCCGCGGTGCCACAGATTACGCCGGCCAATAGGTCGTTGTGCCCCCCCAGATATTTGGTCGCCGAATGGAGTACATAATCGACCCCGAACTCGATCGGCCGAATGTTGTACGGTGTCGCCAGCGTGGCGTCGATCAAAGTTTCGACCTCGTAGGCTTTGCCCAACGCGGCGAACTGTTCGATGTCGATCGACGTCAAATGCGGATTCGTCGGCGATTCGCTGATCAGCATCCGCGTGCGGGGGTTGATCACCGCTTCCATCGCCTCGAAATCACCGGTCTTCACTTGATGGGTTTTGACCCCGAATCGCGCCAAGTGCTTGACACAAAACTCACGTGAACGGTGATAACACTGATCGAAAAAGATGACTTCGTCGCCCGAGTTCAAGCGACTCATCAGCAATCCCACGATCGCCGCCATGCCGCTGCTGTAGAGGATCGCCGACTCGGCACCTTCCAAAGCGGCAAGTTTTTGCTCGACCGATTTTTCGTTGGGGTTGCCGTAGCGACCATACTCCTGACGCTCGTCATCCCCTTCGACATACTTCATCAGCGCCGCGGTCGATTCGAAAGTGAATGTCGAAGCGCTGAAGGTCGGCGTGCTGATCGACCCTTCCGCCTTCTGCCGCTGCTCGCCAGCGTGAACCGCTTGAGTGGACATGCCGAGTCGTGGCGAGCCCGGTTGCCGGCCTGGCCCATCAGAGGGCGTCTGGTCGGGGCGGGCATTTCGCAACTCGGCATCCTGCATATCGATCGCCATGGTGTTTCGGGTTGTAGTGTTGACGGGCTCCGACGACGTCGCCAAGGCGAACGTTCAGCGGGGACATTCACAAAAGGGAAAATGCAGCCAGCAACAGCCAGAAATGACTCGAATGACTCGAAATCGTCCCGCACCTCGGCGGCCGATGCCTCAGCAGCGACGTGCCCACACGGTTTCGGTGGCTCTTTAGCAGTCCAGGCTGCAAGCGGCCGCAAATCCCTGATTCCATCCGCCCTAGGATAGCCGTGCGGCTACCGGTCGGCAACCGAAATGCCTCGCAAAGCCTTGATCGAATCGGCATACGCTAGAATAGTCATTGCAGACAGTTTCGTTTCTCATTCGGAAACGGTAACCCGCGGTTGCCGTACCGCTTCAGGAGTCGTTTTAGGTGCTTGGTTTCCCATCCGTTCCGGTTTCGACGTCGGCTCTCCAGAGCCACTCCGTGGATTACCCGCGATTTGCCGAAAAACGACGTCTCGGCAGTACGGCTCGTCGCGTCGCGATCGTACTCGCAATCCTATGGACGTCGCCGCCGCTGCCTACCCGGGCGGCCGAACCGGAGCCTTTGACTCCCCCTGTGGCCGAGGAAACTCGGGGCGCGTCGCGCCTCGATGACCCAAATGCCGACACGGTACCCGAACTGACGGAGGCCGAGGCTACCGAATTGGTCGATCGCCTGGCGTCGGGAAAGTTTGCCGAGCGCGAGGCGGCGATGGGCGAGATCCTGCGACTCGGACCGGTTATGACGCCCTACTTGCGACGCGCGATCGAGAGTCGCCGAGACCCGGAATTGGTCCTGCGAGCCGAGGTCACGCTGTCGCAGATGACCGTCGATGACTTGCAATCGCGGATCGAAACCTTCTTGTCGTTGGCGCCGGGAACCGATGAACAAGCCCGCGAATGGTTTGCCGGATGGGAGCCTTTTGAACTTGCGATGGGTGATTCGTTGGCGACCCGCGAATTGTTCATCAGCATCCTCAAGGCGCATCCCGACGTGATCGAAAGCTTGGCGCTGACGACCTTCGAACGGGCGGCGGCGGCCGAACAAGCGGCCGTTTCGATCCAAGTGGCGATGCTGCAAAAACGCCAGCCCCCGACACTCGCCGACGCGGTCGCGATGCTGTTGCCTTTGACCGATCCGGCCGTCCAGGTCGCGGGGGCCTATGAAACTCAATTGCTCTCGGTCTTCAACCGCCAATACGGACCGCTCCGACAAGATGCCCAATTGTGGCAACCGATCTCCGCGATGCTGCAACGCTGGGTGCTGCAAAGTCGGTTCGAAAATCGCATCGATGTTCTCTGGTATGCGATGCAGTGGGACCTGCCGGCCGGTGGCGAACTCGGGCTGCGAACGCTCAAGGAAACCCAAGATATCGAAACGCTGCAAACGGCGCTGCAAGCGATCGCCCGGTTTGGCACCCCCGACGATTCCTCCAAACTGATCCCGCTGCTCGCCGACGACCGCGTCGCCGACTCCCGGATGCCGGTGTTGCACAACAGTCGACCGCTACGCGTGACCGTCGCCGACGCGGCGTTGACCGCCGCCGCAATCCTGCACGGGGTCCCGGTCAAAGAACTCGGGATGCCGGCGCCGGTATTGCACCCCAAGGTCGGATTTTTGACCGAACATTCGGGATACACTGTCGAACAAGCCGAGACACGGGACGAGGCCATCGCCCGCGCGATCCGCTGGTGCGAGGGCGAATCGCCCGCGAAGCCAGCGTCACGGCCCGCGAAGCCAGCGCCACGGTAGGCGAAGCCAGCGTCACAGTAGGGATCGAGCGGAAAACATAAGCACCCCCGAAGGAGCCTTTGGGCATAAAGCTGGGCTGTCAAAAACTTGGGGTTGCGACGAAACCTCGAGTGCGCTGGTTTTTGTCGGTAAGGTGGGAATTAAATTTCCGATGCGGTGGACCGGTTGCGATTAATTCGGCAGATTCCATGCCGCTTATCGGGCTGGAAC
>SKZY01000235.1 GCA_007127095.1 Planctomycetaceae bacterium
AGGCGAAACAGGCGCTCAGTGGCGGCAACCGCCCCTACGACCTGATGCACCTCACGCTGCCCAATACCTGGCAGCATTTCCGGCATCTGGACCATCCGCTGTTGACGACGGTCCATGACCTATCCCACCTGGTTTGCCCCGATCTGCAAACGACGGCTAACGTCGAAACGTTGCAGCAGGGACTCGAGTTTTCCGAATCGCGGAACGCCAGTTATCTGGCGGTCTCGCACGCCACCAAGGCCGACCTGGTCGACCGCCTGGCGATCTCGGCGAAACGAATTCGCGTCGCCCACAACGCGGTCTGTACGCGACGCTTTCTTCCCGAAGCGGACGGCCCCCGGACAGCTCGAATCCGCCAGAAGTACGCTATCGACGACGCCCCGTTTCTGCTCTGCCTGGGGACGATCGAGCCGCGAAAAAACTTGATCAACACCGTCAAGGCATTCATTCAGTTGCTCGATGATCATCCCGACCCAAGCATCCGATTGATCCTGGCCGGCGGAACCGGCTGGCAACATGTCGGCGAACTCCAACAGCTGATCGATGCCGAACCACGGGTACAAGCAATCGGGTACGTCGATGATGAAGATTTGCCGCTGCTCTACTCGGCCGCCGAGGCCCTCTGTTACGTCTCGCGGTACGAGGGTTATGGCTTGCCGATCCTGGAAGCGATGGCCTGCGGTACGGCGGTGATCTACGGCAACAATTCCGCGATGCCGGAGCTGGCAGAGGGCTGTGGACTGCCGGCCGATGCCGACGATCCGCGAACGATCCGCGACGCGATGCGGCGTCTGCTGAGTGACCCTGAGCAGCAGCGGAACCGCCAGATCGCGTCGGTGATGCGAGCCAAACGATTCACTTGGGAACAATCCGCTCGACAGACATTGGCCGCTTACCGCGACCTGATCAGCGGTCAACGAGCAGCCCGACGCGAATACCGATCATTAACGACCTTGGCCGACCGCGGGCAAGCAGACGGGAGCCTCCGCGATGCCGCCTGAGCATGTCCCCCAGCCGGGAACTTCCGAATCGCTGGCCGGCGTGGTCCGCGACGGCCTGCGGATCGTCTGGTCGGCGGGCGCCAAACACTGCGTCGCCATGGGAGTCGGCGCCTTGCTGGCCGCCCTGTTGGCCCCGATCTCGATCTTGGCGATGGGGATCATCGTTTCCGAGATCAACGAGATGATCGCGACCGGCGACACCGCCTCCGGATCGCTCGACCTCTGGATCCTGCTGGTCGCGGCGGTGGCCTGCCTGGCGATCGTCTTGGGCGCCGCTCAGGAGTTCGCCAAGATGCGGCTTCAAGACTCGCTGTCGCTGGAAATGCAGCGCAAGATCCTCCGCCACGCCGCGACACTCGACGCCAGCGTACTCGACGATCGCAGTTGCCAAAATACGCTCGAACGCGCCGGACAGAATCCGGGCCAAAAAATCCTCGACCTGCTCGAAGGGATCATCCAATCGGTTTCGGGCATCCTGCAAATCGGTACCTTGATCGCCGTCTTGGTCTGGATCGAACCCTGGTGGACACTCGGTCTGGTGGTCGCCCTGGCGCCGGTATTCGTCGCCAGCTATTGGGTGTCGCAGATCAAGCACCATTACAACCGCATCCGCACCACCGAACGTCGTTGGACCAAGTATTACGCCCGACTTCTGACCCATCGGGATTGGTCGCAATCGGTCAAGGTGTTGGGACTCGCCGGTGTGATGCTCGATCGCCATGATCGCCAGATGGATCAATTGCTGGACGACAACCGCCGGATCGGGTTGCTGCGGATGGCGATCCGCTTCGTCACTTCATTGATCCTGTTGGTCTTGATCGGCGGGGCCACCTGGTTCGCCGCCCACCGCGCCGCGACCGGCGAACTCGACGTCGGAATGTTTACGGCGTTTTGGTTGGCCGCTTGGAAGTTTCGCGATTCCGCCGGTCGGATCGGCAATTCGATCTCGTCGATCATGGATGCCCGGCTGGCAATCGGTCACCTCAACGACTTCTTCTCACTGCGTCCGCGGATGAAAGATTCCGGGACACTGACCCCGGAGATCGCCGGCACGATTTCGCTGCGCGACGTCTCGTTCCGCTACTCGCCGGACAGTTCCCCCGTCCTCGAAGACGTGACCCTCGATATCCGCCCCGGCGAAATCGTGGCCCTCGTCGGCCCCAACGGCGCCGGCAAGTCGACCCTCGCCAAGTTGATCGCGCGGCTCTACGAACCGAGCTCGGGAACGATTCTTGTCGACGGCGTCCCGATCGACCAGATCAAGCATGCACACTACTACCGTCATGTGGCCCTGGTCCAACAAACGCCACCGCGATTCGAAGCGACCGCCGGCGACAACATCGCGTTCGGTGATTGGGATTCGCTCCGCGACCAACCCGCCGCGATCCGGCAAATCGCCGCCATCGCCGGCGCCGACGAATTGGTCGACCGACTCCCGCTGGGGCTCGATACGATGCTCGGCCGGATGTTTGGCGAACATGACCTGTCGGGCGGTCAATGGAAAAAGCTCGCCCTGGCTCGCGCGTTGGCGGGTGAACCCAGGATCGTGATC
>SKZY01000003.1 GCA_007127095.1 Planctomycetaceae bacterium
CGCAGATTGTGGAAGCTTGAAACGCCGGTCGACCTCGATTCGCCCGGAGTCGCAACCGGCAACGCTGCTGGCTCGACGGGCGACCGGCTGTCCGCATCCGTCGGATTGCGACTCGGCGGACTGATTGGGATTGTGGATCGATCGCTCGTCGCCCGCGCTGTTGGACTCGGAAACCCCGGGTTACGCTCGACTCGCGGAGCTCGTCATCGCTCCACCCGGGGCTACGGCCTGTCGCCGGCTTCGCGGCTTTCGAAAACAAACTTCTGGGTCCGAACGTTCGTCCCGGAAACGATCGATCAGTGGCACCAGAATCGAGACCCCATTCGTCGACGTGAGGCATAACAGAACCTTTGATTCTCAAACGACTTGCAAGTCAGCTATGGTCGTGCGGCCGCTATGACAGGCCTAGCTGGCCAGGCGGGTTACCCGGGTACGGATGTCGGTTGGAAAATCGTATGCCATCGCGTTTTTTTACGACGGCGCTGCGGGGCAAACAAGCCATGCTGTTGAAAACCTGGTGCTGGTAACCGACCGGAGCGTAAGGGGCTTGTCTTGCCGCTTCCCGAATCGGCCCATTGGGGATCGGGCCGGTTTGCGGTATGCTCGAACGACTTCTATCGAAAGGGGGCGACATGTAGGATGTTGTCCCCTTTTTCTTTCTTGGTCGTCATGGAGCGATTGCATGCATGCCGAAGACGCGTTGACTGACGGTTCCACCCCCACACCCGATACTCCATCCCCCGGCGACCCGGCGGCGACCGATCCGGTCACGCCGGTCGATCCGATGGCAGGGCTGACGCTTCGCTTCGACGAAGATTCGCTCGACGAAGACGGCTACACCAGTCTCTGGAATGTGGCGGCGACGACGACCGGCGGCGATACCGAATTGAGCCGCATGCTAGCGGCAAAAATGCTCGGCTTTTTGTGCAAGCACCAGGTCGATTTCGTATTCGTCAGTTCGACCGACGCGAAATACCTCGACGAGTGGTTCGAGCGGGACCATTCGCTGCTCTACGACTGGACCCCGCAAAGCGAAAAGGTCGATGTACTCTCTCAGCATGCCCAAGTCCCGGCGAAGGCCGTGTTGTCGATCTTGAAGCAAAAGAAGTTCGACCCGACGAAGAATTACAGCCCCCGCCGGGCCGACCGTGTCGAATGGTTCAGCAACGTGTGGTGCATCGGTTGATACGTGACGGGTACGCCCGGAGATTTCCGCCCATGATCGCTCTTCCCATCAGCACCTTTTTCGATCGCTTGCCGTTCGGATTGGTCGGGCTCGCTTTGTCGCTTGCGGTGGTAGCCGGATGTGCGACCCGCCCGTCGTTCTCACCGGGTCCTGCCGATCCCGATGCCCCGACCGAGTTCACTCAGACCGAGTCGGGTTTGCGGTACCGGGTGACACGAAAGGGCAGCGGGGATCGGCCCTCACCCGCCTCGACGGTCAAGGTCCATTATTCCGGTAAGTTGGCCGATGGCCGCGAGTTCGACAGTTCGTACCGGCGTGGTAAACCGGCGACATTCGGGCTCCACGAAGTCGTCCCGGGCTGGACCGAAGGGTTGCAATTGGTCCGCCCCGGCGGGATGATCGAATTGGAAGTGCCGCCCGAACTCGGTTACGGCAGCGACGGCGTTCCCGGCACGATCCCTCCGGGGGCGACGCTCTATTTCACTGTGGAATTGTTCGAAATCCGCTGAGCGTCAGCCGGCGGCAAAACGTTAGGGGAGAGTCGCCTTTGCGAATCGAGCGTCGTTGATGGATATCGAGAGAAAACGCGTTGAAGACGACCTCCGAGGGGTCATCGGCGGTGACGTTTTCTGCGACGAATTGTCGGTTCAATTGTACGCCAGCGACGCCAGCATCTATCAGGTCTTGCCACTCGGCGTCGTCCGGCCGCGGTCCGCCGAAGACGTGATCGCCTGCGTCCGCTATGCCGATGAACAGAATCTGTCGGTCCATGCCCGCGGTGCCGGCAGCGGCGTGGCGGGCGAATCGCTCGGCCGCGGCCTGGTGATCGACTTTTCTGTCTACATGCGGCGGTGGCGACCCGACGGCCCGCCGGGCGAAGCGTTGCCGGGAAGTCCGTCGGGTAAGCCGAGCGCGACTCAGCCCCCACCGGATGCTGTTGGTTCGAGTCTCGTACGGGTCCAGCCCGGCGTCGTGTTGGCAGAGCTCAACCGCGAATTGGCACCGGTGCGGCGGCAATACGGCCCCGACCCGGCGACCCGCAGCGTGACGACGATGGGCAGTGTCTTGGCCGTCAACGCATCGGGCAGCCATTTTTTGCGGAGCGGATCGGCCCGCGATACCGTCCGCTCGATCGAACTGGTCACCGCCAGCGGCGAATTGTTGGAATTGTCGTCACATTGGCCCGGCGAACCGACCGCGGCCGGCCGTTTGGCCCGCGGGGTGTGGGACGTGTTTCGGCAACACCGTGACGTGATCGAAGCCGATATGCGGCAGCGTGGCACGGCCAACGGCGTTCGCTTTGACGGCGTGATCGAGCCGTTCGAATCGCTGTCGGCGAACCTGCCGACGCCGCAAACCCGGGTCAACCTGGCCCGGCTGATCGTCGGCACCCAAGGGACGTTCGGGATGATCACCGACGCTACGCTGGCGACCGAACCGGTCCCGCTGCACCGCGGTGTCGCGCTGTTCTTCTTCCGTCGGCTCGACGCCGCCGCCCAGGGAGCGGTCGCCGCGGTGCGTCACGGTGTAGCCGCCTGCGACCTGATGGATCGCCGGCTGTTAGAAATCGCCCGAGACACCGAATGGGCTTTCGCCCAACTGCTGCCCCGCGACGCCGAAGCGATGATCTTGGTCGAGATGCAGGGTGACGCCGTCGGCGAACTGCGGGGTCGCCTGGCGAAGCTCGAGGATGAGCTGTGTCGTCGTCAGAAGCTCGCCTTCGCATCGACAACGACGATGGAACGCCAGCAACGCGACCTCTATTGGGCGCTCTCCCGGCGGGTGATCCCTCGACTCTATCGGGTCCGCGGTGACCACAACCCGGTACCCCTGATCGAAGACGTCTGGGTACCCTCCGAGGCGATCCCGAAAGCGTTGGTCTCGATCCAAGAAGTGCTTCGCAAGTTCCAGATCACCGCCACGATTTTCGCTCATGCCGGTCATGGTCAATTGCACATCCGGCCGTTCATCGACCTGGCGTCGGCCAAAGATACGGCCCGCCTGCGACCGCTGAGTGAACAGATCGCGGCCGCGGTTTGGGAGTGCGGCGGGCTGGTCGGTGCCGAACACGCCGCCGGATTGAGCCGCTCCTGGTTGCTTCGCAAGCAGCACCGCGAAACCTGGCCGGCGATGGTGAAGTTGAAACGTTTGTTCGATCCCCATGACCGCCTCAACCCCGGCAAACTGATCACGGCGCGGCCCGAGCAGTGCGATGAGAACCTCCGCCCAGTCACGACCACGATCCGGGTATCACAGCAAGACACCGCCTTGATCGAAGCGTCGGCGGCCGAAACGTCGTTAGCGGCCGACCGTGATCGGGCGGTGCGTCAATTGCCGGTGCTGCTGCATTGGGGACCCGGTCGGGACATCGAACAGACGGTCCGCAGTTGCAACGGCTGCGGTCGTTGCCGGACGACGGCCCCTGACCAGCGACAATGTCCCGTGTTTCGAACATTGCCGATCGAGGAAGCGTCGCCGCGGGCCAAGGCTAACCTGCTCCGCGGCGTCTTGACCGGTCGGCTCGATCCCGGCGATCTCGTCTCCGACCGCGCCAAACAGATCGCCGACCTCTGTTTCGGCTGTCATCAATGTCGGCTCGAATGCCCGGCTTCGGTCGATATCCCCAAGATCGTCAACGAGATCAAAGCCCAATACGTCGCCACCAACGGGCTACCGCTGTCGGAGCTGTTGATGAGCCGGATCGACCGCGTGGCGGTGATCGGTTCGCGGTTCCCGGCATTGGCGAACTACCTACTGAGGAGCCCGGCTTGGCGGTGGGTATTGGAGCGGACCTTCGGGCTGTCGCAGGCGCGGACACTGCCGCCGCTGGCTAAGCGGTCGTTCCTGCGGTATGCCACCGGCCGGCGTTGGCAACGACCGTCGGCCCACGGCGGCACCAAAGTCGCCTACTTCGTCGATCACTATGCCAATTATCACGATCCCGAAATCGGCATCGCCTTGGCCGAAGTGCTGCTACACAACGGGATCGACGTCTACGTGCCGCTGCGGCAAGCGGCCAGCGGGATCGCGAGAATCACCGCCGGCGACACCAAAGGGGCCCAGCGAATCGCGCGGCAGAACGTCCGAGTCCTGGCCGACGCTGTCAGCCGGGGCTACACCGTGTTGGTCACCGAGCCTGCCGCCGCACTCGCCCTGCGACGTGAATACGTCAACCTGCTCGGCGACGAGGATGCCCGAACCGTCGCCGACAACACCTTCGAGGCCTGTGAGTACCTCTGGGGACTCCACGGCCAGAATCGTCTGTCGCTCGACCTGAACAACGTCGCCGCGGAGATCGCCTATCACGAACCGTGCCATGTCCGGGCGTTCGATTCATCGAAGTCGGCGCTGCGATTACTGGGATTGATCCCAGGACTCAACGTTCAACACGTCGATCGCGGCTGTACCGGGATGGCCGGCACCTGGGGTCTGCACCGCAAGAATTACCGTAACAGTCTGCGGATCGGTTGGCCGTTGATCACCGAAATGAGGCGGCATACCGCCCACGCCGCAGCGACGCAGTGCGGCGCCTGCAAGATGCAGATCGAACACGGCAGCGGGCGATCGACTGTCCACCCGATCAAGCTGCTTGCGCACGCCTACGGTCGCCTACCCGGATTCGAGAAACAGTTGCGGATGACGCCGACACGGTAGTGGTTCGGCTTGGGCGTTTTCGTCATCTCCGGTAGACTCCAGGCATGCCGACCATCCGCCAACTGCCGCCCCAACTCGTCAACCAGATCGCCGCCGGCGAAGTGATCGAACGGCCCGCCTCGGTCGTCAAGGAGTTGATGGAAAACAGCATCGATGCCGGCGCGAAGCGGGTCGAAGTGGCGATCGCTGGCGGCGGCAGCGAATTGATCCGGGTCAGCGACGACGGTTGTGGCATGACCGTCGACGAATTGCCGTTGGCGATCGCGAGTCACGCGACGAGCAAGCTGCCCGACGAAGAGTCGCTGTTTCGCGTCGCGACGCTCGGTTTTCGCGGCGAAGCGATGGCCTCGATCGCGTCGGTATCGCAACTGACGATCCGCAGCCGCACCGCCGACTGCACCGGAGGAGCCGAAATCGTGGTCCGTGGTGGTCAAGCCGAACCGCCCGCTCCCTGCGGCTGTCCGGTGGGGACGGTGATCGAGGTTCGCAACCTGTTTTTCAATACCCCGGTGCGACGCAAGTTCATGCGGACCGCGCAGACCGAAAACGGGCATATCACCGAAGCCTTCACACGACTGGCATTGGCCAATCCCGCGATCCACATGTTGCTCCGCAGCGGCGAACGGGTGTTGCACGACCTGCCACCGACCGTCAATTGGGGCGAACGGATCGCAGCCTTCTTCGGCGACGAAATCGGCGGCTCACTGATCCGCATCGATAGCGACGACAGTGAGGTTAAGGTCAACGGTTACGTCTGCGACCCGGCGATCAGCCGCGGCAACGCGCGGATGCAGTACCTGTTCCTCAACGGTCGGCACATCCGTGATCGAGCCCTCCAACACGCCCTCGGCGAAGCCTACCGCGGCCTGCTGATGGTCGGCCGCCATCCGGTCTGCTTCCTGCGACTGGCAATGCCCGCCGAGATGGTCGATGTCAACGTTCACCCGACCAAGCTGGAGGTGCGGTTCACCGACAGCGGTCGGGTCTATGCCCGGTTGTTACAAACGCTGCGTCATCGATTTCTGTCGACCGACATGACGATGCGTGTCGGCCCGGCGACGGCCCAACGCGGCGGCTCCGGCGATGTCGCAGCCGGTTCGCCAAACGGCGTTTCCAGCGGGAACGCTCAGCCTGACCCCGCCGATGCTGCGTTCGGACAGAGCACCGGGTCGGGAGCGGCCGGTCTTCAAGGCGACACGAACCAGGGGGATGGAGGCAACCGGACGCCGCTGGGTGACCAACGGCCGGCCGCTGAGCCGACCACAACGTCCGAGCTGGCTCACCGCCAAGGCGTGATCGATTGGGCCAAAACGGGACGAGCTGAACTGCCGACCCGAGCCGGCACGGTCCCCGAGTTTCAACCGTTCCCCGGTGGACCCGCACCCTGGGAAATCGACTCGTCGACGCGGAACCTGACGTCGGCCGCAGCCACGGCGACGGACCTGCCACAGGCCGCAACCGGCAACGGGACGCCAGCACTACCCGAACCGAAGCCGGCGACGCCAAGCTACCTGGGGTTCCAAGTCCACAACCGCTACCTGGTGACACAGGACGACGCCGGGATGGTCGTCATCGATCAACACGCGCTTCATGAACGGGTAATGTACGAACGGATCCGAGCGAAGGTGCTCGGCGAGGGCGGACGGCTTGAGACTCAGCGGCTGTTGGTGCCCGAGCCGGTATCGTTGACGCCTGCGGAGCGTTCGGCGACGCTCGATGCGAAGGAGTTGCTGGCCCGTGTCGGGATCGAGATCGACGATTTTGGCGGCGACACGGTCCTGATCAGCGGCTATCCGACGATGCTCGCTCGGTCGGCGCCCAGCGACGTGTTGCGACAAGCACTCGAATCGATCATCGCCGCCGGCAAAGACCCCGAAATCCGCGACCTGTTGGATCACCTGTTGCACTCAATGGCCTGCAAGGCGGCGATCAAAGCCGGCGACCGACTGACTGGCGAAGAGATCACCAGTCTGCTCGAACAGCGTGACCTCTATCAAGACACTCACCATTGCCCCCACGGCCGTCCGACCGCGTTATTCTTCAGCCGCGATGAACTCGATCGGATGTTCGGCCGACTCGGTCCCCGCGGCCGCGTCACGGTTTGACGATTCGGCCGATGATTACTTGGCGATCTCGCTGAAGCGGGTCTCACGGACGACGGTGACTTTGATTTCACCCGGATAGGTCAATTCCTGTTCGAACGCCTTAGCGATGTCGCGGCAGACGATCGCGGCGTGTTGATCATCCGCCTTCTCGGCGTTGACAATCACCCGCAATTCACGGCCGGCCTGGATCGCGAAAGCCTGCTGGACCCCCGGGAAGCGTTTGGCGATCTGCTCGAGTTCTTCCATCCGGCGGACGTAGCGTTCGAGCGATTCGCGGCGAGCCCCGGGGCGGCTGGCACTGCAGGCATCGCCGGTGGCGACCAGCATGGTGTAAGGATATTCGGTCACGATCTGGTCGTGATGCCCGAGGGCGGCATGGACCACCTCGGGCGGCTCACCACTGCGCCGCAACAGGTCGGCCCCGATCTTGGGATGGCCCCCTTCCAACTCATGGTCAGCCGCCTTGCCGATATCGTGCAATAGGCCAGCGCGGCGGGCGAGTGCGGCGTCCAAGCCGATCATCTCGGCGATCAAGCCCGAAATGAATGCGACTTCGACGCTGTGCCGCAGTACATTTTGACTGTAACTGGTGCGGAAATGGAGTTTCCCCAACATGCTCAGGACGCGTGGTTCGAGCCCCACGACATTGGTCTCCTCGGCCGCCTCCCGGCCCTTGCGGAGCACAAACGCGTCGATCTCATTGCCGGTCGCCGCGACCACCTCCTCGATTCGCGAAGGATGGATGCGACCGTCGTCGATCAGCTTATCGAGTGCCAACCGGGCGATCTCTCGTCGCACCGGGTCGAAGCCGCTGACGATCACCACACCCGGGGTGTCGTCGATGATCAGGTCGACTCCGGTCGCCTTTTCAAAGGCGCGGATGTTGCGGCCTTCACGTCCGATGATCCGGCCCTTCATGTCATCGTTGGGGATGTCGACCGTGCTGGTTGTCGAATCGGCGGTATGGGCCGAGGCATAGCGTTGGATCGCGGTCAGCAGCATCTCACGCCCCTGGGCATCGACCAACTCGCCGAGCCGCCGCTGGTGTCGCAGCAACAACGTACCGACCTCGTTTTCCAGCTCCTTCCCCAGCGATTCGATCAACTCCTGAGCGGCCTCTTGCTGCGTCATGTTGCCGACCTGCTCCAGCGCCTCGCGGCGTTGCCGGAGCACTTCCTCGATCTCGGCCTGCTTATCCTGGGCCTGCTTCAGCTGCGCGGCGAGACGCTGCTGCGTCGCTTCGAGCCCACGGTGTTGTTTCTGCAAAGACTCCTCGACCTGAGACAACTGGGCCTCGCGGCGGTCGAGCTTCTCCTCACGGGTCAATTGCGATTTGCGGGCCGAGGAGAGTTCCCGCTCGATCTCGCTCTTGAGCGTCAGCGCCTCCTCACGGGCCTCGATCAACCGCGCCGTGCGGATCGATTCGGCCTCTTGCTCGGCTTGCAGTACGATCTGGTCGGCTCGCGATTGCGACTCACGCTGCTGCAAGACGTCGCGGCGTCGAAACCAAAGCGAGGTCAGGGCGATCGCCGCAGCCACACTGACCAGCAGTACCAGGATCCAAATCGGGGTTGTCATGATTGATTTCTAACCGGCGGTATGGCAGTCGCCATGGCACCCGATCGATCACGCCAACCGTCGCGGCTTCCGCGCAGGGACAAGCCCCGAAAGCCGAGTCATTACGCCGGTCCCGCACCGATCGTGCGACGACCAGGCGGCCCAGGAACCGATGTATCAATAATACCCACACGATGAGACGCATCTTCGGTGGTGATAAAAAGGAAGCTTGCATGCGACGAGCGAGACGGTCGTGCGAATCGTCACGGCGGGCCGAACAGCCCCACAACCATCCAGGCTGGGGAACACCGTCCGCCGAACGGGTGATTGGCACTTGCGTTGAAGGGTAAGTAGGCACCGCAGCCTGCCGAAACCGAGCGATCCAGACAGCGCCGCGAGCGAGACACACTATACTCTCATTTTTATGACTTTCGCAAACCGGCATCCGAGACCGAACCCTCGCCACGAGACTGGTGTCCCAGTACCCCGTGTCTGGGAGCGGTTGTGCGACCGCTTCAGCCACTCTTTTTCGCCACAACGCCACGCCGGGATGGGTATCGTCGTCGCGGTCAGCGGTGGTGGCGACAGCGTGGCGCTGTTGCGATTGATCGTCGACGTCTGGAACGCGGCTTCGTTGGCGGTCGATCGATTCGTCACCGTGGCCCACTTCAACCATGGCATCCGCGGTGAACGGTCTGACCACGACCAGCGTTTCGTCGCCGATCTGGCCGCCTCGCTAGAAACGCGGTTCGTTACCGAGACCGACGGAACTGATCGAGGCGAATCGATCACGGCCGTGGATGAGGCGAGCCTGCGAAATCGGCGATACGACTTCCTCGAGCGTGTGGTCGCCGGCGTGGGAGCCCGCTGCGTATTGACCGGCCACACCGCCGATGACCAGATCGAAACCCTGCTGCATCACCTGTTTCGGGGAACCGGACCGGCCGGGGCTTGTGGCATCCCGGCGTCACGATCGCTTGCCACCGACTTCCTGGTCATCCGACCGCTGCTGGCCTTTCGTGGGACGGAACTGCGCGACGGACTCGACGAACTCGGGCAAACCTGGTGCCGTGATCACACCAACGAAGACCCCGGCTATCGCCGGAATTGGCTCCGCGGCGAACTACTGCCACAAATCCGCCAGCATTACCCGGCTGCCGACGAAGCGCTGCTGCGGTTTATCGATTCACAATCGCAATGGCGAGCAACACTCGACGGATTGGCCGAGACGTGGCTCGCCGAGCGGGTCAGCTTTGCCGATCAGACCGTCTCGATCCGCCGAGGAGCGACCGACCCAGCGGTGTTCGGTCTGGCGGTGGCGAGAATCTGGGATCGACAGCGGTGGCCACGGCAATCGCTGAGCGCCAACCACTACCGGCAGATTCGGGACCTGGTCGATCCCGCCACCGAGAATCCGACCTCCGAACGCGGGACCACTACCGACGACG
>SKZY01000056.1 GCA_007127095.1 Planctomycetaceae bacterium
ACAGCGGTGACATCGGTTAGGATGCCGGGTTTGGCTGGCGATGCCGTGGAACCGTTTTTTTGAGGAGTCTTCAGGGTGCGGATTTTGTTGAGTAACGATGACGGGGTGTATTCGCCGGGGTTGGCGGCTTTGGAGAAACAGTTGCGGCATTTTGGGGAAGTTTTCATCGCCGCGCCGGCGACCGAGCAGAGCGGGGTCGGCCACTCGATCACCTATTTGACTCCGCTGGTCTGCAAATCGCTGCGCCGTGAGGGCCGGCATTGGGCCTGGGCCGTGGAAGGTTCACCCGCCGACTGCGTCAAGTTGGCGATTGTTGAACTCTGCCCCTGGCGACCCGACTTGGTCGTCAGCGGCATCAACAGCGGGCTGAATGCCGGCATCAATGTGCTCTACAGCGGTACGGTTGCCGCCGCGATCGAAGGGGCATTTTTTGGGATTACCAGCATCGCCGTCTCGATGGAGCACGCCGAGGACCCCGATACCCAAGCCGCGGCCGTTGTCGCCCGCAACGTCATCGACGGGATCGTCAGCCACGACGCCTCACGCGGCAGGCTGTTCAATGTCAATATCCCGACCCGAGCGACCGAGCATCCCGCGGACGTCAAAGTCGTCCCGATGGGATTGGCCCAATACGGCCGGCGGTATGAAAAGCGGAGTGACCCGGCGGGACGCGATTACTATTGGGCGTTGTGGAGCGAACCGGCCGAACCGCCACCGGAGGAGTCCGACTTGACTCAGTTGCAGCAGGGGAACGTCACGGTAACCCCGCTCGACTTCGACCTGACCCGCCACCCGATGCTCGCTGAGATGCGGGGCTGGAATCTAAAGGCTTAGTGGTCTGATCCTGCCAAAAATGGTCCCTTACCGTAGCGGAAATCGCAAAGACCCCCGGCACGTCGAAACGTGTCGAGGGTCTGTTCGATTTTAAGATCAGATCAGTTGTGCTGATTCGGATCGGTTTCGATTCAGAAGCCGCAGCTCGGCTCGCAGCCACAGGTGGGGGCTTCGCAGCAAGGAGCGGAGTCACAGCAGTGGTTCCGCTTGGCGAACAGCCGCTTCAACAGGCCGGGACGCTTGGGGCCACAGTGGCTGTCGCAGCCACAAACCGGGGCTTCACAACCGCAAGCGGGGTCGACGATTTCGCAACCGCAGGCGGGTTCAGGCGGGCAGCAAGGGGCGTCACAGCAGCTGCTCCGCTTGGCGAACAAGCGAGACAGCAGACCGGGCTTCTTGCAGTGCGAGTCGCAAGCGACTTCGCAGCCACACGCCGGTGCGGCAACCGCAACACCGCAGGTCGGCTCGCAGCCACAAGCGGGCTCCGGACAACAGGCGTCACAGCTCTTATTATGGCCACCGAAGAGGCCGGCCGAAGCGTTCGCCGAGGTGAAGGCGGCGAAGGCGAGGGCGAACAAAACAGGGGTGATTACACGACGCATCGTGGTGGACTCCAAAGGATTGGGTTTCCGACTTTCAAGTTCAAGCCGCGGTATGCTCGCTTAGCTCCATCCATAGTGCGGGGACAGAACCCTTCGGACATCGTCAATCGGCCGGCATCACCGGCGAGACCTGTCGAGAAAGCGTGGGGCATTCTCGACCGCTCGCACCACTGGGAGACCGGTCGTCGTGTGGCGGCTTCGACACACGACTGCTGACGAAAGGGGCTATCGACCTGGTAAGCCGCGAGACTACGCCAAACTGCGCACAAACTGGTTCACTCAGCCGATTCCTCATCCGGTAGCGCCACTTTGACCGGTCGTAACGGCTGGGCGAAGTTCTCCCCCGTCGCCGGTCGCCAACATGACGTTGGCATTTGGCAACATCGGCCCGCCGGCGGCCCCGATGCCGAACTCGGATAGAGCAGCTAACGTGATTGCACGTCAAGACTTAGCCAATCCGCGACGACTCGGCACCCGAGCTGGCACGGTAAGTGCAACCGGTTGGAGACTCCTTTTCTCGCGCTCTTTGGTCCAGTCGCCTCTCCGATGCACAGCACCGAACTTGTCCGAATCGCCAGTCTGATCGCCGATCGGGCCGAAGCGTTGATTTTCGTTCGCCGCTCGATTCCCGCCGAAGCGATGTCTCGCTATTGGGTGGCGGCTCGCCAGCGGTCGGACCTTTGGGACCGTGGGTTTGATCGGTTTATCGAAGTCGATCGGGCGGGTCGAGCCGTCGCGATTCGCCGCTGGTGGCAGGACCACCTGGCGATGATCGAGGAGATTCTGATCAGCGAGATCTTAACCCGTGTGATGGCCGCGATCGGGGCCGCGATCGACACCGGCGTCGGATACCGCCGTAGCGAACCGCTGACCGAGTCGGTTTACTTGAGTCACCTGGAGGCTCGTAACCGGGTCCTGCGGTTGTTGCTGTTCGGCCGTGGCAGCTGTGTCGAGGAAGCGTTTCGACTCAATCGACTCCGCCGCTGCGCTGAACGCTGGACCGATTTTCTGCTCGGGCCGATCGGTAGGCTGCACCCCGAGTCGGCCCGCTACGCGATCGATCGTAGGCGGGCTGGGAACTACGGCGAGGAAGCAGCCGAGTCGACCGATC
>SKZY01000055.1 GCA_007127095.1 Planctomycetaceae bacterium
CTGTTTCCGGTCTCGAAACGGTAATTCGACCATGTCGCTCGCTCGCCGCCTGCCTCACCCTCTCGCCCGCCCCTGGCTCCTGGCACTCTCGCTGCTCGCGGTGCTGCCCTTTTCACCCGCCGCCGCAGACGACGATTCCTCGGCTTCTTTATCGCCTTGGTTGACGGTCGAAACCGGTGACAAACTCGTGATCATCGGCAATACGCTCGCCGAACGGATGCAGCACGATGGCTACTTCGAAACCCAACTGCAAAGCCGTTTTCCCGCCAAACGCCTCGTCGTCCGCAATCTCGGCTGGTCAGCCGACGAAATCGATCTGCGGCCGCGCAGCGCCAACTTCGAAGACCACGGACATCAGCTGACCGATCACGCCCCCCAAGTCGTATTGGCGATGTTCGGACTCAACGAATCGTTCGCCGGCCCCGCCGGACTCGACGCCTTTCGTGGTCGTTTTGAAAAGTTCATCGCCGACACCCGTGGCCAACTCGACGCGGACGCTCAGTTGGTGATCTGCTCGCCGATTCCCCACGAAAACATCGGTCGTCCCGAATTGCCCGACGGCTCGACGACGAACCAAAATATCGAACTCTACAGCGGCGTGATGGCCGAAGTCTCCGCCGCCGCCGGCGTCCGCTACATCGACCTCTTCACCCCGCTGCGGGTCGCGATGGACGCCGCCGATCGCCCGCTGACGATCAACGGCATCCACCTCAACCAGCGTGGCAACGAGGTTCTCGGTGCCGTCCTCGACGTGTCGCTGTTCGGCCCTCGACCCGACACCATCGCCGCCGATCTGACTGCCCTGCGCGCAGCCGTGGTCGAGAAAAATCTGCAATTCTTTCGCGACTACCGCGCGGTCAACGGCTATTACATCTACGGCGGTCGCAAGAATCCCTACGGCGTGGTGAACTTTCCCGAAGAGTTCGCGAAACTTCGCAACATGATCGCCGTCCGCGATGCACGAATCTGGGAAATCGCCGAGGGCAATCCGGTCCCCGACCAGATCGACGATTCGCAAACCGGTGAACTGTCGCCGATCGAATCGAACGTCTCGGCCGAAGTGACCGCGCTGTCGCCCCAGGAAAGCCAAAAACTTTTCAACGTCGCCGACGGCTTCGAAATCGATTTGGTCGTCTCCGAAGTCGATTTCCCCGAAATGGTCAATCCGGTGGCGCTGGAGATCGATGCCCGCGGGCGACTCTGGGTGACGACCAACCCCAGCTACCCACAATACCTGCCCGGCACCCCAGTCGACGATAAGGTGCTGATCTATGAAGACACCAACGGCGACGGCAAAGCCGACAAACAGACCGTCTTCGCTGACAAGTTGCACCTACCGATCGGGATCGCCTTGGCCGACGGTGGCGCCTACGTGTCACAACAACCCGACCTGATGTTCCTGAAGGACACCACCGGCGACGGCGTCGCCGATCACCGCCAGCGGGTCCTGCACGGCTTCGATTCCGCCGATTCGCACCACGCGCTCAGCGCGTTCACGATCGGCCCCGACGGGGCGCTCTACTTCCAAGAAGGCACGTTCCACTTCACCCAAGTCGAAACGCCGCGAGGCCCCCAGCGAGTTCGTGACGCAGCGGTTTTTCGCTATGAACCGCGGACCGAAAAGTTCAGCATCTTCGTCTCCTACAACTTCGCCAATCCCTGGGGACACTGCTTCGACGCTTGGGGACAAAACTTTGTCGCCGACGCTTCACCCGGGTCCAACTATTTCGCGGCGGCCTTCAGCGGCGATGTGATCTATCCGCACAAACACCGCCAAATGCAGCAGTTCTTGGTCAAACAGTGGCGGCCGACGGCGGCCTGTGCGATCGTCAGCAGCAGCCAATTCCCGGAATCGATGCAGGGCAACTACATCATCAACAACACGATCGGCTTCCTCGGCACGCTGAACTACCGGATGACCGAAGCAGGCAGCGGCTTCAAAGGAACGCCGGTCGAACCGCTGCTCTCCAGCCGCGATACCAACTTCCGCCCGATCGATATGAAGTTCGGTCCCGATGGAGCACTCTATATCGTCGATTGGTTCAACCCGCTGATCGGCCACATGCAGCACAATCTGCGCGATCCCAAACGCGACAAACACCACGGTCGGATTTGGCGAGTCCGCTACAAGGACAAACCGCTGCTCGAAATCCCCGAAATCGAAGGGGCGCCGATCGCCGACGTGGTCCAATTGCTGGAACGCTACGAAAACAACGTCCGCCACCTCGCCCGCATGGAACTCCGCAACCGCGACACCGACCAGGTCGTCAGCGCGATCGATCAGTGGCTGGACCAACAGGACGGCGACGGCGATGACGATGACGATGACGATGTAAAAACATTCGCCCATCGCCAGCTCGAAGCGTTGTGGGTGATGCAACAACACGACCGTGTTCGACCCGATCTGTTGGACCGCGTGCTACAGAGCCCCGATCATCGGGCCCGCGCCGCCGCCACCCGTGTACTCAGCTATTGGCGTGACCGGGTTCCCGGTGCGACGCAGTTGCTGGTCAACTCGGCGCTCGACGA
>SKZY01000062.1 GCA_007127095.1 Planctomycetaceae bacterium
AAGCCTGGTCGGTCGAAGCCCGGCCGGTCGAAGCCAGGGCGATCAAAGCCTGGTCGTTCGCCGCCGGGTGGCCGGTTCTCCAGCGACGGGCGATCGGGGAATGAGGGCCGCGTGATCGCTGGGAGCGTTCCGGGGGGGCGGTTCGTGGGACGAGTGTTGGGGCGTGATGGCAGGGGGCGGGCGACCGAACCGGCGGGCCGATCGTCGAATGACGGGCGATTCGGACCGAGTGGGCTGGGGCGTGAGGTGCCACCGAGCGACGGTATCGATCCGCTGCCGGGTTGTGACAGCGGATTGGAGGGGCGTGAGGGCCGTATGGTCCCCGAGCCTGCTGGGTTGGGGCGCGAGCCGGAGCTGATATTCGGTCGTGTTCCGGCGCTGATATTGGGTCGATTTCCCGTACCGACATTGGGGCGTGTCGGGGTGCCGGGGTTTGAGCGAGACCGACCACTGAAGGCTGACCGGTCGGCGGTTGCTGCGCCGGTTCGCCCGCTACCGATCCGTTGTGCGGTCACTTCACCGATCGGGACTGCCAACGTCAGGCCGACGCAGACGCCGTAGACGAGAACGCGGCGGGGCATGTATCGAGCAGGCATCACGGAGTTTCCTGGGTATTAGCGATCGGGGGCCGATCGGTCATCGGCGGCGGGTTGGGGTGGGGCACGTGTCACGGAGACATCGAAGTCGTCCGCCCGTTGG
This sequence comes from Planctomycetaceae bacterium, assembly GCA_007127095.1. Taxonomy (GTDB): domain Bacteria; phylum Planctomycetota; class Planctomycetia; order Pirellulales; family Pirellulaceae; genus UBA6163. The sequence goes on from SKZY01000062.1 coordinate 700, forward strand.
CCACCGATGATGCGGTCGGTCCCGACCATGCGGAATTGGTCGGGACTGGTGCGGGTGATCGTGACGGTGGCGGAACCGAGTAAGCCATCGGGCGCGGTCGCCCGTGATTTGATCACCCAGCCTCCGTCGACGAATGTCCAATCGCCATGGGCGAACCCGCCGTCGGTATCGAACAGCCACGATCGCAATTCACCGGAGAGCGGGTCCCAGCCGATACGTTGTTCACTCTTCATCACCACTTCGCCGCCGCGGTTGGCGAGGAATTGGCCGAGTACGAAGTTTCGGTCTGCGGCCCAGCGGTAGGAGATCGTCACCGCCAAATCGCCCCCTTCGCTGACCCAATCGCCGATCATCCAAGCGATCGATTCCAACTCGTTGGCAGGCTTTGTCCGTGGGGAATCGTCGAACTCGCGGATGGAAGCGATCCGCCAGCCCTCATTTCGTTTGGCCAGAGTGGCGACATAGCGGACTTGGGCCTGCGAATCGTCGCCGGCCGACAGAAATCTTGTGCCTTCCTCGATCGCCAGGTCGGCAGCGAGCGCCCGGATCGATTCGATCTCGACCGCCAATTGGGCATCGGGAAAGCGGTCGAAGTAGCCGTCGAACAGCGTCTTGAGTTCTTGGTGTCCGCGATGCACGACGCCTTCGTCATCGATCCATTCGCCGTCGGCCAAGAACATCGCGACCAGCTTCTCGACTTGGCCCTTATTGAACGCGGCGGTGAACGATTCTTCGAGCGAGACGACTTGATCGACGACGGTTGATTCCGGCGGTTCTGCGGCGATCGAGAGTGAATGAGGCGAAAGCGACAGAGAAAGCGTCGCCGCGGCGACCACACATCCGAAACAGGTAAAACGCTTCATCGCGATCGCATTCCCGAATCGAGGAGAAGAAGGTGCCGGCAGTTTGCTTTCACGAGACACGTGGCAAGCCGGACTCGGCATTGTATACCTGTTCGCCGCTGAGGGGCTGGAAATTCGTTGCCGCGAGACCGCGGAGTCTCGATCAGGGGATCGACAGGGCGATCGTTTGGTTGAGGAAGCTCACCAGCGACGGCGAGACATGGTAGCGTTAGCGATCCGTTACTTTGCCGCCCATCGACGACCTGCATCACGAGTCAGCTGCGACACCGATGAACGCCGATCGCAATCGACCCGACCCGAACCCTTCCGCTCGGACCACTCCTGATCGACCGCAATCGCGTCATCGCCGTGGCCGATCGTTTGGCGAGCGGTTGGCGGTTGCGGGCCACGCGGTACTGATCCGCTACCGCTTGGCCCGACGTTGGTTGAGCCGTCGTCAACGGACGGTACGGCTGCTCGGCTTGCCGGAAGTCGATGCCGCTCCTGGTGCGGCCGGCGTGATCTTGTTGCAGATCGACGGGCTATCGCGGCGTCAGTTGGAGCGGGCGGTCGAGCGAGGAAAGATGCCATTTGTCCAGCGTTTGTTGCGGGATCAGGATCATCGCTTGGAAACGTTTTATTCGGGGTTGCCGTCTACCACGCCGGCGGTTCAGGCGGAGTTGTTTTATGGAATCGCCGGGGCGGTTCCGGCCTTCGCTTTTCGGGACGCTGAGTCGGGTGCGACGCAGGAGATGATTCAGCCTTCGGTCGCGGCGAGTGTTGAAAGCCGGTTGGCGAGTCGAGCGACGGGGTTGCTGAGCGGAGGCAGCGCGTATTCGAACATTTATTCGGGCGGCGCGGCGGAGCCTCATTTTTGTGCTGCCGCGATCGGTGCCGGGGCGATGTTTTCGCGAGCCAGTAAGTGGCGTTTCTGGTTGGTGCTGCTTTGGAACCTGGTGCCACTGGTCACCGCGATGG
>SKZY01000246.1 GCA_007127095.1 Planctomycetaceae bacterium
AGATTCAGCGTCAAGTTTCAAGGCTTGGACGCGAAGTTGACGGGTGTTGAGGGAGCGAGGGTGATTGAGGAGATTATTGGGTGAGCGAGTCAGCGGGCGGCATGGACCTGGGCTGTCAAAACCCCGGGTTGCGCTCGACTCGCGGAGCTCGTCATCGCTGCACCCGGGGCTACTGCCTGTCGCCGGCTTCGCGGCTTTCGGAACCATGCTTCTGGGCCCGAAAGTTTATAACGGAAACGATTGATGGATTGCCGTCCAATATCACATGGAGAGATCACGTTTCAACGCCATGGCGCAAGCCATGTGGTCTTGCGGGTGTACGGCGGTGGTTGGTTTTGAGGAGCTGCGGGCAACCCTCCCCTCGCTTATGCTCGACCCTCCCGGCGGGAGGGTGGCTTGCGGGATCTGGGTTAGGCTCCGATCGCTTCTCGGATGCGGCCGACGAGTGGGGTGGTTCGCTCGGATTCGTTTCGCATTTTGTAGAGTGATGCGGCGAGATAGCGATCGCGCCAGGCGGGGGTCAATTGGTGGTAATCTTCCAAGACGGCGGAACTGTATTTGTAATCGTGCGAGTCGGTCCCTTTCAGGAAGATCAAGCGGCGGGCGTGATGCATCGCTTGGCTGGCCGATTGGCCGCCGCCGAGGTAGGCGAGCAGTTGAGCAGCGGCTCGGCCTGGGTCTTGTCCCAATTGCTTAAAGATTTCCTCGACCGACGAGTCGGGTGACCAATCGGGGGCGGCCTCGAGCGTGTCGATCCGCAGGTCGGCGAGATCGCCGCGACCTTTGGCGGCTTCGCGGAACCGGGCGATGAAGGAGGCGTTTTGCAGCATCAGGTAACGACGGGTGGCGTCGTTGCCGCAGGTACGGAAGGCATAATGGATGGCGTTGGTCGTCGTCATCGCGTGCAGCGGTACGATCGCCGGTTGACGCATCGTCAGTTCGGCTGCTGCGGAGAACAACGCATCGAAGACCGAACGGAAGCTGGTGCCGCGGTTCAATTGCTCGACGACCATCCGGCTCGCCTCGTCGGACGAGACGGTTCGCAGGGCGGTGATCATTTCGGCGGTGGCCGCTGAATCGTCTTGGCCGTCGAGCCATTTATCGCGGATTTCGGTCATCCGCTCGCGGTTGACTCTGCCATCGCGATCGGCGTCCAGATCGCTGGTCGCCGGATTCGGTTCACCGCTGTGATTCAGCATCGCGTAGGTCAGGCTGCGGAGTACCGGTTCGGAATACTGCCAGCCGATCGATTCGAGTGTCCGGTAGGCGTTGGACAGGTAGATCACCTTATGTCCGATGCTGCGGAAATCGCGGGCGGCGAAATCGGCGTAGGCATCAAAAATTTCGGTGGCCGAGCGTCCTCGAGCCAGCGCGGCGGTGGCGACATCGGCCGCCGATTCGTCCCAATCGGTCATCGCTTGGCGGAACCGGTTGACCGCCAGATGCGTGTCGGGGACCGCGGGTTCGTCGACCGCTTCCATCGTCCAATCGCCTTCGTTGACGTCGCGAGCCTGCGAACTTTTGAAGTTGTCGATCGCCCAAAAAATCGGCAGCCAGCGATCGGCATCGGGCGAAGCCTGGCTGGCCAAGTGTGCCGAATTGACGACCAGGACGGCGTGAAACTTAAAGCCGACCGACGGTCGAGGTTGAATGTTGCGGACGCCGGCGAGCAACAACGCGGCCAAGACTTCCTGGTAGCCGACTCGGCCTGCACTTACCCGCGACGCGACTTCCTCGATCACGCGGCTACGCGGAGTTTCCTCCAGCAGCCGCACGAGTGGCTCGATTCCCGGTTCGAGGCGGACCGATCCGGCTGGCAAACTCGACTCGGCCGCCGACACGGGGGCGAGCTTGCCGAGGACGCCGTCGAGCAGCAGGCCACAGACCGCACCGCCGCCGGCGGTTTTCAAAAAGTCACGTCTCGCGTTTGGTCCGTAATGCATTGGAATCTCCCCGCCCGTAGGCGTGTTCGCGATCTGGTTCGCCCGTAGCTGATTCGGTTCATTGTAACGCCATGGCGGAGCCATGTGGCCTCGGTGGGGCAGACGGCGCTGCTGGGCCACACGGCTTCGCCGTTGCGTTGCGTTGGGATGGGTGAGTGAGCGGCGAGTGGCTAGAAGACAGAGGGGGCGAGTGGCGAACCGTAGCGGAAGTCGCAGAGACTTTCGGGCAGCACCGGACGATTTGGAGTAGCCGGCTTTTCGCGGGTGCCGCACGGCTTCGCCGTAGCGTTGGGATCGGGGACTTCAACGCCATGGCGCAGCCATGTGGCCTCGGTGGTGTGGGGGGCGTGTTCTTGGTGCCGCACGGCTGCGCCGTTGCGTTGGGATGGTGTGGGGCCGTGTTGGTGGGGCCAGCCGAATCGGCGGGAGCGAGCCCAGCCCGCCGCGGTTTAGTCGCTCAGCAACGCTTCGGCGAACAGCAAACGACTCGGCTTGGCGGGGTCGTAGAGCACGCCGATCGGTTCACCCGATTCGAGGTGGGCCCGTGCCAATCGGACTTCCTCACC
>SKZY01000361.1 GCA_007127095.1 Planctomycetaceae bacterium
CCGTCTATCCGCCGCCCGTCCATCCGCTCCCATCCTCCGTCCATCCCGGCTGTGTCCCCGTCCATCGGTGCCGTCCATCGGTGTCCCCGTCCATCGCCGTCCATCGCCCCCGTCCATCCGCTCGGTCCTCCGTCCCTCCGCTGCCGGTTGCGAGTGGCGGTGCGCTGGGTGGCAAGGAGAAAACCTTTGTAGCCACCAATCGCAGCTTGCGACGATCATTCTTCGGAGCCGATGTCGAATTCGGCGTTTACGGAGCGATCAATTGAAAAACCGGCTCGGTTGTTGCATTCGCGATCGTTCTTCAGGAAAGCAGGAGAAGTGGGTGGTGTTGGTCATGCCCCCAGCCAGAACGCAGATGGCTGGACCAACTCCTCGGCCAGTGGGCGTGTGAGCATGAGTGCCAAATGCCGGATGGAAGCCAATCAGTCTCTCGTGGCACGATGACCTGTCGGCCGCTCGCTCAGTGGCTTGCGGTTCTGGGCTGCGGCGATGATCTCTGCTACGATTTATTGAGTGATGTTTCCTGGATCCGGTCCCGACCACGGGTGTCAGCGGAGGTTACCGATGAACGATCGATTGGGTGTCTGCTGTTTGCCTTCACCGAAATGCCGCGGAGCCGGTGTGGCGCTATGGCGGTTGGCGTTCTTGGTTGCGTTGGCCGGTGGTTCGGGCATCGCCTCGGCTCAATCGCCGCCGTTGACGGTTCCTGAATCGGCGACAGACGAGGATTTGCAGGAGGTCGTCGTCCCGTTGAGCGAAGCCGTCAAGCGGCGGATTGAAGAAGAGTTGCGGGCCGGACGTGAGGCTTCGGCTGACGCGAGGCAGCCACAGTCGAGTGGCGACCCAATTCTGGATGATGTGCTGGAGGTGATCCGGCGTCAGGGGAGTGTGCTGGACGGTTCGTCGCTCGACCCCCAATCGATCGGCGAGACTGCCCGGCGGTTGCGTGCTCGAGATGGCGGGATGCCGCCGCCGTCGCCGAGTCCCGCGTTTTCCGACAATTTCAACCCAAATTCATCCGAGGCTCGCTTCGAAACGGCTGAGGCGTTGTTGCGGGCGTCTCGAATGCTGGGAGGGTTACCTGGGCGAGACGCGTCGGTGGAACGACTGATCGCGGGTATGAGGCAGCAGGCGGCGGTGCTGTTGATCGACGATTTCGTGGAAGATTACGACGATTTTGAGTAAGCAACAGCGATTGAGGGTCTCCGGCCGGTGGTTGATGGTGGGAGCGATTGCGATGCTCGCGTTCGGTTCGCTGGTTGTGGTCAGCGATCAGTGGGCGGCTCTGCCGGAGGATGCGGTCGCCAGTTTCGTCGGCCGTGACGCTTGCATCGATTGCCACCGCGATCAAGCCGCCGCGCACGCCGGGTCGCATCACGACCGCGCGATGGCGTTGGCGACCGACGAGACGGTCTTGGGCGACTTTAACGACGCCACCATCGATCACGACGGAATGGTCAGTCGGATGTTCCGTGACGGCGACCGTTTCATGGTCCACACCGAGGGTGAAACCGGTGAAATGGAGGACTTTGAGGTCAAGTATGTTTTTGGTGTCGAGCCGCTTCAGCAATACATGGTCGAGTTCGATCACCACGAATCGCTCGCCGAAGGCGAGATTCCGCGGGTACAGGTGTTGCGAATCAGTTGGGATACGCAGCGGAAACGATGGTTTTACCTGCGGCCACCCGACGTCGCTGACAAATTGGCACCCGACGATCCGTTGCACTGGACCGGCGTGGCGCAGCGTTGGCAAACGATGTGTGCCGACTGTCACTCGACGAACCTGAAGACGAACTTCGATCCCGAAACGGGACGCTATCGCACGACGTTCTCCGAAATCGATGTCAGTTGTGAAGCTTGCCACGGCCCAGGCAGCTTGCACGTGACGCTAGCGAAAAGCAACAAGCTGTTTTGGGACCGCAATCACGGTTATGGGTTGGCGAAGCTAAAGGGTGATGATGCCGAACCGCAATTGCAAAGCTGTGCGCCTTGTCATAGTCGCCGCGGTGTCTTGGATGATCGATTCGTTGCCGGGCAGAATTACCATGACTTTTTCCAACTCGAGACGATGCAGCCGGCGACCTATTATGACGACGGTCAGATCAAGGATGAGGTTTATGTCTTCGGCTCATTTACCCAAAGCAAGATGTATCACAAAGGGATCCGCTGCACCGATTGCCATGATCCCCATTCGTTGCAGTTGAAGCATCCCGGCAACGAGACCTGCACGTCGTGTCACCAGCATCCGGCGGGAAAATATGACGTACCGAGCCATCACCATCATGCCGTCGGCAGCGAAGGTGCGAAGTGTGTCAATTGCCATATGCCTGGGCGGCATTACATGGAGGTAGACTTTCGGCGTGATCACAGCCTGCGCGTCCCGCGTCCTGACCTGTCGGTCCGCTGGGGAGTTCCCAACGCATGCAGTTCTTGTCATGTCGCCGATTCTCTCGATCAGGTCCCCGAAGCGGTACGGCCATCGTTGGGCGAGTATGCCGATTGGCTCGCCGCAGCCGAGTCGGGTGATCAGCAGGTAAAGAACGTGATCGAGCAGACTGATCGCTGGTGTGACGAAGCCTGTGACCGGTGGTATGGTGAATCCCGGGAGCGTCCGGGGCATTTCGTCGATGCGATCGCGGCGTTGCGGGCGGGTGAACCCGCCGGTGTCGAGCGGGCCTTGGCATTGGCGCTACGCCGTGATGACGTCACGCCGGTGATCGCTCGAGCGACCGCTTTGGACGATCTGGCGCTCTCCGGTGAGCCGCAGGCCGCCGGCATCGCGAGTCAGCTGATCGAAGACCCCCACGAGCACCCGCTGGTGCGAGCCGCCGCGGTTCGCACACTGCGGGCAGCCCCGGTAGCGACCGTCCGCCGCACGCTGTTGCCGCTGCTGCAGGACGATTCGCGGATGGTGCGAATCGAATCCGCGAGATTGCTCGGTTCGTCGCCGTTTTACCAGTCGCTGTCAGCGAGTGACCAAAGTCAGGTCGATCTGGCGCTGCGTGAGGTCAAGTCGATGCTGATGATCACCTCTGACCGAGCCGGTTCGCATATGGCGTGGGCCGGGCTGTGCGAGCAGCGCGGAAAAATTCCAGAAGCGATCGTCGCTTACGAGACTGCGATGCGCGTGGAACCCACGATGGCCGGTCCGCGAACGAACCTGGCGGCCCTCTTGGACAGGGTAGCCGAACGCGGCGATTCGCGGGCGACCGCGCGAGCCGAACGGCTGAGGAGCGAAGAACTGCCCTTGCTCGCTCGCGACGCTGAACTGGCTCCGGACAACGCCGTGGTTCAATATCGCTTCGGGTTGGCTTTGTATCTCAGCGGCGACCTCTCCGCTTCGTTGGACCAATTGCGAAGGGCGGTCGAGTTAGATCCAGACAACGAAGATTATCGCTTGGCGGTGCGACTGCTGCAGGACAAACTCGACGAAGCGGCCGACTCGGCGGATGGCCGGTAAGCTTCGAGCCGGGAAAAAGGGTCTGTGATTTCTTGGGCGGTTGTGATCTGTCGGTTGGGTCCGCCCAGCGACTGGCGACGGTAGCCGAGCTCGACACAGCTGTGAAATCTATTGCCCTAGTGGCACCCAACCGCTGTCGTCACGTCGATCGGATTGGCGGCGAGCCGGCGGCTGTTCGGATTGAGGAAACGCGCGATTCCAATCGGTATGCGAGACGGCGCGTCCCGAGGTGGCGTTATTCGGTTCATTCCTGTGTGAGTCGCTCGGTTCGATCACGCGGGATGCCGTGCGGTCATTCCATGACGGCGGCGAAATGCGTGGCGAAGGCTGAGCGGGCGACGGTCGAGAGGGCGAGTGTTGGCGTCCACCAGGCTGTGAATCGGGATCGTCCCATCGTGGCGGTTGGTAATCATCCGCGGCGGGAATCGGTGGCAGGTCCGAATACTTAGTCGATACCGTACTGGACGGGGTCGAGTTTGAGTTGCGTTCTGCCTCGTAGCCAGCCGAGTTCTCTCCGCTGTCAGGCAACTGCGGTGGGGCTACCGGGGTGCTATCGGTCGCCGAACCGTTGTCAGCAGGTGGCTCTTGGCGACCTTCGTTTTGATAGCCGCCCGGGTTGCCCTGCAGCGGGGCCGGATCGGTCGACGGGATCGGCGAAACGTATCCACCTGAGCCGGCTGAGTCGGAATCCCAGGCCGCAGCTGGAGCTACGCCCGAGCCGAAAGAGTTACCCTGAGTCGTCGCGTTCGGCTGTTGTGAGTACTGCTGTTGTTGCGAGTACTGCTGTTGTTGCGAGTACTGCTGCGGTTGCGAGTATTGCTGCGGTTGTGAGTACTGCGGTTGTGAGTACTGCGGTTGTTGTGAATAGCCGAACGTTTCGCCGCCGCAGCCGGGTTCAGCGTAATGGGGGGCGGGTGTGACCGTGGAGGGCGCCGGTTGCAGGCTGGTGTAAGGCGTTCGTTGGACCTGTTGCGTGTTGGTCGTACACGGTTGTTGGACGATCACCACTTGGCCTGTGGCGGGATCGATCTGTTGGACGGGTCGGTAGACGGTCGTCGGAACGTTGTTGTATTGGGTGCGATACTGATTGCCGAGGATTTTTCCGAGCAGACCGCCACCGGTCGCCGGGGCGACCGGTTGGGTTTGCAGCGGGTGAACAAAACCGTTGTTGGCGCCTTGCACCACACCCGGGGACTGGTAGGCCGCGGCGGCGTTGTAGCTGGTTTGCGGCAGCGTCTGGAAACCGGGTTGGGCGACGAGGGCGGGATTGATCGTCGTTCGGAAGGCGGAGAACGGTCTGCTGGCGCCGCCCGGGTTGACGGGTTGCCCGGTCAGTACGGAGGGATTGTTGATCGGCGTCGGGATCGAGCCGTAGGCGGGCCATTGGGCCGCCGACGCCTGATTGACCGCCCCGAAATTGGCCGAATAGGTTGACGAGGAAAAATCGCTGGCGGGAGCGACTACTCCGGGCGAAATGAATGGCTGACCGACGGGCACCGGCGGCCCGATCGGAGTCCCTGTCGTCGCGGGCAGATTGACGGCTTGGGGGTTGATGGTTGTGGTCCGACCGAACAGCCAATCGAGGCAGCCAGCGGAAACCGGCGAGGAGGCTCCACCGGCGATCAATAGGGCCAGCAAGGCTCGGCGTCGAGTTGTATGCAGGGGGCGAGGAATCAGCGACATGGCGACGACGTCTGGGGCTCAGGTTCTTTGGGGCACTTCTGCCGCTCAAGTATAAGGTGAGTTCGTGAAATCGATCTCGTCAATCCGATCGACCGACTCGGTGCCGACAAGCGGGCGTCTGAGTGCGGGTTGTAACGATTCTCGGGGTTGGGATATCAGTTTTGCGTGAGTTCACCGCGGCAGGCTGCTGAGCCGATTTTCGCCGCGTATCGTCTGCATCGCCTGTTGCAGCACATTGTCGTCGACTTCACGGGTGATCACGCCCTGATCGTTGGGACGGGCGGCGATGTAGCCCGGTTCGACGACGACATCGGGGGCCACGCCACGATCGCTGATCATGGCCCCGCTAGGCGAGTAAAATTTAGCCGTGGTCAGGCACAGCCCGCACTTGGCCGTTTGCATCCGAAAAATCCCTTGAACGCTCCCTTTGCCATAGCTCGTTTGGCCCACCAACCGACCGCGGGCATGGTCATGAATCGCCCCGGCAAAGATTTCACTGGCACTAGCGCTATCGGCGTCGATCAGAACGGCGAGCGGGATCGACCAAGTGTTCGCGCGATGGGCGGAGTAGTCGAAGTTTTCTCGGGCATTGCGGCCGCGTGTGGTCACGATCCGCCCGCTGGTGATGAATCGATCGGCGATCTCGACCGCCGCTGACAGCAGCCCACCCGGGTTGCCACGGACGTCGATGATCAGTGATTTCATCCCCTGCCGGTGGAGGTCCCAAAGCGCCTGTTCGACTTCACGGGACGTCGTTTTCTGAAAGTTGGTCAAACGGAGGTATCCGATCCCGGACTCGGCATCGACCAGGTGAACATTTTCGACGCAGGGGACATCGACGCGGCGTCGTTGCACACGGACTTTGCGTTGTTGCCCATCGACATCCAGCAGCACCAACGAAACGGAGCTCCCTTCGGGGCCTCGCAGCAGGTCGGCCGCCTGATCGGGACCCGCTTCCGACGTCAGCGTCTGTTCGACTTGAACGATTGAGTCTCCAGGTGACAGGGCGGCTTCCGCAGCCGGCCCGCCGGGGATCACGCTGAGGATTTGCAGACGATTTTCGACAACCTTTAGCTCCACGCCCAAGCCGACAAAGTTACCTTCGATGTTGGAGAAGGTCTCGTCGAGTTGGCCTGGGGTAAGGAATCGTGAGTAGGTATCCAAGGCGCTGAGTGCCCCGCAGGCGAACTCCAATACCGTCGCCGAACCGGACAGGCCGAGGTCTTGCTTGGCCAGCCCGGCGACGTGGGCGGCGATAGCCCGCAGGTCGTGTCGTGACTTGACGTCACGATTGATCACATGGCGGTGTACGTTCAAACGGAACTCTTCGATCGCTTCGGGCCGGGCATCGGCAAGTAGGCGATCGACGAACAACGGTTCGGTCAGTGCCACTTCGAGCGACGCGCTGCCGTGACGGATCAGTTTCCTCCAATCGACGCCATCGACGTAATGCGTATCCATATTGGCGAGCATTTCGGCGTACAGGTCGAGTGCCTGTTGAGTACCGAACTCGCTGACCGACTGCAGAAACGAGCTGTCTTGATAGCGCCGTTGGACGTCATGATGCAACCGGCAGATCAACAACCGCTGCTGCAGCGTGGCATTATCCGCAGCCTCACGGGCCGCCGATTCGTAGTGGTTGATGGCATCGGTCCAGCGCCGCTGCTGTTCCAATTTCAAACCGACTTCGATGGCGGCTTGGGCATCGGTTTCAGAAGTCGAGGCGATCGGGGCGAGGGTCTCGCCACCGTAAACGGGGTGTGCGTGGTGAGCCGAAATCCCTCCGGCGAATAAAAGAATCCCTCCCGTAACGCAAAGCAAACGACGCATTGGCGTTGGGTCCGGTTGAGGCGCGGTGTGGTGCCCGGAACGGCGGAAGCCGCCGTCAATTCCGGGAAGCGACCGCACTCAGGGAGAAGCGGCCACTTGAGGATAGGTCACGATTGCTGCCCGGTCAAAAGACGATCCGACACGCTGCGCCGCACAAGCCGCGTAATCGTCGCTGTCGAACCGCGGGGGGTCTGATCAGAACGGTTAACGGCTTCACGTCCAGATCCGTCGGCTGTCCCGTCTCGGGATCGTCCACGCGAAGCGCTACCGATCGACAGGGCAGGCAAACCGACGGTACGGTTTTCGAAATCGCAGCGGCCCCACGCATCCCGGCGTTAAGAAAAGAAGCGGCTAGGGCAGGTCTGACTCGCGACCCCATTGCGGGGTGCAGGCTGACCAGCGTGAGAACTCACGGGACTTAAGAACACACGGGACTCGGGAACTCGGAACGGAGACGAAGTTGCCAGCCGCCCCCGATCCCGTCCGATCCCGTCCGTCACATCCTTGCCGAAACAGCTTCCATTGGGCTTCGAGCCAAGCTTAGGCAGCCGCCGGATGCGGGTCAAATTTTTGACGTTTCGGTCACGGGACAAACGCGATCAGATCGGCAGCCGCGACGCCGCGATCGTGATTGAGCAGCGATTGACTTTCGACCGGCAAACTTCGTATATCCGACCGTTATTCGATAAGGAGATCGATCCGACGTGTTCGTGATGCACCGTACCTGGCCGAGGCCGACGTCACTGGGGCTGGAGATCCGTCGTGGCGTGCGGGCCGTCAATGCGATCGCTGTCGGTTGCCGGTGGTTGGCACTGTTGTTGGCGATCAGCGGTCTGGTCGGTTGTTCGTCGACCCGCTATTTGACTCTTCGCGATGTCCGTGAAAACCCGCTCAACGCACCGTTGGCGTTGGTCGGCCGCGGCGGCCCGAAAATCAGCGACCGATCGATCCACGCGTTGAAACGCTACGGACTCTTCGAGCCATATCAACGGACGCCCCGGATGGCGGTCCAGCAAATCCGCGACGCGATCGACTCGACCGACGATCCCGAACTGATCTATTCGCTCAGCGAAGTTGCCTATGTTGAAGGTAACCGGGCGGCCCGGGTTCGCGACGAAGCATCGGCACTGAACTACTACGGTATTGCGCTGACGAACAGCTACGACTATCTGTTCTCAGAAGACTTGGCCGATCGGCGGAACCCCTACGACCCGCAATTCCGCCGTGTCTGCGAGATCTACAACGAATCGCTGGAGGACACCCTGCGGTTGCTGAACGCCAGCAACCAGCTTCGCCCCGGCGAAAGCTATTCGGTCACGACCCCCGAACGGACGGTCACAGTCCGCACGGCGACGCGAGGGGGATGGGATCCAGAAGAGTTCGACCATTTCGACTTCGTCAGCCAATACGAGGTCGAGCAACTGAACAATCGCCACATGACCTACGGACTCGGTGTGCCGTTGATCGCAGTCCGCCAACCGGCCCATCCGGATGACCCGCGAGAGAAGTACTACCCGGACGGATTGTCATACAGCGTGACGGCGATGATGAGGTGCAAGCCGGTACGGTTCGGGATGCGGCCCGGTGGCGCGACCGAAAGCGTACTCGAATTCTATGACCCTTTGGAGGCGAATCAGATCCAACTGGCTTCACACTGGGTGCCGCTGCAGACCGACCTCACCACCCCGCTGGCCTATTTCCTCAACAGCCCCGAATTTCGCAGTCGGAACAAGGTAACCGAGGGATTGGTCAAGCCCAACAAGGCGATTTCCAAGCGTGGCTTGTTCATGCTTGAGCCTTACGACCCGAAACGGATACCGGTGGTCATGGTACACGGATTGTGGAGCAGTCCGTTGACCTGGATGGACATGTTCAACGATTTACGAAGCTACCCCGAGATCCGTGACCGCTACCAGTTCTGGTTTTATCTCTACCCATCCGGTCAGCCGTTTTGGCTTTCGGCCAACCAGTTGCGGAGCGATTTAGCCGAGATGCGTGACACGATCGATCACCAACGCCGCTTTGCCCCGCTCGACCAGATGGTGTTGGTCGGTCACAGCATGGGAGGATTGGTCAGCCGGATGCAGACGATCGAGAGCGGCGACGATTTTTGGAACATCATCAGCGACGAGCCGCCGGAAAAGCTGCAGGGTCCCGAGGACGCTCGCGACCGTCTTGTCAGCACACTCTACTTTCGACCGAACCAGTCGGTTCGCCGTGTCGTGACGATCGGCACGCCTCACCGTGGCAGCGATTTTGCCAACGATGTGACCCGCTGGATCGCTCGACGATTGATCCGCTTGCCACAGCTCGCGCTGGCAACCGCACAGAGTTTATCGCGTGAGAACCCTAACTTTTTTCGCGATACGAAGTTGCTGACGGCCGCCAACGCCATCGATTCGTTGGCCCCTGATTCGCCGATCTTTCCGGTCATGCTGAAGGCCGCAAGATCGCCCGATGTGAAGTACCACAACATCATCGGAGTGGTCGAAAAGCGGGGGCTTCTCGGTCGTGTCTATCGCCAGAGCGACGGCATCGTCGAACTCGCCAGCGCCCGGATGGACGATGTCGAAAGCGAATTGATCGTCAACGCCGAACACACGATGATCCATACCACCGATCGGGCGATCCTGGAGGTCCGCCGAATCTTGTTGGAACACCTTGAGGAGGTCGCTCCGAAGGTCAGGTTAGCTGGTGGCGAATGAGATTTGCCGACCCTGGATATTCGGCGATCGTC
>SKZY01000128.1 GCA_007127095.1 Planctomycetaceae bacterium
CTCTCCCATCGTCAAGCGGGGCGGTGCGGGAAGTTATTTCCTCGGCGAGTCGTTCGAGCATCGTCGGTAATCGCCTGAACGCGATCTCAACCGACAATCGCTTTGATTATGCTATCCTGTCGATAGGCCGGTCGTGGCGATTCTCGCCCCCCTCCACTTAAGTCGTTTAGCTCGAGACGCCACCGCTGCTCTCGGCGTTGACCGCCGACAATCGACCCGACGTCCGTTCCTGCACGCTGCCCCCACGGGTCAACCGACGATGCTCGCCAGGCCTATCGTTTTTCCTTTCAACCCGATCTGAAATCCCGTGTCACAAGATCTCCAGAGCAACACGTCGCTTTCCGCCCCCGGCGGGCCCCCCCCCCGCGACGAGCGGTTACGGGCGTTGAAACATCAACTGCACGCGCAAATCATCGAATCGATCGACATCTCTCGGATCGGGGCGATGAGCGAGAGCGACCTGAAGCGGGAGATTCGCTTGGCCGCCGAAGATCTGTCGCGGCGGAATACCGACTTGCTCAGCCAAGCCGAACGCGAACGGTTGATCACCGAAGTCCTCGACGAAACGTTCGGGCTCGGCCCGCTCGAATCGCTGATCCACGACGCGACCGTCTCAGACATCCTGATCAACGGCCCGGACGTCGTCTATGTCGAACGCAATGGCAAACTGGTCCGCAGCGAAGTCCAGTTCAGCAGCGAAAAACACCTGCTGCAGATCATCCAAAAAATCGTCGGCCGCGTCGGCCGACGAGTCGATGAATCGTCGCCGATGGTCGACGCGCGTCTGACCGACGGTAGCCGTTTCAACGCCATCATCCCACCGCTGGCACTCGACGGATCGCTCGTCTCGATCCGGCGGTTCCCGGCCAACCCGATGAAGGCCGATGACCTGATCTCCCGCCGCTCGGTCACTCCTCAAATGGTCGATTTCCTCGCCGCCTGCGTCAAGTCGCGCATGAATATCCTGATCTCCGGCGGGACCGGTTCGGGGAAGACGACACTGCTAAATATCCTCTCGGGATATATCTCCGATGGGGAACGGGTGGCGACGATCGAGGACGCGGCCGAATTGCGGCTCCAACAATCGCACGTGGTGCGGATGGAAACACGGCCAGCGAACATCGAGGGCAGCGGCCAAGTGACCTCGCGTGACCTGCTCCGTAACGCCATGCGGATGCGGCCCGACCGCGTCGTGATCGGCGAATCACGTGGCCCCGAAGCGCTCGACATGCTCCAAGCGATGAATACCGGCCACGAAGGGAGCATGACAACCCTGCACGCCAACGATGCCCGCGAGGCGCTCAGCCGACTCGAAATGATGGTCGGGATGGCTGGCTTCGAACTGCCGATCTGGATCATCCGCCGCCAAATCGCCTCGGCCGTTCACCTTGTCGTCCAAGTGAACCGACTCTCTGGCGGGGTCCGTAAAATCACCCAAATCGCCGAAATCACCGGGATGGAAGGTGAGATCATCAGCATGCACGATATCTTCGGCTTCAAACAGGTCGGCGTCGACGAGGACGGGACCTCGGTCGGCCAATTCTATGCCACCGGCGTGCGGCCAAAATGCCTCGAACGGCTCACCTCCCGCGGGATCAGCGTCGATCAGGAAATGTTCGAACACGGCCAGCTTTCCTTCTAGGGAGTTGCTACTGAGAAAGCCACATGTCGCCCGCGATTCTTTCCCTGCTGACCTTCCTCTCGATCGTGATGGTTTCGGTCAGCCTGATGTCGGTCCTCTCGGATCTGTTCCTTCGCGACCGTGATAAAGTCAACCAGCGGCTCAAGGAGGAGTTCCGTAAGACGCAAAAAGAGAAGATCCGCAAATCTTCGCTATTCAAAGACCTGCAAAAAGTTCGTCTGGAGGATTTGGGCGAGGGCTTGATGCCCAAGATGACGCTCCGGGCCAAGCTCGAACAATTGCTTGAACAATCGGGGCTGGATTGGAAGGTCGAACGATTTCTGATCACTTCGGCCGCCGTGGCGCTAGCCCTGGCGCTGCCGGTGCTGCTGATTCAGCGGAGCATCCTGTTCGCCGCCATTGCGGCGATCGGCGGCGCGTTGCTGCCCAATTTCTACGTCCGCATGCAACGAACCTCGCGGCTAAACGCCCTCCGCTCGCAACTGCCCGACGCCTATGGCCTGATGGCCCAAGGGATGCGTGCCGGGCAGACACTGTCGATGGTGATGCAGGGCGTTTCGGAGGAGTTTCCTCAACCGATTTCTGGCGAATTCGCCTACTGCTACGAACAGCAAAACCTCGGCTTGCCGACCGAACTGGCGCTCCGCGACCTCGCCCGCCGGACCTCGCTGATGGAAGTCAATATCTTTGTCGTCGCGGTCGTGATCCAAAATCAGGTAGGGGGAAACTTGGCCGAAATTCTCGACAACCTGGCCAAAATCGTCCGCGAACGGACCAAGATGCAGGGGATGATCAATACGCTGACCGCCGAAGGCCGCTACCAAGCCGTCCTGCTCGTCGGTCTGCCGCCGGCGATGTTCCTGGCGATGTTGATCATCAACCCCAGCTACGCTTTGATCCTTTTCGACCATCCGATCCTGATCATCAGCATGCTGACCTCGATGACTTTCGGGGCTTTGTGGATCCGTAAGATTATCAACTTCGACTTTTAGCCAACCCTCAGCCTGGCCAGACACCGCCCAAAACGGCTGTCGTCGCTTCGGAAAAATTAGCCATGGACACGACAACCCTCGTAATCCTGATCGTGTTGGTGATGTCAGCCTGCCTCGGTATCGTCGTGGCTTTGATTTTGTCGGACCGTCGACAGAAGTTGCAGGACCGATTGGAGGGGCTCCGCGACGAACGGAAACCGGTCCAAAAGTCGGCAGGTGTACCGCAAGCGATCCGGCTGTCACTGCCCAAGATGGGTAAACACCTGATGCCCGATGACGCTGAGGAACAGTCGAAGCTGAAGGCCCGACTGATCCACGCCGGCCTCTATCACCCCCAAGCGCTACCGATCTTCCTCGGTGTCAAAATGATCGTGATCCTGACACCGGTCACGATCGGCCTGCTGCTCGGCTTGGTCGGTTTAGTACCGACCAATTACGGCCTGATGGCCGGAGCTTGCGCCAGCATCATCGGGATTCTCGGACCGAGCCTTTGGCTCGATCGACGTAAGACAGATCGCCAGAAACAACTCCGCCGCGCCCTTCCCGACGTACTCGACCTGATGGTCGTCTGCATGGAAGCGGGACTCAGCATGCGGGCCGCGCTGCAACGCGTGGCGAACGAACTGGCAGTGGCACACCCTTTGCTCTCTTTTGAACTGAAGATCGTGCTCCGCGAGATTCAGCTCGGAGCCCCTCTCGGCGATGCGCTGCGAAACTTTGGCGTGCGCGCCGACCTGGATGACATCCGAAACCTCGCGGCGGCGATCAAGAATGCCGAACGGTTCGGCTCGAGCATGGTCAGTACACTCAAGATTTTTTCCGAAACACTGCGGACAAGACGACAACAGAAGGCCGAGGAAATGGCCCAGAAAGCAGGCACCAAGATCCTGATTCCGACCTTGCTGTTCATCTTTCCAGCCGTCTTTTTGGTCATCCTCGGCCCAGGCGTGATCCAGATCATCGAGGTCTTTGGCAACATGAATGATTGATCGGCCAGCCGGAAAGCGTGAGTAATCAAATGTCTATCATCACTCAGGAGCGAACAGAAAAAGGGGGGCAGGGGCTTTTTGTGCAGAGCACCCGAAAGGCGAGTCCCTCGCAAGCTGGAAAAAGGGGTCAGGGACCTTTTGTGCAGAGCACCCGAAGGGCGAGTTCCTCGCAAAAGGTCCCTGACCCCTTTTTCCCCCGCAACAAAAACTCGCGCCGCGGTGTGGCGGCGGTCGAATTCGCGCTGATCCTGCCGGTACTGCTGTTGATCGTCGCCATCTCCTGCGATTTCGGCCGTTTCCCACATACCCAAATCGCTGTTTCCAGCGCCGCCCGGGCAGGCGCTAGCCGATCGATCCATCACCGCCCCACCACCGACACCCGAGCACAGTGGGAGGCCGAAATCCGTCAAGCGGTCCTCGAAGAACTCGCCGAATTGCCCCGTTTTCAAGCCAACGACCTGGCCGTGACGATCGAAACGATCAACGAAGCGGGCGGCACGATGAGGACCCGAGTCGAAGTCAGCTACCCGTTTCGAACATTAATCAATTGGACACTGCTCCCCTCGAATCTGACGATCCGAGAGTCCGCGGTATTTCGCAACCTTCACCCCTAACCCGGAGCATCATCATGCGTTCTGACGCTGCACGACGTTTCGGGCTCGATACCCGATCCGCTCGACGATCGGTCCCGCCACCGAATGCTCGCCGCGGGGCGGCGATGGTCGAATTGGCGATCGTCTTTCCCGTATTTTTAATGTTGGTCCTCGGCGTTATCGACCTGACAACCGGGGTCTACCGCTACAACCTCGTGTCCGAGGCAGCCCGTCGCGGCGTCCGTGAAGCGATCGTGCTGGGCGAAGACGCCTCGCCACAACGCGCCTCGGTCGGCCCCCAAACCTGGACCGGCACCGCCGCCAGCGCCGGCCCGGTACCCGACGTCATCCGTCCGCTGTTGGCGGCGATCGATCCGGCCGAGTTCACGATCCGGCTCGAATGGCCCGACGGCAACAACGTCTCGCCCAGCCGCGTCCGCTGTACGGTCAGCACCGTATTTCGACCATTTTCGTTCGTCTTGGTGGGCCAAACAGTCAACCTGTCGGCCACCTCCACGATGTCGATCGCAAATTAGCAAGGTGCAGGTAAAGGTGGAATCATGAAAACGCTAACCAAACGAATCCGACACGCCGATCGACGAGACCAAGGCGCGATCCTGGTACTCGCGGCGATCCTGCTTCCGATCCTGCTCGGTTGCGCCGGACTGGTCATCGATGTCGGTGTGTTGATGGTGGCGGCGCGACAGTCGCAAAACGCGGCCGATGCGGCGGCGATGGCCGGCGCGGTCGATCTGCTGCTGGGTCGAGCGACATCGACCGCCCGCGCAACGGCACAAAACTATGTCCAAACCCATCACGAACTGGGTGCGTCACAGGTCACGGTCAACATTCCGCCGACAACGGGCCCCTATGCCGGGACCAACGGTTACGTCGAGGTCTTCGTGCGGACGCCAACCCGCACTTCGTTCATTCAGGTGTTGGGGGTCAACCGCGACCAGTTCGTTCGCCGCGCCGCCATCGCCGGCGTGCGGCCCCGACCGGCCATCCCGGCGCTGCTCGCATTGGACCCGGCCGCCCGCCCCGGCTTGGCTGTCGGCGGCAACGGCTCGCTCGTCGTCAACGGCAACATCACCGTCAACTCCAATGGCGGCGGCCTCGACCAAAACGGCAATCCGATCGGCAACGGCAATAGCGGCACCGCCGCCTCGGTATCGAATAACGGGACGGTAAAAGCGACCGACTTCCGCATCGTCGGTGGGGTCAACAACCCCGGCAATTTCGAGCCTTATGATCCCGCCGTCACGAACTCGCCGCTGCGGACCGGTCAATTGCCGCTCGAGGACCCACTCGAATACCTGCCGCCGCCGACGATCGCCAACGGCGCTAACCCGACGCTGCACCCAGCGATTTCGGTGACCGGGAACTCAACAGTGACACTCACCCCAGGCATCTATCCGTCGATCCGGATCCAATCCGGTACGGTCGTCTTCGAACCCGGAATCTACATCATCCGTGGCGGCGACCTGGTCGTCACCGAAGACCGCGTGACCGCCGACGGAGTGATGTTCTATATCACCGGCAGCGATTACGACGTCGCCACGGGGCTTCCCGATACGGGTGATATCAATGCCGTGCCACCGGCGTCAGGAGGCGCTAGCTTCGGTGGTGTAACGATCAACGCGGCGCTGCAGTTCCATGGGCTCGACGACCCCAGCAGCCCGTTTCATGGGATGCTCTTCTATCAACGCCGTCTGAATACCAATTCGTTCAGCCTGGCTGGCAATTCGGCGGCCGGAAATCTCTCCGGAACCTTCTACTCCAAGTGGGCATCACTCAATATTTCCGGCCAAGGCACCTACGGGTCACAAATCATCGCCGCGGAAGTCAAGTTGACCGGAAACGGTACGGTTACGATCGATCCCGGCAATGACCCGGTCGTTCAAGCCGACATGGTCTCGTTGGTACAATGATCCGGGCGACGTTCAAGTCGACTCCGTTTCCGAAACGCGATTTCGCCCGTTCGGCGATCGTATTGCCAAGGACGTTAGCTATCCTAAGGAGGGTCATCGGTTCGACTGAGTCTAGGTAGCCTTGAATTATGAAATCACGCATTAAGCACCGCCCCCGACATCGATCGGCGTTCTCGAACAACGATCGCGGCGCGATTTTGGTGATCGCGGCGTTGTTACTACCGATCCTGCTCGGCTGCGTCGGGCTGGTGATCGATATCGGCGTCATGATGGTCGCCTCACGACAATCACAAAACGCTGCCGACGCCGCAGCGATGGCCGCCGCGGTCGATCTGCTGCTGGCCCGGACCGAGGCGACCGCTCGGGCGACCGCGACCACCTACGTACAGACGCACCACAACCTCGCCAATTCGCAGGTGACCGTCAACATCCCGCCGACTCAGGGACCTTACGCCGGGTCGGCCAACCATGTCGAAGTCGTCGTACAAACGCCGACCCGAACCTCTTTCATTCAAGTGCTGGGCGTCAATCGCGACCAGTTCGTGCGACGATTGGCCGTGGCTGGTGTACGGGCCCAGCCGGCCACCCCGGGCGTCCTCGCCCTTGACGAGTCGGCGCGGCCGGGACTCCGCGTCGTCGGCAACGGCGGTTTGGTGGTCAACGGCAACATCACGATCAACTCCAGCGGCGGCGGACTCGACGAATCGGGCAACCCGATCGGCAATGGCAATAGCGGCACTGCCGCATCGGTCTCCAATAACGCAACGGTGCGGGCAACTGATATCCGCGTGGTCGGCGGGGTCAACAACCCCGGCAATTTCGAAAACTACGATCCCGGTGCGACGACGTCGCCACTGCACACCGGACAACTTCCCGTTCCCGATCCGCTGGAGTTCCTGCCTCCCCCGATGGTCTCCAACGGCGTCATACCGACATTCCATCCGGCCATCTCAGTGACTGGCAACAGAACCGTCAACCTGGTTCCGGGCGTCTATCCGTCGATCCGGATCCAGTCGGGTACCGTCGTCTTTGAGCCTGGTATTTACATCATTCGGGGCGGCGAACTGCGAGTCACCGAAGACCGCGTGACGGCCCACGGAGTGATGTTTTACATCACCGGCGACAATTACAACATCTACACCGGTGAACCCGATATCAACGACCTCGGCAACCCACCGCCGGCCACCGATGGGGCGAGTTTCGGCAACGTCCGAATCAACGCGTCTCTCCAATTCCACGGCTTGAACAATCCCGGCGGTCCGTTCGACGGGATGTTGTTCTATCAGCGGCGAATGAATACGAACGATTTCGATATGGCGGGCAATTCGGCGGCGGGTAATCTCACGGGAACCTTTTACGCCAAATGGGGCAGAATGGACATCTCCGGCCAAGGGACCTACGGGGCCCAAATCATCGCCGCCTCGATCGATATCTCGGGCAACGGGACGGTGACGATCGACCCCGGCGATGACCCAGTCGGCCAAGCGAATCGGGTCGCCCTCTTGCAGTAGCCGTCTACCGCCACCCGGGTGGACAGCCGGCGAGACCGACTGAACGGCCTGGATGGCTTGTAACGGATCGCCGGCCGTCCGCAGGAAAACAGACCGATAGACGCCCTGCCGCTGAGCGGTTAATCCTGCCGCAACCATCTTCCTCGGGCTACACTAAACCGGTTGTGGCGTCTTTACGGGGCGATACGGTGAACCGAATTCGCTGCCATTATCGAGATCGTGGCATCGTCCGGCCGCGGACGTGAACTTCAAGCGGACCCTTGGTGAGCGAGGTTCATGACACAATGGCAAATCAATCGCAGACAGGAGCAAACTTTATCAGATGGGAATCGGTCGCAAACTCAGCGATTTCTGGGCTTCGCTCGGCTCCGGCTCCAAGGCCGCGTCGACAGCTGAAGAAACGCCGATGAGCAACCGACCGACAACGGGACAACGCGGCGGTAAGCTCGTCACGCGGGTGTTTGTCGCCAGCGATGATCCGAACATCAGTTACTCGATTCGCGAACAATTGCTGCTGCTCGGTATCGAGTGCCTCCCTTCGCGGGTGACCACCCTCGACCAAGCGGCCCATGTGGTGGCGGCCGAAACGGCGAACAAGGCCGATAGTAGATCGGCAGACGCCGGCCAGGGCGACAACACCATCTTCTCCGACTTGGTGTTCGTGGTGCTGCCGCCAGAGATCGAAAAGTCGCTCGCCACCGTCCGCGATATTTCACTCCGCGGCCAACCGACGCACCTGTTCGCGGTCGGGCCAACCGACGATGGACGCCTCGTCCTCCGATCGCTCCGCGAAGGGGCGACCGAGTTTCTGGACATGGCGGACCTGGCGACCGAACTGGCTGCCGCGATCGAACGGCTCAAGCGATCGAACTCGGGCGCCGTGCGGGGCCACAAGGTCTGCCTGATGTCGCCCAACGGCGGTACCGGCTGCAGCACCATCGCGGCAAACCTGGCAACGGTCTTGGCTGAACAGCACGGCGGTTGTGTCTTGCTCGACCTCGACCCGCTGTACGGCGACCTGGCGTCGCTGCTCGACCTCAAACCGGTCCACACCTCGGCCGATCTCTGCCGCAGCGTCGCTAGGCTCGACCGCAGCCTGGTCGAACGCTCCCTGACCGCACACGACAACGGCATCCGCCTGATGGCCGCCCCGTCTAAATTGAGCGACGCCGTCAACGTCAACTGGGAAGGGGTTCGCAAGGTGATGACGCTGGCCATCGACATGGCCCCGTTCATCATCGCCGACCTCAGCAACGGATTTCTCGGCCCGCTCAGTGAGGCCGCCGAACATGCCGACCAGATCCTGCTGGTGCTGCGTTTGGACTTCACGTCGCTCCGCAACACGCGGCGGATTTTGGAGTACATGGAAAGCCGCGACATCCCCAAAAGCCGGCTCCGAATCATCGCCAATGGCCAAGGGCGCTCGGGCGAACTGAACGCTTCCGATGCCGAATCGGCACTCGGCGTTTCCATCGATCACTTCATCAGCGACGACGCCAAGAACATCAACCGGGCCAACAACCAAGGCATCCCCGTCGTCTCCTATGCCCCTTCTGCTAAGGTTTCTAAACAACTGATCGCCCTGGCCCAACAGTTGGGTCCACAACCCGCAAAATAATGGTCGAAAAAAAAGGGTCAGGTACCTTTTGTGCAAAGCACCCGCAGGGCGAGTTCCTCGCAAAAGGTACCTGACCCTTTTTTCCCGACCGATTTAAAGTGTGTCATGAGTCCCCAACTCGAGTTCCCCTACTGCGTGGCGCTGGTCGCGACTACCATCGCGGCGATCACCGACCTTCGCTGGTATCGGATCAAGAATCTGCTGACCTACCCGCTATTCGCGCTCGGCGTACTCTACTTCGGCGTCGTGGCGGGTTGGGATGGGCTAAAGTTTTCGCTTATCGGGTCGCTAATCGGGTTCTTCCCGATGCTTTTACTTTTTTTGTCGGGCGGATTCGGAGCCGGGGATGTTAAATTAATAGGTGGCCTCGGCGCCTGGCTCGGGCC
>SKZY01000320.1 GCA_007127095.1 Planctomycetaceae bacterium
CATTCCAATCGGTGCCAGCCATCATTTCTGCGGTGATCGGTTCGATTCGCAGACCCACAGCCTGGCGACAGCATCGACGCTCGTCAGAGTGTGAACATCTGTCACCAACGCCAGTGCGCAAAAAATGGCTAGCACCGATTGAGGCACCCGCGAAAGCTGGATGGCACCGAATGAGACGCCGATGGCACCGAGTGAGACGCCGAATGAGACGCACCCGAGTGAGAGAGAGCCAAGAGGTGGATGGCACCGAGTGAGACCGCACCGAATGAGACGAGCGAGAGTGGCTCCCCTGGCTGATCTGTTGCGTGTCTTTGCGAACTGGCTGATCGAGGGGAGTGGGCTGTTCCCGAGCTGCTACCATGAAGCAGAGACTTTCATTCCTCCGTGGTAATTTCCCATGCCAGGCCCGACC
Organism: Planctomycetaceae bacterium; assembly: GCA_007127095.1. Taxonomy (GTDB): domain Bacteria; phylum Planctomycetota; class Planctomycetia; order Pirellulales; family Pirellulaceae; genus UBA6163. The sequence goes on from SKZY01000320.1 coordinate 413, forward strand.
CGTTCGATATGGCCAAACGGCGACCAGACTAGCGTGTTGCTTACCGCCGCCAAAGGCGGTGATGACCAGGCGGTCAATCGCTTGCTCGAAAAACACCGCGGACCGGTCCGTCGACTGGTCGAACTGCGGCTCGATCGCAAGGTGCAGCAACGCGTCGATGTCAGCGATGTCGTTCAGGATGTGATGGTCGAAGCGAGCGGACGGCTCGACAAGTATCTGCAGGAGCCAGCGATGGCCTTCCACCTGTGGCTCCGCCAGATCGCCTGGGACCGGATCATCGACACCTACCGGCGACACCGGGTGAGTGCCAAACGGAATATGGACCGCGAGCAATCGATGTCGGTCCCTGCTGGACAAGACCAGTCGACACTCGAATTGGCAGGCCGGCTCTGCGATCCCGCGCTGACCCCTTCCGCCGCGGCGACCCAGCGAGAATTGACCCGCAGCGTGGAAACGGCGATCACGCAACTCAACGACCAAGACCGCGAGGTGATCCTGATGCGTCACTATGAACACCTTTCCAATCTCGAGATCGCCGAAGCCCTTTCGCTGAACCCGCCCGCGGCGAGCATGCGGTATCTGCGCGCCGTCCGTCGACTCCGGCAACTGCTCGAAGTCACCGCGGATCAGGCCGGCTCCGGTGGCCGTTGAGCCCGCTCCGGACGGTGAGTTGACCGATTCGGACCCCTCCGAGCGGGATCGGCAGTTAGCCGATGTCCTCTCCGGTTTGGCTGACGAGGTCGCGGCGGGGCGGGAAGTCGATTTTCCGGCAATTTGTCAACGTCATCCTGATCTGGCCAGCGACCTGCAGAGATTGTGGGGGGCCGTGCTGGTGACCGATATCGCTGGCGTCGGCTCCGAGCAACTCCCTGGCGATGCTTCTGGCGATTCCACCACCAGCCGCTGGCAACGCCTGAAGCTACCGACCACGATTGGCGACTACGAACTGCTCGAAGAGATCGGTCGGGGCGGAATGGGAGTCGTTTTCCGCGCCAAGCAGATCAGCCTTGCTCGTCCTGTCGCCGTCAAGATGATCCTGCGGGGACGACTGGCCAGCGACCTCGATATGCAGCGGTTTCTTTCCGAGGCTTCCTCGACCGCGCGACTCCAACACCCTCATATCGTTCCGGTCTATGAGGTCGGCGATATCGAGGGACGCCCGTTTTTCAGTATGAAACTGATCAACGGTGTCACACTCGCCGATCGACTGTCCGATGGCCCGATACCCGAGCGCGAGGCGGCGGAACTGATTGCTGTGACCGCCCGGGCGATCGCATTCGCCCACCGCCAAGGAGTCGTCCACCGTGACATCAAGCCGTCGAATATCTTGATCGACGATTCGACGCCGATGATTTCTGACTTCGGCCTCGCCAAGCGCTTCGGTGTCGAAAACGATTTGACCCGCAGCGGGGTCGTGCTCGGCACGCCGTCCTACATGTCGCCCGAACAGGCCAGCGGGCGGCGTGATGATGTCGGTCCCGCCAGCGATATCTACAGTCTCGGCTGTGTCCTTTATCATGCCCTGACCGGACGACCACCGCTGGTCGCCGAATCGGTCATGGAGCTGGTGATGCTGGTCCTTGAACAGGACCCGATGCCCCCCCGGGCGCTGCGTCCTCGGCTCGACCGCGACCTCGAAATGATCGTTGTACGCTGTTTGCAAAAACCGCCCGACCTCCGTTACGAGACCGCCGATGACCTAGCCGACGATCTCGAAGCCTTTCTTCGCGACGAACGGGTCGCGGCAGCCAGCGGCCGATTCAACCAGGTCGTCGCTCGCCTGTTCCGCGAAACTCACCACGCCACAGTATTGGAAAAATGGGGTGTGCTCTGGATGTGGCATGCCCTGGTCTTGCTTGTCGCTTCTCTGCTCACCTGGGGGCTCGAATTCCAGGAGGTTTCCAATCGTACCGCCTACATCGCCGTCTGGGTCGTCGGCCTCGGTGCCTGGGCCGCTGTGTTCTGGAAATTGCGACAACGGATCGGCCCGGTCACCTTCGTCGAACGCCAGGTCGCCCATGTCTGGGGCAGCAGCATGATCAGCATCGCGATGCTATTCCCGCTCGAATGGTGGCTCGGACTCGACGCATTGTCGCTATCGCCACTATTGGGCGTGATCACCGCGGGTGTATTCATCATCAAGGCGGGGATGTTCAGCGGCGCCTTCTACGTCCAGGCCGCCGCCCTGCTTATCTCCGCGGTAGTGATGGCGATACTTCCGCGACACGCTCACCTCGTTTTCGGCATCGTTGCGGCAGCCTGCTTCTTCGTCCCCGGCTACCAGTACCAACGGAGACGCCGTCGCCGTTGATGCCGTTTGCCGGGGGCGCGTGGTATCTCGGTTCGCGACGAGCCGTTTCCGATCGCTTCGGTTCGCCCCATCGCGCGCCGACTAGAACAGGGTATAGATGAATGGTGCGACGGATGACGAAGTCAGCATCACGGCGAGGCCGATTACGGCGATCGACAGCAACAAGGGTATCAGCCACCATTTCCGTTCGTGACGGATCAGGTAGCCGAATTCTTCTAGCAGCGAATCCGGCTTCTTGTTGGCCTCCTGCTCGAACTCTATACCAGGTTTTTGGGATGGTTCGCCAGCTACATCCAGACGATCGGGTTGGTTGCTCATAGACAGGCACTCGAAGAATCCTTGGCAAAACATAATTCACGGTTTTCGGCACGTCGTTCCTCGGTCTCAAGCAACGTGCGCGAAAAAACTTTTTTCTGGGGATTCCGATTACGACTGTCGAAAGTGGCTTTGTGTGCCATTATCGTCACTTCGGTCTTGCCAGTAGGTCAGAGCGTCTGGTTCGATATCGTGTCGTAGCGTCAACGATCCATGGCGACGTAGAATCATTCCTGCGATCGAAAACAACGAAAAGTATACCGCATACATAACTGCCGTAGCGAACGATTGCAACGGAATCGCCGCGAGTCGCAAAGCAAAGGTTTTGGCAAACCATGTCCGTGATTTCTTACTGTACTTATCGGGATCAGCCGAATCGTGGCTCGGGATACGCAGTCCGTCGGGTTGCTCGTCGCGGTGGACAAGAAATCTACCGATCACCAGGACGTCGAGCGAACGCCGACGAAAGCAGGCAATCGCGTCTGTCGGCGAGCAGACGATCGGCTCATCGGGTCCGTTAAAGCTCGTGTTGATCAAGAGTGGGCATTGCGTTACGTCAAAAAACTGACTGATCAAGTGGTGCAGCAGTGGATTATCGTAGCGGTTGACAATTTGCACCCGCGACGAGCCGTCGACATGCGTGACGCTGGGGGCAAGCGTTTCCGTGCTGGCCTGTCCGACCGGACCCGTGTCGGGTTGTGCCCCAAACACACCCTGCAGGTTTTCGGCGCATGGTGAACGGGAATAACCAACGAACGTCATGCCAGAGCAATCCGCACCCGTCGGCAACTTGAAGTATCGCTCGGCATGCTCGGCGAGGACTACCGGGGCGAACGGGCGGAAGCTTTCTCTGCCCTTGATCTTGTCATTCAAGATCGACCGCATTTCTGCCCTTCGCGGATCAGCCAGAATCGATCTCGATCCGAGAGCACGCGGCCCGAACTCCATACGACCTTGAAACCAGCCGACGATTTTCTGTTCGGCCAACAGTGATGCGACTTCGGCCGTCAGCGATTTCGGATTCGGATATTCGTGGTACTTTAACCCGGCGGCAGCAAACGCCTGCAAGATTTGGTTGTCATTGAAATCCGGTCCGAGCATAAGCCTGAGTGGCCGGGTTGCCCCCGCACCCGATGCCGGGCCATCTAGCTTCGAATGCCCCAGTAAATCGTGCCAGACGAATTGGGCTGCACCCAATGCTGCCCCCGAATCACCTGCCGCCCCAAAAATGTAGGTTTTTTCAAATATCCCAGCATCGGCGATTCGGCTATTCGAAACGCAATTCAACGCGACGCCTCCACCCAAGACGAGGTTTTCGCAAGCGGTTCGTTGACGTGTCGTCATCGCGATCCGCAGCATCACTTCCTCGATTACCGCTTGGATCGACGCGGCTAGATCACGATGTCGCTGAAGAATCTCGGAGCCAGCGCGGCGTGGAGGGCCGCCAAAGAGGTCGTGGAATCCGCGGTTGGTCATCGTCAGTCCGGTGCAGAATTCAAAGTATTCCATCCGCAGACAGAACGAACCGTCATCACGCAGGTCCATCAAACGTTGCAAGATGAGATCCTTGAATCTCGGTTGGCCGTACGGGGCAAGCCCCATTACCTTGTATTCACCGTCATTGATACGAAACCCGAGATACGCGGTGAAGGCTGAATAGAGAAGTCCCAGCGAGTGTGGGAAGCGGATTTCGGTTAGTAGCCGAATGGAGTTGTTCTTTCCGGTGCCGATCGCCGTGGTCGCCCACTCACCGACACCGTCCAATGTCAGGATCGCCGCTTCACGGAAAGGTGAATTGTAGAACGCAGCAGCCGCGTGCGATCGATGATGTTCGACAAAGATGACACGTTTTTTGTAGCGACCCCCCAAATGAGAACGGATCGTCCGGTTGATATGAAGCTTACTTTGAGTCCATGACGGAATCGCGCTGCGAAAAAATCGGGCACCGTGTGGCGAGAACGCGACAAAGGTTTCGAGTAGGCGATCGAACTTGGCGAGTGGTTTTTCGTAATAGGCAACGTAATCGAGCGGGGCATCGCCCAGCCCGGCGGCTTCGAGACAATAAGCGATCGCCTGGGTCGGGAACCCGGAATCGTGTTTGATCCTGCTGAATCTTTCCTCTTGTGCCGCGGCGATGACATTCCCGTCGACCAGAATCGCGGCGGCCGAGTCGTGATAGTGCGACGAAATCCCCAGAATGGTTGTCATAAGAAGTCGCTATTCGGTCGCAGGGCCCTACTCGATCGGCCCTGAGTCCAGAGGATTAAACCTTGAAGTCGCTGCTGGCCACGAATGAAATAATCCTCGCCGAGGCTTGATAAATGCTGCTGATATTCGCTCGGACGTCGTTCCACCCAGCGATCATCCGTCGCGGAGACCCAACCCCTATCCAACAATAGCTCGGCGAGGCTTTCTCCGATCCGTTGGTGGCCCTCGATCCGCGGATGAACATGATCGACGAGCTGTTTGTCACCCACCAAACCGTCATCTGACAGCGAGCGAAATAACGAGTCGACATCCAATGACCAGACGTCGGCGGCGGCGGCGACCTGGCGGATCGCGGCTTGAATCTCCGTCGTCGCCCGCAGAGGGCAGACGTCGTTATCTTTCGCACGTACCAGTTGATCGCGTGCCACGTCGATTCGCCCACGTTGCAGTTCGCCCCGGCCGAGTACGAACGCCGCTCCGGCATGGCCCGGATCAAGTTCCAGCAACCGAGTCATGGCCGATTCGATCTGCTCCGCTGACTGGCCTGGTACTCGGACCGTATCCCACAACGCGTCGGCTTTCGCCCGGCTATCCGAATCGAGTCGCTGCGGTAGTTGAACCTTGAACGGGGGGCAGTCGCGAATATTTGCGGTCGGCACCAACAGTACGATCGGGACACGACGTTGACGACACGCGGCGACCATTTCTCGAAGGTTCCAGCGCAGTGAGGCGACCACCGCGGCAGCATCCAGTCGCCCTCGTTGATAAGACTCCAGACCACCCCGGTTATCCAGCAGCGCGTCGACCTCAGTGCGCAGGCGGGTTTTCGGAACATCGGGCTCCCGGTCCCGCGTCCCGGTCAGCTTCGACGAGGCGTACTCGACGACCCGTAGCGAATGCAGGTAGCTCAACGCCCGCACAGCAACCCCAGGGACTCGCTTCCAACCCGACAACTCTCGTTCTTCAAGAAACTCATTGTGCCCACACTCGACGATGATCAGGTCGGGCTCGTAGTCCAAAACCTCCTCCACGATCGGCAGCATGCGATAGGTCGCGTAGGACAACCCGCCACAGTTGACGACTTCCCAGTCGATGTCGGGGGCGATCAACTCGAGGTTAAGCCGTAGCCACTCCGGAAAGGCCGTCGGCGGGCGATACGGTTCCCCCTGGGTCGTCGAGCCGCCGACACAAAAAATCCTGCGGGTGTTCGCCTCTTTGTGGACGGAAAACTCCGCCGGTGCGAACAGTCGCAGGCGCGATGCCGGGATTTGAAAGCGACCGTCCGGAGTCGACTCGAACAGCGGCTGCAAACGGCTGAGGTCAAGGAACGGGTCGTACCGGATCGGACGCCGCTCGTAGGAGCAGATCCGCAGCGTCAATTCCGTGGCCAATAACGGCGACAGCCCGAATAAGACGAGGCAGGCACGGAGCAAGACGCGGCGGAGTTTGCCGTCCGCCCGGGTTGTGATTCCGCTCCGGTCGTGAGTGGTCATGGCAGTCTTGGTAGGTCAGGCTCCGGCTCCGGCACACTCAACCCAAGGTAGCGTCCACCGAGGACGATCGCACCTGCTCCGCTCGATCCGCGAGTGTAGACTGATGGAGAGACACGCCCTCGCGGCTCACGCTCGGACCGGTCGGTTTGCCGCCGGGAAAGTCGTATGGCGTTGGGGCGGAACATCAGTCAACTCATGGTGAGAAAGTGTCATGTTAATCTTGGCCCAATACTGGCGTTCGACGGCGGTCTGGTTGGTCATCATCGGTTTGGCAGGCTTTCCGGCAGTGGCGGCCGAGGAGGTCGTCGAGACGCTGGCCGAGCAGTTACGCCAAGGGCAGCTCGCCGAGGCCGAAAGGTTCCTCCAGCAACATCTGGTTGCCGATCCCGAGCATGCTGAGGCGCGGTTCGCCCTCGGCGTCGTTCATCTCTTCTCGGCGGTCGAGCGGCTTGGGCAAGACCAGTACCGTTACGGCGCGATGGGGGGAACCGTTCGCAACCTGCCGGTATTGCGGGTTCCAGTTCCCGTGAACCCCGATCCGGAGCCGGTGACCTACGATCAGGTTCGCCAGCTATTCGCCAATTTCCAAGCCGGACTGAGCCGGGCGGAGGCGGAGTTGGCGAAGGTCGACCTCGGCTCGGACGTGAAACTGCCGATCGATCTCGCCGCGATCCGGCTCGATCTTAACGGCGACGGCCAAGCTGCGGCGGACGAACGGTTGTTGGCCGTTTTCGCAGCCGTCACCCAGCGGCGCCCCGTCGCGGCTCTCGACAGCCTACCGGTGAACTTCGACGCTGGCGACGTGCTCTGGCTCCGCGGTTATTGCCACTTCCTGATGGGCTTCTGTGATCTCGTGTTGGCCTATGACCATCAGCCGTTGTTCGATCACACCGGCCAACTGCTCTACCCCCGGCACCGATCGACGGCGGCGGTCACTGAACCGCTCGACACAGCCCCTCGCGACGGGTTCGAACGCCACGTCCTCGACCTGATCGCCGCGATCCATCTGATGGACTTCCCGCTTCGAGAACCGCGGCGGATGGAGTCGGCACGGCAACATTTCTTGACGATGATCCGGACGTCACGAGAATCGTGGAAGCTAATCTTGGCCGAAACCGACAACGACCGCGAATGGCTGCCCAACCCGAACCAGACCGGTGCACTGGGAATTCCCGTGACGGGGCCACTCATCGACGGCTGGCACGACGTGCTCGTCGAGATGGAGGACCTGCTCGAAGGCCGCAAGCTGGTTCCCTTCTGGCGTGACTACAGCGGGTGGTTCGGTTCGGTCGCGAAGATTCCCGAACAGGGACGAGGCGTCAACCTCAAGCGGTTCTTCAGCGAGCCGGGCGATTTCGACTTGGTGATGATGCTTCAAGGTACGGCGGCGTTGCCCTACGTCGAACAGGGAACCCTGTCACGGCCGGAGACCTGGCGCAACCTGACGCGCGTCTTCGGAGGCCAATTCTTCGGCTTCGCCGTCTGGTTTAACTAAGCTCTGTCCGAAAACCATTGCAGCGAAAGGGCAGGGTGATCGCATGGGGCCAGCATCGCTTATCTACTTCAGCGCTGTCCTCGTGATGAGCGTTGCCTGCTTCGTCGCTTATGGCTGGGATAAGCGGTGTGCCGTCAACGGCGGTCGGCGTCTTCCGGAAAGCACGCTGCAACTCCTGGCGCTGTTCGGTGGCTGGCCCGGAGCGATCGTCGGGCAAAAACATTTCCGTCACAAAACGAAAAAGCTATCCTTCCTGGTCGTCTTTTGGGCTGTGGTCGTCGTGCATTTGGCCGTCGTTGGGTCACTCGCTTATGCGACACTCATGTGACCGACGAGTTTGCGATTAATCGCCCCAGCGATCCGGTCGCGCCCAGCTGAGCATTATGCCGAAAGACTCCTTCGGGGGCGCTTAACGTTAACGGGGCGGGCGCACTGCACTATGATTTCAAATCCCGCGTCATCGGCGGTTCCCGTTCACCGCTTGGTTCGGCGGTTTGGAACTCTGCGGCCTGCCCCACGGCTGCGCGGACGCGCGTCTTTCCGCTCCAGGCCCGGAAGAGCGGAAGGGCGACGGCGCCGAGCGGGATCAATAGCAACGCCCACAATGCATGATCATGATGAACAAGCCCGTGCCACAGGGGCAACGTTTCCCAGCAGAGAAGTCCAGTGAAACCGACCACCAGTGCATCCGCGAGTACGACGACCGGACGGAACCCAAACCTGTAGTAGATACCCAACACCAGAAACGCGATACCGAAGCCGGACCCAAACGCGGTCGCAGTGCAGACCCACAGAAGCCGTTCTATTGGGTCGGCTAAACCAACCAGCCGGGTCCCGGCGAGCAGACCCACAATTGCCGCAGGCATGACAGCGAAGATGGCGATCTTCCGAGCCGCCTGATGTTCAGTCGGCCGGCCGTGTCGGGCCTCCAGCAACTCGCCCAAGTCCATCGGATGCATCATCAACATGCCCCCCGTCGCCGCACGGCACCCGTCAACGGGCCGCGAAGGTGATTGTCCATTTGAGTTCGCCCCCTCACAGACCCGAAGTGCGCCGTTAACGCATCCGGCTCCCAGCCAAAACTTGTCACACCGCACCCCCTTCACGAGACATCGCAGCAATCAGATCGGTCAACCGTTTGGGATTGGCCAGCGGATTCTGCCTTGAGAAAGTTATTGAACGTTGCCCAGTTCAGGTAGCCGTGTTGACTCCGTCGACTCAGGTGTCGCTTCGCCATTTGCAGTGGCGGGCGAGCGACCCCGGGTCTCCACTCGCAGCTTGCCTGAAGCGCGGCGAGCGGTATTGCCTTCCAGTATGCACAGACCTTGGGCAGAATCCGACAGATACAAAATTTCGGGGCTCATGCCGTTCACCGCCGGATGGCCACACCC
>SKZY01000071.1 GCA_007127095.1 Planctomycetaceae bacterium
ACGACTTATGCGACGGCTTATGTCGGTTTGCCATCCGTGGTGAGCGGGGGAATCTGCCAGAGGTTCAGGACAAGCTGGTTGCGGCCCACGCCCGGCGGTTGGAGTGGCTAGATGAGTGGCAGCAAGCAAAAGGTGGCTTTCGACAATCCGCGGACCGCAGTCATTGCGATCAGTGCTTGCACGTTCCATATTGACTGGAAGACCATGCATGGAAGTTGCAACCAACTGCGCGTCAGCTCCATTCGTTCCCTCGGTACTTGAGAAAAGTTTACATGTCTCAGAATGATGCGAACCCGGAACAGACGCGGGTGTCGGATGCGACCGACGATTCGGGAGCCTGGAAGCTGTGGGGGCCTTTTTTGTCGGAGCGACAATGGGGTACCGTTCGCGAAGACTACTCGGCTGACGGCGACAGTTGGCGGTCGTTCCCTCACGACCACGCCCCCAGCCGGACTTACCGCTGGGGCGAAGATGGGCTGCTGGGAATTACCGATCGCGAGTGTCGGTTGTGCTTCGCACTCGCCCTCTGGAACGGCCACGACCCGATTCTCAAGGAACGGCTGTTCGGGCTGACCAATCCGGAAGGGAACCACGGCGAGGACGTCAAGGAACTTTACTACTACCTCGATGCCACGCCGACCGCCAGCTACCTGAAGGGCCTCTACAAGTACCCTCGCGTCGCTTTTCCCTATCAGCAATTGGTGCAGCGAAATGCCGAGCGCGGTTTCCACCACCGCGAGTTCGAATTGCTCGATAGCGGGGTTCTGGACGCGGGGCATTTTGATGTCGTCGCCGAATACGCGAAAGCCGCTGCCGAGGACATCTTGATCCGCCTGACGGTCACGAACCATGCGTCTGAGCCGGCCACACTGCACCTGCTGCCGACGCTTTGGTTCCGCAACACGTGGAGTTGGGGCGGCGGCTATGAGGCGGATTGGGGTAAGCCCGCGTTGTGGCGAGAAGGTGACGGTATCATCGCCGAGCACCCGTCGCTGGGACGATATCGCCTCGATGCGGACGGCACGCCGGATTGGCTGTTCACCGATAACGAAACGAACGCGCACCGCCTGTACGGTTCTGAGAGCCGATCGGCTTTTGTAAAAGACGCCTTCCACGATCGGATCGTTCGCGGGCAAACCGATGCGGTTAACCCTGACGAACGCGGAACGAAGGCGGCAGCCGTTTATTGTCTTGAACTGCCGCCAGGTGGATCGGCGACCGTCCGGCTCCGGCTTCACGTCGCAGACCAGGCAGCGGCCGCGTTTAGCGATTCTTTCGAGACCGAGTTCCAATCGCGGGTCGAAGAAGCGGACCAGTTTTATCACGCCCTCGCACCGCAGTTGGACGGTGCCGAGCGAGTGGTGTTTCGTCAAGCCAACGCCGGTTTGATCTGGTCCCAGCAGTTCTTTTACTACCATGTCCGCGACTGGGTCAGCGGCGATCCCGACCAGCCCGCGCCGCCGGCCCACCGGACACACCCCAACCACGATTGGCACCACTTATTCGCCCGCGACATACTCTCGATGCCCGATAAATGGGAATTCCCCTGGTTCGCCGTCTGGGATACGGCGTTCCACATGATCCCGCATGGCGACCTCGATCCGGCGTTCGCCAAGGACCAGTTGCTGCGTTTCCTCCGTGATTGGTATCAGCACCCCAATGGTCAGCTTCCGGCATACGAGTTTAACTTTGGCGATGTGAACCCGCCGGTCCACGCGTGGGCCTGTCGTCAGGTTTATGAGCGGGATGGCAAGCGGGATAAAGTATTTCTCAAGCAGGCGTTTCAGAAGCTGGCCCTCAATTTCACTTGGTGGGTGAACCGCAAGGACCTGACGGGCCGCCATCTGTTCGCCGGCGGGTTTCTGGGCCTGGACAATATCGGCGTGTTCGACCGATCGCACGCCCTGCCCACCGGCGGCCATCTGGAGCAGGCGGACGGTACGGCATGGATGGCGTTCTACTGTGCTGAGATGCTGGTGATCGCCTTGGAGCTGGCTCAGGACGACCCAGCGTACGAGGACATGGCCAATAAATTCCTGGAGCATTACGTTTCGATCACGCACGCCATCAACACGCTCGACGGAACCGGGCTGTGGGATGAGGAAGACGGCTTTTACTACGATCACCTGCACCTCGATGGCCAGCTAATCCCGCTCAAGGTGCGATCGATGGTCGGGCTGATCCCGCTGTTCGCGGCCGAGTCGATTTCGCGGGAAGTGTTGGAACGATTGCCCGACTTTCGCAGGCGGCTGGGCTGGTTTGTGCGACATCGCTCAGACGTTCTCGGTCACCTGGAACTGCCCACCGCCGATGCTCCGCTGGAGCGTCCAGGCTATCTGCTTTCGCTGCCCTCACGGCAACGGCTGGAACGGTTGTTGCGATACCTGTTCGACGAAAGCGAATTTCTTTCGGATTACGGTGTGCGGTCGCTGTCCCGGGTCCATACTCAGCGACCCTACGTGTTCCGGGCGGGTAATGTCGATCACACGGTGGCCTACTTACCGGCCGAGGCCGATAGCGGCTTGTTCGGAGGCAACTCGAACTGGCGCGGGCCGATCTGGTTCCCGGTCAACTTCCTGCTGATCGAGTCGTTACGGCGGTACGGAAACTTTTACGGGAACGATTTGAAGGTTGAGTTTCCGACGGGATCGGGTCACTGGAAAACGCTCGGTCAGGCGGCTGACGAAATTGCCCGTCGGCTGGTGACGATATTTCTTCCCGACGAGTCGGGGCGTCGTCCCAGTCATGGGGACGACCGCCGTTATACCGACGACCCGCACTGGCGCGAGCTGGTCCTGTTCTACGAGTACTATCACGGTGACTCGGCACGCGGATGTGGGGCGAGTCATCAGACAGGCTGGTCGGCCCTGGCTGCGACCCTGCTCCGCGACCGCTCGCCGCGTATGCACGACCTGTAGCCAAGGTTCGTGCATCAAAAGCCTTCCCGCACGAGGTACTCAGCGCTTTCTGTGTCGTCAGCGAGAAGCATCAGGACCACGTCCTTCGCGTCGGGGCGTCCCAATCGCAACCGAAGAGCAGCGACTGCCCTTGTTGGCAAGGCCCGGCCGAGCGGCCCGTACGGCCAAATCTTCTACAATTTCACCCACAGATTCTGCGGAAGAGCCCCTTGTTGACGGGAATGATGAAGTAGGGTTGCCCATTAAAGTATCGCAGTTCCCATCCATCCGGTAACTCCCCAGCGATCGCGTCGTCGGAGGGCTCGGTTTGCGATGAGTCGCACAGGACGTCCGGCAGCGTTTTGTTCCGCTTGCTCCGACGCAACTGATCCAGTGAACGGCAAACCGCCATCCTGCGCAGCAATCCGCTCCAGCGGTGGTTCGCCTCCGCCGTCCAGCGCTGGAAGGCCTCGACGAAAACGTCCTGGGCAACATCCTCCGCATCGGAGGAATTCCCCAGGACGCGCAGGGCCGCATTCACGACCCCCTCAGCCTCTTGCTGCACCAGTGCATCCCAGTTCTGCTTCACCAGCGATCTTTCCAAAAAGGTTGATTTCAACGAGAGACACGTGTCTCATTACTGATAGATCGAAGCTGAGTTGCCAATCATTACCACGGAATTATCGATTTTGCGTCTCCTCGACTGACGCTCAGAGGATCATGCTTGTCGTGGTTTGAGTGGCGGCCTGCCGAAACTCTCAGGGGCAGAGAACGGCGAAGAACAACGTACCCGGGATGAAACGGCAGGACGAAAGGAATGGCCCAGATTTCGAGGCTTCGTGGCCTTCGATCTCGGGCGGGCGGGGGAGGGGCTGATGCAAATCACTCAGCAGGCGTTGATCAACTTGAACGGATCGACTCAGGCCAGCCTACGGTAGTCGCACTTGCAGGCGATCCCCTTGCCCTCCTTGGTGTTTCAATGGCAGGCGCTCGATACCTGAGCCTGTACCAGATCAATTGCCGCATCTGGCTGATCGACCTGTCCCGAAGCCTGAAAGGGTGGGCCACTCTGGTGGCATGAATCGCGGGTGGCACGACACTCTCCGTGTGCTGTTGAGGCCGTCGGTTGAGGCCGTCGGTTGAGGTATCATGGGGGTTCAACGGGGGGATTTGTGGCTCGGTTTTGCGTCCGTGGATTTGGCGTGGCGACTCGGGTGAACTCCGTCATCTGGATCACGATTTTCAGGACTGCTAACCGATGGCTTCTTGGATGGCTCTTTGCGGTGAACGTCGGACGGCTCGTTGCGGCAGACAGGTCGCTGATTCGACTGGCAGCGGGGTTTCGCTGCGCTGCGGGACGTTGACGCATCCACGCGGTTTGGGGACTCGCATCGGCTGTTGGCTGGTGCTCGTTTTGGTCGGCACGATGTTGGGGCCTGCCGCCGTTGTGGTGCGTGCCGAGTTTCCGAAGTCCCGCGTGATCACCCATGGGACTGGGCATCACTGGTTCGGATATTACGACAAATTCCAGTTCGACCCGACCAATCGGTATGTGCTGGCGATGTCGGTCGATTTCGAACATCGGTCTCCGACGGCCGACGACGAGATCCGGATCGGGATGGTGGATCTGCAGGACGGCGACAAATGGATCGAACTGGGAACGAGCCGAGCTTGGAATTGGCAGCAAGGCTGCATGCTTCAGTGGTTGCCCGGGTCCGATTCCCAAATCCTGTGGAACGACCGTCAGGATGGTCGCTTCGTCTGCCACTTGCTGGATGTTTTTACACGCGAGCGACGCACGATCCCGTTTCCGATTTACTCCGTCAGTCCCGACGGCACCTGGGCCGTGTCGACCGACTTTTCAAGGATTCAGGACGTTCGCCCCGGCTATGGCTACGCGGGCATCCCGGACCCTCATGCCGAGGAACTCTCACCGACCGACTCTGGAATTCTGCGGGTTGATCTTCAGACCGGTTCGGCTCGACAGATTTTGTCGATCGACCAGATCGCTCGGATGGGCGAGATCCCCAAGCCACAATCGGGGATCAAGCATTACTTCAATCATTTGCTGGTCAGCCCCGATGGCGGTCGGTTCATTGCCCTGCACCGCTGGCGCTACCCGGATGGCACGAGGCTGACTCGGTTGATCACGGCCGATCCGGAAGGCGAGGACATCCGGATCGTCATTCCCAACGGATACGCTTCTCACTTCATCTGGCGCGACCCGGAGCACATCTTGGTGCAGTCGCGGCATCTGCTGGGCGAGGAGGCGTGGGCGAACTTTCTCGTTGAAGACAAGCCAGATGGCGGGAGTTTGCGTTTGATCGGCAAGGGTGTACTCGACCCGGGCGGGCACCCGTCCTACCTGCCGGGTGGGGAGTGGATTCTCAGCGATACGTATCCCCAAACTCCAGCCAGGGTCCAAATACCGCATTTGTTTCACTTGGCAACCGGCCGGCGGGTCGATTTGGGCCATTTTCCTGTCGGTGAAAAATACCGAGGTGAGTGGCGGGTCGACACCCACCCTCGATACAGTCGAGACGGTCGATTCGTGTGCATCGATGCGCCCGATGGCGAGCGAGGCCGTCAACTTCATCTGATCGATCTTGACGGATGGTTGCAAGGTGAAACCGGAACTGTGTCTTTTCACGATTGAGAAAGGACGTCCGCGGGAACAGAGCACTAAAGCACAGCAAGAGCGTGCAAGCCGGTTCGCGTGCCCAGGGAGTACCGCTGGATAGGAGAACGGACTTCTGCTTGGCATACACCGTGGCGGTGTCATCGGCGTTTAGGCACAATTCAGCAGCCGCCGAATTGCTCGCGATCTGCGGCGATCGATGCCAGCCACCTTTCAGGGCGATCGCGCCCCGGCGATCAATGCCAGCCAGCTGTCGGTGCTTCGTGCGACAGAAAGTGTCACCCACTGATCGATAGAAAGAATGACAGAAAGTGTCACCGACTGATTGGTTGCCTTCGGACGCCACTTGTTTGCATGCGGTTCAGCTCGCCGGAGTGGAAACTCGATTGACGCGACCAGTGAAAGGAGATGCGGAGAATGCCCCCCACTTTTTGGTCGACTCCAGCGGATGGTGCCTTGGCTGTCGAGGGGATGGGCGCCCCCCCCACGGGTATCCCGTGGGAAGGCCGGCACGCTCAGAACAACTTCAGGCTGCGGAATCGAGATCGCCCATGCCGTACAGCGGTGGGTACGCAGCCGACGATTTTCGCTGGTTCCATCGATCGCGGGCTTAACCAATGAACGGGAAACAGCCGGACAGCAAACGTGTTTATCGGGAGCTGACCCCCGCGGAGCAGCAACGTCTGCAGCGGGCCCGCCTTGAATCGGAAACCTCACGCGAGTTGATTCTGAAGGAAGCGCGTCGGCGGAAAAGGGCGTGGGAGGCCACTCGTCAAGAGGTCGGTCGCACGGTGGCCGCGCTGAGATCGCAGCGAGAACTGCTGGGATTGTCGCTGGCAGACATTGAAGCCCGCAGCGGCCTAAAACGCAGCGCACTTTCGCGGCTTGAAAACGATCCCGACGCGAACCCCACTTTTTTCACTTTGCAGCGTTACGCCACCGCGATGGACTTAACCTTATCGGCGTTGGTCGTCTCCACCCCGTCCCGACAACGCTCAGCCGACGGCCAGTGACGGGTAACGCGATCAGTCGACAAATATGAATGCGTCGGTATTGATCAGCGCGTGGCATTATTCAATGGTGCTGTGGCTGCGCAGGCAAACGTCGCAACATGGCTGGCACGAATCGTCGGGCACGCGTCGGATCCTCCTCAGCGGCGCTCCGCCAGACCTGGGCCGAAGCGCCGATCTCCCAAGCCAGATCGAGCACGCGGACCTCAAACTCCTCGATGCGGTCGCGATCCTCGATGCAGCCGTGATAGTGGATTGTAGTGCCCATCGCTTACCTGCCTTTGCCGTTCAAACCCGTACAGCATCACACCTGCCAGGGACCGCGATAGTCGCGGGTCAACCACGCCGGATCGCCTCCGGAGGCAAAGCGGTGCTGCTTTGGATCCCAACCGAAGCTGGCGTTATGCCAGTATGCCATATTCATCAAATGGCAAGAGATGACCGATGCGGCGCCGATGGCGACGTCACAGATCGGCGGCTTGCGGCTTTCGATCGCACTGAGCCAATCGCTGCGGTGATTTTGGCTTTGATACAACCGCACTTTCGCGTCTTTAAGGAATTCCTGTTCCGCCTGCTCAACCGCCTTGGCCAGCGTTGTGTCCTTATCCTCATCGCGATCAAAGTATCGCTGGACAACCTTGCCGCCGAGGCTCAGTTCAAACTTGCCGCGATTGACATGCACTTCGCCTTCGGTGCCATAGAATGAAACGCCCTTGCCGTTACCATGCGTCAGGACCACTCCGTCGGCATAAACCAACTGTGCTCCGCGTTTGGCTCCCGCCCCTTGCTCGGACGCGCGCACCTCGATCGGCCCACTGTCGTCGACGCCGAGGCCCCACTGGGCAATATCGATGTGGTGTGCGCCCCAATCGGTGATCATCCCGCCGCCAAACTCCCGTGTCATTCGCCAATTGGGAAAATGATCATGCACCCCGCGCGGGCTCAATACGGAGTTGTACGGCTTGAGCGGCCCAGGTCCACACCACAGGTCCCAGTCTAGCCCCGGTTCCAGCGGCTCTTCGCCCAGCGAGTAAACCGGTGCCGGATCGCCGAAGGCTGTCGTGATCGATTGAACTTGACCGATCACCCCGTTTCGCACCAATTCACAAGCCACGCGAAACTCGCGGTCCGATCGCTGCTGTGATCCGGTTTGCAGAATCCGTCCCGAATCGCGGACGGCTTTTGTCAACGTCACCGCTTCATGAACGTTATGGGTCAACGGCTTTTCACAATACACATCCTTACCGGCCTTTACCGCTGCGATCGCAATCACCGCGTGCCAATGGTCGGGCGTGGCGATGACCACAGCGTCAATGTCTTCGCGGGCGAGCAATTCGCGGAAGTCGTTGTATGCCTCGCACCCCTTGTAGGACGCTCCGGTCTGCTTGGAGTAATGTTGCTCGACTCGCTGCTGGGCATGTTCGCGGCGATTGGTGTCGACGTCGCAGACCGCCACCACCTGAGTCTGCTCGCGGCCGAGAAAATTGCCCAAGTGCCCTTGGTTCATCTTGCCCATACCGATGAAACCGAGGTTGATCCGCGAGTTGGCCGCAGTCTCCGCAGCCCATAGCCGCGAAGGAAGCACTAGCGGAGCGGCAGACGCGGTACCAGCCAGCTGGACGAAACGACGCCGATTCAATACGCGAGATTTCATGGGATTCCTCAGGGGATTGTGTAAGGCGATGGGAACTGGCGGCCAGGTGAGTGAAGCCGGCAAGCGGCCACTTCATCTCGCCGGACCCGCATTCAGAGGATCCCATCTTACGGCATAGGGCCACCATGCTGTCGATTCGCTCGGCGAGTTTACGAAAAGGGGACCGCCGGAGCACGCGAGACAGCATCCCTGCTACGCTTCGGGGCTGCATAGTCTAGCCGCGTCGGACGATGCGATCAACGCTCGCCCGCGGGTCGTGCCGCCGAGTGCGGGTCGACAGGCGATTTCGTTGATCGGTTGACGGAGGCTTCAGTCGGCCGGTGGGAGCTGTCGAGACACGGTCTGCCAGCTCGCGTTGGCCTTGGCGATGGTTCTCCAGATCCAATCGCCGAGTGATTGATCGCGGCCGATCAAGCGGACTGATGCCCGTTGTCCCGTTAGCAACCCTTCAGCCTGGGTGCTCGGCAAGGGGATGCGACCACGAAAGGCCGGGATGGCCAATTCTTGGCTGGTGTCACCCGTTTTCGCCGACGGCTCGACTGGTCGAACTGCGAGCGTTCCACCGGCATCAGCGGCGAACGCGGGATGTGGCAATGTGCGGGTCGCTCGCGGGTCAATTACCGGGGCCGAGGTTAGCAACTTACCGCCACCACGGATGGTGTTTCGGTTTCGGTACAGGAAATCAAAGCACTGTCATGGCTGTATTTGCTTTTCTGAGCGTGCGAGTACGTTCAGCGCACTACCTGCGAGGGTAGTTTTTTCGGACTCGGTTGTCCATCTGGCTTGCGGCCTTCAGAGCACGTCTCTGCGGCTTCAAGGGTTCCTTCTCGCCACCCTGGTAGATATCCGAAGCTCGAAAGCTCCACACTGTCTTATCCGGCGTTGGAACCGCCGACAGAGCATCACGCTTTGGTCACGGGCTTTTTGACTGCGGACGCCTGAGGCGACCGCGCCTGCCCTCGGGGACAAGACGACGTTGTCGGTGTGCTCTTCAAGCCGAACAAGTCAGCGGGAACTTCGTTGGGGAAGCGAACCCGTTTTCTGCCGCGGGGGCGCATCGTTGATTCGAGGTTGAGACGACGGGCGATCGACTCCACTCAACCTTCATCCCCGAGTGGCCTGCCACGATGCGCCGATAGTCGGACCGCTGCCAATCCTTTCTCCGAAAGAGGCTCGTTAACACGCCCGGTCCAACCGGGAAGGCGGGGCATCGGACAAGGTGATAAAAGCGGCGGTTCATAAAGGATTCGCTCAAAGGCTAGAAAATACATCTCTTTGTGAAAGTTGGCTGCTCGCAGGTTGCCGCGGTTCAGGGCGTGGTAAAGTCCTCCCGCTTCGTCGGCGCGCGGTGGTCGGGGCATGTGCGTTGGTCTCCGAGACGCGAAAGCCGCAGACTAACACAGCCAAACCGCCCCATCAAAG
>SKZY01000451.1 GCA_007127095.1 Planctomycetaceae bacterium
ATTCGGCGACGGTGAGCTCAGAGTGTTCAAATCGACGAAGTCGGTCACGCCATTGCTGAGCGAGTTGCGGATCGGGAACTTTGGGCACGGGTTTCTCCTGTGCGAGGAAAGAAACCCACCAGCGTACCGACCCCATCAACATGGTCAGATAGAACGCTTACTGGGCCATGACCTGATGCGGCAGCAAAAAAAGCTGTTCGAACACTGGCGGCAATACAAAGCCGGCAAGCTCAAGTGGAAGGAGTTCCAAGAATCGGTGCGACCGATCGAGGAAGAAGTCCGACGATTGTTGTTGCGCGGTCAGTTCAGTCGCAACAAGAAGCTGATCGGGTTTTGTAAGGGGCTTAACGAAGGCCGCGCGCACCTTTGGACATTCACTCGCGAGATCGGAATCGAGCCGACGAACAACACGGCGGAGCGTGCACTGCGTCCCGCGGTGATCTATCGGAAGTTGAGCTTCGGTACGCAAACCAAGAGCGGAAGCCGTTACCTGGAGCGGCTTCTGAGTGTATCGGAGACGTGTCGGTTGCAGAATCGTAACGTCTACGAGTATCTGGTTCAGGCGATGAAGGCGAAGTTCGCCGACCAGCCCGCTCCCTCGCTACTGCCAGCGACGGAAACTTCCGAAACCGTCGCCGCGTGAAGTCTCACACCGGCCCGTGAACGGTTACATGATCTCGGCGGTTAAGATTTCGGACGGCGAGCCATTTACCAAATGGATTCAAATCGTTTTACCATTCATGAAAATCGCAGCCCGCCACTATTACTCAGGAGAAATCAGATCAATGATCCTCTGGAGATCGATGAGAAATTTATCTTTCCAGCCATTAACGCCAAAACTTGTAATAAAACCATTCAACTCGAAGCACGCGAAATCACTAAAGTTGATCTCCCCAACAAAGGACCGAGACTTTGGATAAGCAACCCCTGCATACGTGGGAGTTGCATCGTCACTCCTGACGCTTTCTCGAGAAGAGCCCTCGCGATCATCAACGTCATCCTGTATCAAACCAAAGTCGCGTTGAAATTCGATGACACGCATGGCGAATCTGTGTTCGCTTGATAAATCTACGAGGTAGCCACGCATGCAAAACTGAATGCCGGATACCGGTTCAACGATGGCTCGGACCGTCTTGCTCGAAATAGCAATAATCCGACTTGCAGTGTCGTTGCGCGGAGCCAAGTTTTCAATGTATGCCGGGAAACACATGCGAACCAATCGTTGATTCTCAGACGAAGTATCGATTAACGGCCATCCATTCTTATCCTCGATTCGTTGCCTTTCCTTGATCGCTTGCACAGCTTGCGGCAAAAGTGCCTTTTCATCGCCGCAGTATGCGGCAAGCCAGTTCGTAATGTATGCGTTATTCCTGGGCGGCATCTACGACTCCTGACAATGTTGTAGAAAGCTTCGAACCTCATATGCCCCATCAGCAAACTTCCTTTGAAATTCCTTCAGTCGCTTCCTTGAGTATTTTTGCGAATGGAAGTCATTGATGATCGCCTGAATGTCTGCCGACTGTGCGGGCATGACGACATGTACATTTATTTGCGAGAGATTATCATAGGCAACGGCAATCAAGCCGTAACTGACGACGCTCGGTTCCTGTGGGCTTCGAAAAAGCCAAAACGTTGCAACTTGTTGTAGAGCTTCATAGAATCCTTTCCTCGAGTCAGCATCTTTTGGCCTGGACTTACTTTCTAGTGGCCACTCGACGGGCGAAGTAATCGGTAACGTAGCAAAGCCCATTTGCAGCAATGCACTTGCCTGCAGGTAAACGCGAAAGTCTGGCGTTTTCCGATTCGTGTCCACAACCAACGGTTCTATCTCTGAAGTGCTCAACCCGACAATGCGGCGCATTATCAATGCCCCTGAGCATTCTCCGATTTGGCCGACGACATCATTAGAGTGCGATTTCAAATCTCCATTGAAATTTGGTAACTGCGAATAGATGCCATGCGTCTGCCAGATTGTCAAAGTTCGCCGACGATCGTAGTAGTGATCAAAATGCCTGCCCAATTGAAGTAGGTGGCGGGTGCCATACGGGCCACTTGCACCACCGACTACTGATGCATCAAGATTCAACGTCGTCCTGTTCAGGACTTGACCGGTTCGACCAACAATGAAACGCACATCCGCTTGAATCATCTAGAGGGCTCCACTTTTAGCACGCTACAAGTCGATGTAGTTCGGGATCGCTACGGGCGAGTCAAACGGGTCAAGGCGAGTCAAAGGGGGAAGGCGTCTTTGATGCGGATTCCTTCGCGGGGGACGGGTGTTTTGAGGCAGTTCGCGCGTGCCGCAAGCAGCAGCTTAGCCTGTTCCTTAGCAGTGTGCCATCGGTCCAGCACGACGCCTGCCTGCGGTTTGGCTGTCCGCGGTGGAAAGTTCGGGCGTTGCTTGAACTACGAGCGAGCATTCACCGGCGAGGAAACCTGTGCCGGTATGCGGGTTATGGGCCTTCGGATTTTGTTTTTGCATTGTCAATCCTGGGGAGACGCGGGGGTTTCGTGTCTGTTCTCACTTCTCTGAGCTGAGGCGTCCCGATTCGTTCTTCTTCTTTGCTCGGGGAAGGAAAATGGGACGGGGGTGAATAACTGGGTTCATCGCGGGTTTCTTCTTGCCGTGGCGGGTTTAGAGGTTGCCCCGTGAGCCGTTTTCGGGGGAACAATGTCTTCTTTATTGCTCATTGACGGCAATGACTGCGCAGGACGCGGATGCACCGCCTGCGCCGCCCAGGAGCACTCGCTGGCCGGGAGTGACCAGCAACTGCGACTGCAGCGAGAAGGATACGATGTCCGGTGGGCCGTCTTCGGGCCTCTCGCCGTCGATCCGTGATGCTGCGTAACGCACACTGACTCGAACTTTGTCATCCGCCGGCTCGGCCGTCACCGGCTAAGGTTGTGCCCAAACTCATATCTTGGAGGCTACGGACTGGCGGAACCGGTCTTCCTCGCCCCTTCACGTGCTGAACACCCGTTGTGATCGCGGCCTGTAGTTGAACCTGGGCCATGCTTTCTTGCCCCGCTACCGCCGAGAGGTGAAACGTCTGGTTCACCTCGACGCCG
The DNA here is from genome assembly GCA_007127095.1 of Planctomycetaceae bacterium. GTDB lineage: Bacteria > Planctomycetota > Planctomycetia > Pirellulales > Pirellulaceae > UBA6163. The sequence continues at coordinate 3,070 of SKZY01000451.1, forward strand.
TTGTCCTCCGCCGACTGACTGAGCCGGTCGAGAATCTCCTCGGCAGTGAGCGTCGGAGGCGGTGGATCGCCGAGCCGGAACTCAACCAGTTCGATGAGGTAGGACTTTTTCACTTGAGGCGGCTGGTCCGTGGGGGCTTCTTGAACCTCAACATCAGGAGATACCTCGGTAGCGACCGGCTCCTGAGCACGGATGCTCACGGGCACCAGCAGCAGCGAAACGACCAGCAGCAACGGAGATCGCATGGTGGAACCTCTCAGGCAGCGAAGGAGCCGAGATCGGCAGGACGAGCGTGGGTCCGATTGTAGCCGCCAGCAGAGGGGCGATGTTGCGGCGTCGCGAAAAATGGCACTCGGAGAAGCGGTGGATGGACGGCATCCTTCAGCCACGCGTCGACTACGTGCCCGGAACGATCCGGCACCTTTGGAATGGCGACCGCAATGACCGCCAATACATCAGTCGGGATGCAATTCTGTGCGACTTCGACGTCGACCCCACGCGTGACCTCGCCATTGACCAAAACGGTCTACTCACCTGGACGTCCGCCGCCCCGGCCGGCCTGCGTCGTGCCGTCAACGACTACTTCGCAGCCCGGCGGGAAGACGGTTAACAATCGCCTCAGAGCCTGGGAACACAAATCAAGGAAGTGCCTTTTCAGAAAGCGCGAGTACTGCATGAAGCTCGCTTCGTTCTCAGCCTATCAGCAAGAACTTTTCGCTTTCCCAGTCGGCTCGACGAAAATAAATCGGCGGCGAAGCGCATCTTAATTTTCGAAGCTGATTTTTTGCCGAACCTGATAGAGGCTGACGCGTCTATCTCTTCAGAACCCATTAGTCACATCCACGCATCAAGCAGGTAGCGAGCTTTCTGATGTTAGCGAAACTGCAATCCAGTCGACCCGAGCGGATACATGAAAGCGATTTCGGCGGGCAACCGCTGAATACCGCCCCGCGCACGCGATTGCGTATGTGACACACGTTTCCTAGCGAAACGGCTTCTCCATGGAGGCTCGGTGTCACGGCGACACCGGGCCTTTTTTCGTGGCTTCGTAAACGGGCGAACTCAACGACAGACAAAACCTGGGCTGGTAGCTGAGACGGTCTAGCGGCGGTCTGAAGAACCGCAGACGAGGATTCGAGCGCCTCCCGGCCCACTTGCGCTGAAGGTACGCACCGACTGGAGTGGTGCGAGTAAATGAAACGACGAAAACGAAACGGTCCGTTCGACTTCGGGTGAGGTCACTGGTTTTTCACGCCAGACAGGCAGGGTTCGACTCCCGCACGGACTACTGAACGCAAACACAACATCGGATACAGGTGCAGATGGGAGCACGCCTGCTTTGGGAGCAGGAGGGTCTCGGTTCGACTCCGAGGTGTCCGACTTACTTCCCTCGTAACGAGGTGATGCGGGTTCAATTCCGGCTCGGTGCCCTAAGCAGGCCTCGGCCTGATCGATCTTTGACAATTTGGTTGTGATGCAATTTTGCGCCCATGATGTAGCGGTAGCCTGCTGCCTTGCCATGGCGGAAGTGCGGGTTCAACTCCCGCTGGGCGCTTGCAAACTCCGGTGTGGCCCAATGGTAAGGCGGCTCCCTGTTAAGGAGACGAGTGATGGTTCGAGTCCATCCGCCGGAGCTTCTCAAATGCGTGTGTCCTTGGCCGATCGGCAGAGGCGTCGGACTTCCAATCCGAGCAGGCGGGTTCGATTCCCGCAGGACACTCTCTCCGGTGCGTAGACGCGGCGCGAGCCTTTGAAGCTCGCAGATCGGGTGCGATTCCCGGACGGAGTGCTTTTGACTCAGCCTTGAAACGCCGGAGTAGCAGTTGTTGGTCGCTGCACCTCGCTCTGAACGAGGAGTCCATTGGTTCGATTCCAGTCTCCGGTGCTGTGGCCGTCCTGTATTGGTTTCAGGAACTTCGCTGTGAACGAAGTCCATGTCGGTTCAATTCCGATCGGTCACCCTGTGTGCTTGTGAACGCTCTTGAGTCCACCTGGTGGTGGAACCTGATTGTCGATCAGGTTGCGGCGAGTTCGATCCTCGTCAGGAGCGCTTGATGGAAGTCATCCGGCCGGATGAGGAGCCTGTCTTGAAAACAGGTGGCGGAGCGATCCGCTTGTGAGTTCGAGTCTCACGGCTTCCGCTTGGCATGACCAACAACGCGTCTCTGGTGTAGCGGTAGCACGGCTGATTCCAACCCAGCCTGTCAGGGTTCAAATCCTTGGGGACGTGCTTTTGAGACAACAAGGGCTCATCGTCCAACAGGAAGACACCGGTGTCGCAAGCCGGAGATCTGGGTGCAATTCCCAGTGGGTCCACTTTGAAAGGCAGTCCCGTGGTCCAACGGCAACCATGCTTGGTTCACATCCAAGAGACGATGGTTCGCCTCCATCCGGGACTACTGTCGGCCACGCCCAGGTACGCCAATCGGAAGAGCGGTCCGGCTTAAACCCGGATGACTGCAGGTTCGATTCCTGCCCTGGGTACTTTTGAAACATGTCCTCGTGGAACAGCCCGGAGTGCTCGCTTGCCTGTCACGCAAGAGGTCGTCGGTTCAAATCCGATCGGGGACGCTTTAACAACGGCGCGATACGCAAACCGGAAAAGCGGCGAAGCTCAAACCTTCGTGATTGTTTGTGGGTTCGACTCCCTCTCGCGCTACTTCAAGGGTGGTGATCCTCGCGGCTGCCTGTAAAGCAGTTGTCGGAAAAAAAGCGAGGTGGCCGACGAGAGGTTCAATTCCTTCACTACCCATGCAACACGGCCCGTTGGTCTAGCGGCAGGACACAAGGTTCTCAGCCTTGCGGCGCGGGTTCGATTCCCGCACGGGTCACTTCGACATTCAGCCAAGTGGTGGAACCGGTAGACACGCGACACTCAGACTGTCGTGCCCCAGCGGCGTGCGAGTTCGACTCTCGCCTTGGCTACTTTGACTGGGAACAACATCGCGGGTGAGCCAGTGCTCATCCGGGCCTCATAAGCCTGGAACGTCGGGTGCGACTGCCGAACCCGCTACTGCATTTCGTTACTGTCGGCCGGGTACGCAAACTGGCAAAGCGGCGAGCATGAGAGGCTCGTGACTTTGTGGGTTCGACTCCCACCTCGGTCATTGAAACGAAGCGGCAAGACACGATCGCGTGGTCCAGCGGCAAAGACGTCTGGGTGACAACCAGAAGATCGATGGTTCGATTCCTGGTCGGGCTACTGACGCGAATTTGAGCGGCCACGTTGGCCGCCGGCGTCAATCCACGTGTGTGACACTTTTAGAAAGCAATGTCATGAACATGCAATTAATTGAGCGTCAATTCACGCGGATTGGCGCTCGTGCGAAGATCCATCCTGCTCCGCGCCGAAATGGAATTGAAGGAATTTCCATCGACATCCGAAATGATGGCGACGGTGAGTTCTTTGACATCGAAATCGGTCCACCGAAGCTAGCGGAAACTCGTGTCCTTGACGTTCAACCACCCATGCGACACCTGTTGCTGATGGCCGACCAACAGGACGGAAAGCACAAGTTTCTGTGCGGACACGACGAGCGACATTGGTTTGTGGCTGCGGTGCCAGAGCGTGCTGCCGTCTCAACAGTCCGCACGGCATTTGACGCGTTGAAGCCGATTGTCGTGCGGGCAATGGAAACTCGCCTCGGCGTGAAGCCGCGGAAGCGAAATCGCCGACGCAACGAAGCGTTCATCCGCCAGGGTGAGTGGTTCTTCGTTCCCGTGGCCGACGATTCGTTATTCAACGAACGTCTCGTTTTGCGGAACGAACCGATCGCACGCGGTGGTGGAAAGCCTCACCTGTGCGAGGAGATCGTCCGCCAGGGCGGCGAACTGGTTTATCTCGCAGCGGGTTTCCCGCAAGGCGTGACCGAATCAGAGCGGATGCGGCTAATGATCCGAGATCCAAAGCTTCGTCATATGCACTGGGTTGCCCAGCGCCGAAACCCTAGCGTGTTTGTTCGTGGACGAGTTCGTCACCCGGATCACAAGACAATCGTCTTGAACGGATGGCACCAAGTCCTGATGAACACAGAGAACCAGTCAATGGCAATGCGACATGTCGCATTCATTGACTGATCGATGGCTCCGCACCCTGGTGCGGAGCCACTTTCCAAGCCGACGTGGCTCGATGCAGAAAGGCGCTGCTCTTGTAAAGCAGAGCATGCTGGTGCAAATCCAGTCGTCGGCTCTTTTGACCTATTTAATCAAGGCGACTCGCGGGTGTGCTGGACAGCATGGCAGTCTTCGAAACTGTCGGACCAGGTTCGATTCCTGGGCGGGTTACTGGCTTCGAAAAGGAGCTGCTCTTGAAAATGTTCTCGGAGTGTGCCGGATCGCACGCGACTTTGCGGAGGTCGTAGACCAGGTTCGATTCCTGGCGAGAACACTTGTTAAATTAGCACCCAGCGGTCGAAGGCGGGTTTCGTAATGGCTGGTCAGGCATGCGGGAGAGATGATGAGTCGGTACGAACAGATCCTCGCCAAGATCCAGGCGGACCAGCGGTATCAACGCAATATTCAGTGGGGACAGCCGCGGCCGGGGCATCCCGAAGGTGCGATCCGACAGCACATTCAAGAGCTCGAAGAAAACCTGGAGCAATTGCGGCCGCGGCTCTCCAGCGAAGAGGCTTGGAAACTGCGGATCCTGATCCATACGCACGACACCTTTAAGTCAGAAGCTCAGCAGGGTGTACCGATACGGCACCCCCGCAGCCACGCGTCGCTCGCCTGCCAATTCCTGCGTGAATACACCAACGACAGCGACCTTCTTGCAATGGTGCAATTGCACGACGAGCCGTACGCGTTGTGGCACAAGCACAAGGCAGGAAAAGACTACAGCGACAGGCTAGAAGAGCTGATCCACGCGGTGTCGGATTGGGACCTGTTTCTCACGTTCCTGATCATCGACGGATGCACGGCGGGTAAATCTCGTGAACCTTTGGCCTGGTTCCTCGGTCGGATTACTGACTGTGTCAGTTCCCGTGTGACCGTCGAGTGGTTGAATGCTATCACGGATCAAGACGGGAACACGTGATCGCAACGCTTGATATCAATTAGCGATATCGAACAAGTAACGCTGGAGCCAGACGGCGAGGCAACCGGCTGCAACCCGGTCTAAGTGGGTTCGACTCCCACCAGCGTTTTGGCCAGCCAACTGCCGGCCCGGACTACATCTCTCTTGTGAAGTGAAGCGTGTCTGAGCTTACACCTCGTTGGCTGGTCGTCAAACACAACTGACTGCCGATTCGGAGTACATCGGATGCTAACCGAGAGGTTGCGGGTTCGAGTCCCGTCGGTGCTTGCTTCGCTCGCATCGTAGCTCAATCGGATAGAGCGCTACGTCTCTGGTCATCACTTCGTCGGTTGTGTTTCACATTCGCTCAGTTGAAGGCGTAAACAATGCGTGTGCCAATGAACATCATCGCAATGCGGATTACCGGTAACGAGTAGCCAAAGCTCGTCACACGATGAAATCTTGGACACACGACTCGCGCTGACTCAACTTTAATTGTGAAACGATGAAAGCTCAAACCAGACTCGCTCCCGGAATGACCGTCGCAGCACGGATCGCGGGGGAAGACATCCAGCACGGAGACTACGTCGCCGTTCTGAACGAAGTTGTGGAACTGCCATCCTTCCTGTGGTGCTGCTCGGCAGCGACGCTTCCACCGGACGAGCCTGTTCGGATCCGTTTAATGGCACCGAACGCTGGCCAACCCTACAAGGTTGTCGCCGTCTGCTTGCCCTTTGTCTACGTCAAACGACCCAGGGGTGACGTTTTCGCCGTCGACACGCGTCAGCTGCAATTGGTCCGGCTCGACCGGGACAGCGGCCGACACGTGTGGAAGCAAATGCGAAAACCTTTGCAGCAGAAGAAGAAATAAAAACGCACACGATCGACTGCCGATTCGGAGTACATGCTTTAGGAGCCGGATGTCGTGGGTTCGAGTCCCACCGGCGCAAATGCGATCCTCGCAGCGCCGTAGCTCAGTTGGCAGAGCGCCGTAAAACCTCTGGTCACCACTTCGTCGATCGCGTTTTTTGCATCACAACCCACCACATAATTTGGAACACACTCGGCTGCCGGTTCGGAGTACATGGTTAAAAACCCAAAGGTTTAGCGGGTTCGAACCCCGCCCCGTCCGCTTCTCCACAGATGCGGACGGAATCTCTGGCCAACACTTCGTCGGATCATTTTCACTGCAGGAGGTTACCATGGCTAACAAGAGTCTGTTCTCAAGCATCACCAGCGTTCTACCTCGGGCAACTACCGTCAACGAAGCGGGCGGCCCAGCGTACAAGTTCACCGCTAAGCACGCACTTGCGCAAATGGCGGCGACCGGAACGTTCGGTAACGTCTTCTACGCGACGGCTCAGAATCAGCTCGACGCGATGCGAAAGCTGATCGACGAAGTCGACGACAACGAGTTCCTGGCGAAGTTGGCTGTCTACTCGCGAGAGCGAGCGTACATGAAGGACATGCCAGCGGCGCTGTTGGTCGTGCTGTCGAAGCGGGACACTGCGCTGATGCACCG
>SKZY01000288.1 GCA_007127095.1 Planctomycetaceae bacterium
GGGGCACCAAAGGGATCGCCGCCGAAGGGATCATCGTTATCGGCCGGGGCTCCGAACGGGTCTTCGCTGGGATCCGAGCCGGCTTCAGCCGCATCCGCAGGTTGAGCCGGGGCGTCGTCGGCGAACGGATCATCCATCGTTCCCTCCAATGCGTCCTCGGCCTGCACCTGCGGTTCGCCGGTCGCCAATGAATCGTCGTCGAATGGGGTAGGGCCATCGGCCGGCGGCAAAATGGAGCGGGTACCCGGAATCTCCGGCGGCGTTTTCGGTTGCGGCGGTCGACGCAGCACGCTCTCTTCCGACTGGCGGAGTTCGGAATAGCGACGCTCCGAACGAGCCACCCCTTCGGCCTGGGCTTGCAATCGGGCTTGCGTGCGGAAGCGTTCGATTTCGATTCGCTGAGGCCCTTGAACACGGGTCAAAGTGCGGCTTACCGAAGCGCCAAAGTTGCCGACGGCTTCGAGTTCGGCGCCGCTGCGGAAATCCTCTTCGGCTTCCGCGGGACGACCCGTCGTGGCGTTGGTCAATCCTCGGAAATAGTAGGCGCGAGGGTCCTTGATGCCGCCGTCGATCGCCCGGGTCAACGCGTCATAGGCACGGCTGTAATCGTTGGCGTAGTACGCGTGGACGCCGGCGCCGAACATTTCGTTCAGCACCGCTTGTTGGGCCGAAGCAACGTTGACGCCGGCCCCCGGCAAGATCGTGATGCAAGCCGATAACGCACAGGCGAGGCCGGCGGAGACGAACCGAGATCGGGACATGGCCGAGGTTTCCTTGTCAGATCACTAAGTCGCTCTCGGAAAAGTCGGAGCGACAGGGCGAGAAGTAGGGCAAGACTGATGCTTCAACATAGTTCGCCCCCACGGGCCCGGCAACCGATTTGCCCGACCATTTTATCGCCCTGATCTGAACAAGGGATTACGCGACTAGGGGATGACCCAAGCCGTGCCGCTTACCGCTCCGGCCTGGAACAAGGCCCCGCGGAGACTCAACGGGATCGGCGGGGTGATCCAAGGGGCACAGTTGCCGGGACGATAATAGCCCAACGCATACTGGCATTCGCCCGGAAGATGAACCCCCATCTTATACGGCATCACCGCGATATTGGCGAAGAAGTGAGCCGAGGAGACGACAGGCTGTAGCCACGGTCCGGCGGTGTGGCCGTAACGCTCGAGGTTGACTTCTTCAAAATACAGCGGCTTGTGCATCAGGTTGGAGGCTTTCCAGGTGATCGATGCCTCTGTCCAACGTCGCGGCTGGTACCGCGGTTGTTCGATCAGGCATTCTTGAGGCAATCCCCACTGTGCCGAAACGTACGCCAGATCGGCTTCGCTGATCCGGTTGATCGGCAATTCCTCCAGCGTCCCGAACTCGGTCTCGATGACCACTTTTTCGTAAGCCAGATTTCGCATCCGGCCACGCCCCAACTTGCGGCCGTCGATCGATTGCCAGTCCCGCACTACTTGCTGCTCGTCAAAACGGCGTTTGATCCGTTCGTACTCGTCGAGTTCGATCACGTCGGGCCGAAACGGTGGCGAAATATCGAGTGATACTTTTTGGATCGTCGCCGCGGCGATGCTGCCGCGGAAATCGTCGCACGAAAAGGCCGCCGGTTTGACGAGGTTCACGTCGCCATAATCGCGGTCCATCAGTGGGGCCGGTCGCCGGTCATCCGAGCGCCGCGGCATCTCAAAATCTTCCAACTCGCGGCGGAGCGAACCTTCCTCCCGCGGGTCGACCGGCCGGGTGTCGGTCTCTTCGGGTGCCGCCTGAGGTTCGTTCGGCAGCGGGAGTGGGAGCGGATCGGTCAGGTCGGCGTCGGTCGCTGGTGGAGTCTGCCGCGGCGATTGTGGCGCTGCCGACTCGGGTTGCGGCGGCGACAGGTCGTCGAACGGGTCGGCAAAAAAGTCAGGCAATGGTTGCGACTGCTCCGCCGGCGATCGGAGTGCCGGCGGTAAGGCGGGTTGCTGCTCGCCCGCAGTATCTTGCGGAGCTGCTGCCGATGCATCGTTCGGTCGCTCAGCGTCGGGCTGTGGCAATTCGAACTGGACACGGCTGACTCGATTCGAATCGGCGGCAGCACTACGGATCGGGTTAACCGGTACCGAATCAGCCGGCTCGGAGTGGGCTTGGACGACCGCCGGATCGGTGGCGGCTGACTGCAAGGTCACCGGTTCTGGTGCCGGCAGTGACGGTCGCGAGGGAGCGATTTCGCCACTGGTCCGCCATCGCAGCTGTCCCGTGGTGGGGGTCGGAGGTGGCGTCGACCGGGTGGGTGCCGTGGCCGCGACACGCTGTGGGTCACGGACGCTGGTGCCGCCGAACTTGGGAACCGGGCGGAGCACCGGATCGGCCGCTCGGGCCGGGCAGAACCAGCCGCCCGGGCCGAGGGAGCTGCCCAGGCCGAGCAGCAGGGCGAGGCTAATTCGAGTCGCCCGAGTGGACCTCCGGGCTGTAATTCGGTGCTTCTTGCGTGATCGCGATATCATGCGGGTGGTTCTCCCTCACCGTCGCCGCGCTGACGAGGATGAACCGCGCGTCGTGACGCAATTCATCGATCGTCCTGGTACCCAAATAACCCATTCCCGCTCGCAACCCGCCGACCAACTGGTAGACGTAATCGCTCAGCGGACCTTTGAACGGCACCCGACCTTCGACCCCTTCGGGAACCAATTTTCCCGCCGCGGTGTCTTTTTGTCGGTACCGATCGCTGCTCCCTTGGACCATCGCCCCGATCGATCCCATCCCGCGGTAAGACTTGAAGGTCCGTCCTTGGAACAGGATCAACTTACCGGGGCTTTCGGTCAGTCCGGCAAACAGGCTGCCGATCATCACGGTGCTCGCCCCGGTGGCGATGGCTTTGGTAATGTCACCGCTGAAGCGGATGCCGCCGTCAGCGATGACCGGTATGTCTTGTCTGTCGGCCACGGCAACCGCCTCGGCGATCGCCGTCACCTGTGGAACCCCGATGCCGCTGATCACCCGCGTCGTGCAGATCGATCCCGGCCCGATCCCCACCTTGACGGCGTCGGCACCGGCGTCGATTAACGCTTGAGTCCCTTCGCCGGTGGCGACATTGCCGGCCACGACGTCGATGTCCCAGCCTCGTTGCTCCTTGATCTCGCGAACCGTCTCGATCACGTTTCGACTGTGCCCGTGAGCCGAATCGACCACCAGGACGTCAACGCCCTGGCGGATCAGGCTCTCCGCACGCTCGAAATCGTGGACCCCCACCGCCGCTCCGACCCGTAACCTTCCTTGTTGGTCTTTGCAGGCATGAGGGAATCGCTTCATCATGTCGATGTCGCGAATCGTGATCAGTCCCGTCAGTTTTCTATCTTCGTCAACCAGCAGAAGTTTCTCGACTCTTTTTGCCGTTAAAATCTTCTCAGCTTGCTCAAGCGTCACATTCCCTACAGCCGTCACCAGGTTTTCCTGGGTCATCACGGCGCTGATCGGCAATTCAGGGTCTTCCAAAAATCGCAGATCTCGCCTCGTCAGGATCCCCGCGAGTGTTCGATCGGCCTGGACGATCGGGATCCCCGAGACGTTGGCCTGATCCATCAATTCGGCGGCGCGACCGACCCGCTCGTCGGGACTGAGCGTGACCGGATCGATGATGATCCCGTTTGCCGACCGCTTTACCTTCAACACCTCTTCGGTCTGTTCCTGACGCGACAGGTTCTTGTGGACAATTCCTAAACCACCCACCTTAGCCAGTGCGATCGCCATCTCGGCTTCGGTCACCGTGTCCATCGGCGAACTGAGCAGCGGGATTTTTAGCGAGATTCGCCGGGTCAATCGGGTTCCGACATCGACTTCGCTCGGTACACATTCGCTGTATCGCGGCATCAACAGAACGTCGTCGAAGGTGACGCCGGAGAGCACGATCTTCCGCGCGAGTACTTCGCCACGGTCATTGGTAGCGGAATCTCGCAACGGCGTTATCCGATCAGACATGGAAAACCCGGGGGGGTGAAAAGTCAGTTGGCATTATCCCGCACATGCATCTTTTTCGATTTAAGATGATAGGTTTGTTCAACGTTTGAGTTAAAGGGGGCGGCTCCGAACAACGCCATAGCCCGACCCGTCCCGCATCCCACCCTACCCCCAGGAAACTCCCGATGAAGCGATTCTGCCGCCGTTCCCGGATGCTGGTTTTGCCGGCCGTGATTTTGGTCCTTTCGGCTTGTTTGCTACCGGCAAATGCGGCCCAAGGTGGCTGGGGCGGTAGCCCGACAGGCCAACCGGCGGGAGTCTGGCGGGGAAAATGGTCGAGCCAGACGAGTGGGCATCGGGGACCGCTGGGGGCTCGCATTCGACCGCTCGGCCCGGATCGCTATCGGGCTCTGTTCTATGGCCGCTTCGCCGTCGTAATCCCGTTCGCCTACCGGACTACGCTGACTCGAGTCCCGGGCACCTCCGACCTCTATCATTCGGCCAAACGGATGCCGCTGTTAGGCACCTATCGGACCACGGCTCGGATCAGCCATGATAGCTTTCGGGCCGATTTCGTCGGTCGCGAGGACCGCGGCGTGTTCCTGATGTCGCGGCGCCGTTGACCGGCCGAGACGTAAGCGACATCGCCGGTCCCGTTGTCACACTCACCCCCAACTCGTGAGCGAAACGTTGGCAAGTCCTCCCTCGACCGCCGGCACTCCAGACGTCACCGGAAGCCAAGACGTCGCCGCCCCGCGGTTGCCCGCCGGGCCCCGCGGTTCTTGGCTCCCCACCCTGCGGCTGATCCGTCAGCCGCGGGCAGCGATGGAGGGTTGGGTCCAGCAATATGGCGACCCGTTTCTGCTCCGGGCGCTCAACGGCCCGGTGGTCGTTACCGGCCGCGAAGATCTGATCCGCACGATCCACGGTCAAGACCCCGCCATCTATTCGCCCTTCGCGACCGGGACGATGGTGCCGTTGATGGGGAGCTGGTCGATGCTGATCCTGGAGGGCGATCCGCATCGCCGTGAGCGACGTTTGATGATGCCGATGTTTCACGGCGACCGAATGAAGGCCTACGGCGACAGTATCCGTCAGATCGTCGTCGAACAATTTGCGGCCCATCGCCAGCGCGGTGAGCTGACAGCGCTCGACCTGATGACCGACATCTCGCTGGAAACGATCGTGCGGACGATCTTCGGCGGCGACGACCGCGAATTGGTCATGCGGCTGATGGACGCCAGCCGGCGTGTCGTCGCCGGGGCCAATCCGTTGCTGTTCTTCACCCCCAAGGCGCACTTTTCTTGCTGGGGGCTGAGCCCGTGGGATCGTTGGGAAGCCGCCAAACGCGAACTGTTCGAATTGCTCGATCGGGTGATCGTTGACCGGAGCGAATCCGAAACCGATCGTGACGATATCCTGTCGATGCTCTGTGCGGCGACCTACGAAGACGGCCAGCCGATCACACGCGAGCACATCTATTCCGAACTGATGACGTTCTTGTTCGCGGGGCATGAAACGACGGCATTGTCGCTGACTTGGGCGATCGATCACCTATACCGTAACCCTGGCGTGCTCAGCCAACTCCGTCGCGAGCTCGATTCACTCGACGACGATTCACCGGCTAAGCTGGCGGCGGCCCCCTATCTGAAAGCCACGATCCAGGAAACGCTGCGGATCCATCCGATCGTCACCGAAACGCTCCGCAAATTGAAAGCCCCACTGCGGCTGGGCGACTACACTTTGCCGGCCGGGATGGCGGTCGGCTTGTCGACGGTCTTGGCCCATCACAACCCGGCGACCTATCCCGACCCCGAATCGTTTCGCCCCGAACGATTCATCGAGCGGAGTTATTCACCGTTCGAGTACATGCCGTTCGGCGGAGGACATCGACGCTGTATCGGCGCTGCCTTCGCCAGCTACGAAATGGCAATGGTGCTCGGCACGCTGGTCAAGCGTTTCGAGTTCGAATTGACAGACCCGCTACCCGCCGTACCGCGGCGTCGCAACATCACGATCGGCCCCTCGAGTCCGGTCCCGTTTCGGGTCGTCGGCGAGCGTCCCAGTGCCGCCGTGAATGTCTGACCTCGAGCCGACTCGCATCGTGGCCGGCACCGGCCAGGCCGATCAGGCTACTTCTGCCGCGGCGGAAAGACCCGACGATGCGCTACTTCGAGTTGACTTGATTGGGTTCGCGGTCGACCCTTACTCGTAGATCGGGAAAAACGTGTTGAAGGCCGCCTCGCAGAAATCGCCCGGGTCGTTGAACCGACGATCGCGGTTCAGGCCGTCGATCGCAGCCATCTCGTCGTCGCTCAGCACGAAGTCGAACAGCTGCAAGTTTTCCCGCAACCGTTCGGGGTTGCTCGTTTTCGGCACGACCGCTGTGCCGCGTTGGACGGCCCACCGCATCACGACCTGAGCCGGTGTCCGCGACAGACGCCGAGCGATCTCGCCGATGACAGGTTGCTCGAGTACCGATTCGCCCGAATCGGCCATCCCGAGTTGAAAATACGACTGCGCCCCCAGCGGCGAAAACGCGGTGACCGCGATCCCCGTCTGCCGGCAATACCGCAACAATTTTTGCTGCGTCAAATACGGGTGCATCTCGACTTGCAACACCGCCGGCGGGATCGACGCGTATGACTGCAGGTCGCGTAACAGCGACACCCCGAAGTTCGACACGCCGATTTCACGAACCAATCCGGCCGACACCAGGTCCTGCATCGCCTCCCATGTCTCACGGATCGGCACCGGGTCGGGGTTCAGTCGCGGCGTCTCCGCGTCAGGGTCGTCGGTCCATCCCGGCGGGTAACGCGTTTCCAGCGGGACGAAGCGGAGCGAGATCGGGAAGTGAATCAGGTACAGGTCGAGATAGTCGAGTCGCAGATCGGTGAGCGATTTTTCCAACGCCAGCCGGACATGTTCGGCCCGGTGGTAGTTGTTCCATAACTTCGACGTCACCCACACGTCGTCGCGGCTGACGCCGCCAGATTGGAACGCGCGGTGCAACCCTTCGCCCGCTGCGGCTTCGTTGCCATAGTCGCAAGCGGCGTCGAAGTGTCGGTATCCGCAGGCGATCGCTTCGCTGACGACGTTCGCTGTCGCCGCCTGATCGATCTTCCACAACCCCAATCCGACGGTCGGCAGCTTGGCCCCGCTGCGGAGCTCGAGATGTTGCCCGGCGATGATTCAATCTCCTTGCATAGTTCGCACTCAATCGTTTCCAACGGGAACTCACTCCCGCGCCGTCGAAACCGACTTGGCGGAGGCGAGCTGCCCCTGGCGGACGTTATCGTACTGGAAAACGACAGCGGGCGGGGCGGATGGCTTATCATCATTGAGTTTTCGCGGACTCTGTCTGCCGGCCGTCTCCCGATTCTTTCCCATCTACGATTCGGATTTGCTACTCATGAACCTCCAACCTCGATTTGTTCGCCGCTCACAATTCCTATCCTCAGCGTCGTCAACATGGCAATCGATTTCCGCCGTTATGCGGGTCTCCGCGATCGCGTTGTTTGTCGGTATCAACGCGATCGTAGCCGGCCCGGTCTCCGGCCAACCGGTCGAACGGAACACGGTAGTGACGATTGCAGGAGAAAAATTCTTGGTCAATGGCTCACCGACCTATCAGGGCCGGATCTGGAACGGCCAGGCCATCGAGGGGCTGTTGATGAACAGCCGTATGGTGCAAGGCGTGTTCGACGATTTGAACCCCGAGACCGTCGAGCGTTGGGCGTACCCCGACACCGGTCGCTGGGACGCCGAGCGGAACACGCGAGAGTTCATCGATGCGATGCCGACATGGCTCGAGCACGGGGTGATCGCGTTCACGATCAATCTGCAAGGAGGAAGCCCCGAAGGATATTCTCGTGAGCAACCCTGGCATAACTCGGCCTTCACCGAGAGTGGCGAGTTGCGACCGTCGTACATGCAGCGGCTCGATCGAATCCTCAGCCGCGCAGATGAGCTCGGAATGGTCGTGATCCTGGGGCTGTTTTACTTCGGCCAAGACGAACGCTTGGAGGACGAGCAGGCGGTGACGCGGGCCGTCGACCATGCCGTCGATTGGGTCGTTGACCGCGGGTATCGCAACGTGCTGATCGAGGTCAACAACGAGTGCAACGTCCGCTACGACCACGCGATTCTGCAACCGCCTCGCGTCCACGAGCTGATCCGTCGGGTTCAGCAGCGGAGTGAGTCTCGTGGTCATCGACTGCTGACATCGACCAGCTATGGTGGCGGGAAGGTTCCCGAGGCGAATGTGGTGGCCGTCGCCGATTATTTGCTGCTTCATGGCAACGGCGTCAAGGAGCCCGAGCGGTTGGCGAGCATGGTGACAGCGACTCGCCGGTTGGCCGGCGAGTCCCCGCGGCCGATCGTGATCAACGAGGACGACCACTACGACTTCGACCGATCGAGCAACAACCTCGTCGCGGCCGTCTCAGGCTACGCCTCATGGGGATTTTTTGACTTTCGCCGCAAAGGGGAGTCGTTTGACGAGGGGTATCAAAGTGTACCGGTGAACTGGTCGATCAGCAGTCCGAGGAAACGGGCATTCTTCGAGACGGTCCTCGAGATCACCGGGGGCTGTGACGTCCCCGATCATTAGACTCTGTCAGAAAACCCTTCACAGAGGCGTCTGGGCTATCAGCCGCGGGGCGATCCTAATTCGGCAACTGCTCGTTCATTCCAGCTTGGCCAACGAGACTCGGACCAGTCGCTCGTCGTTGCGGGCAAACACACTCCGCTCGGCGAAGGCGGGATGCGACC
The DNA here is from genome assembly GCA_007127095.1 of Planctomycetaceae bacterium. Classification (GTDB taxonomy): domain Bacteria; phylum Planctomycetota; class Planctomycetia; order Pirellulales; family Pirellulaceae; genus UBA6163. The sequence goes on from SKZY01000288.1 coordinate 8,713, forward strand.
AGCAGACTCCGTCTCGGCGATTCAACTGGACCCGTGTCGGCGCGATCAGCTGCGCGCGGCTGGTAATCTGTAAACCTTGAGGGCTCAGCTTGGTGATCATCAGCTCGCCGCGGTCATTGAACATCCAACATCGATCCGCCTGCCGCACCATATGGATGGTCGCCCAGCGATTGTTGGGTACGGCCGATTGATCTTCCCAAATCCGTTTGCCGGTCATCGCATCCAGGCAGCGAAATTGGCCGTAGCTGTCGACGGCGTAAATATGGCCGTCTGCCACGATCGGCGTACCGATCATCGTATGCACACCAAACTCGGGCTGTTCGCTCTCCAGCACGGAATCTTGCAATTGCACCGTGCGAGAGCCCGTGTTCTGTTCGTCACTCCCCAACGCTCGCCAGACCAATTGGCTGTTCAAAGCGCCCTCGGGAGCCCGGACCATCAGCGAACCGTCATAGAAACTGGAGACGAATATCAGTTCGTCGTCGACGCTGGGGGTGGCAATGCCGATCGGCATCCGTGTCGGCAGCATCTCGTGTGACCAAAGGAGCTTGCCGTCTTTCGGGTCCAACCCGGAGAGGCTTTCGCCGGTCCAGCAAACCACCACGTCCTGGCCGGCTTGTCGGATCAGGATCGGCGAGGAATAGGCGGCTCGTTCGTCGAGCGACCGCCACACCTCGTTCCCCGAGTCCTTGTCGAAGGCAACGATGGTCGCCCCGCCGCTGCCAGCCACCTGCTGAATCACCAGATCGTGGTAGATCAGCGGTGACGCTGCGATGCCCCAGATCGGCATTTCGATGTCGTAGTCTTCCTGTAGGTCACGCTGCCA
>SKZY01000388.1 GCA_007127095.1 Planctomycetaceae bacterium
CGCTTTCGCGGCTGGTTGCGGACCGTCGTCGTCAATCGCGCGATTAACTTCCTGCGACGTCGCCAAGCGGCACCCCAGAGCGGACAGGATATGGCACTCCGGCTGGCCGCCAAAGCGGACGAACAGGACTTGCTGGCCGAGGCCGAATACCACAGCCACATCGCAAAACGTCGCCTGTTGCAACTCCGCGGTGAAGTTGGTGAAACGACCTGGCAGGCCGCGTGGTTGCAACTGGTCCACGGCCGCAAGGCCGGTGAAGTGGCAGAACAACTGAAGATTTCGAGAAACGCCGCCTACCTGGCCAAATCAAGAGCCCTGGCCCGGCTCCGACAAGACCTCGACGGATTGTTCGACCTCGATTGAGCGACTGTGCCCATCAGACACTTGCCATAACCGCCAAAACTTTTTCCAGAAACCGTGACAGACTTTCCGCCGCCGGTTGTAGTCCCTCTGTGAAGACTGCGCCGCTGACCTGAAATGCAAATCGAAAACACCATCTGAGCGATAATACCGATGGCCGAACTCGTCTGCCCCGATCAGGAAACGCTCAAATTACTGCTCTTGGGACGCTTGCAAGAGCCTGAGCATCGCCGGTGGGAATCGCATCTGCTTGCCTGCGCGGACTGCGCAGCCAGCGCCGAGACAATCCATGCTGCCGACTCTCTCACCGAAGCGATCGCTCGCCGCTGTGAACCCCGGGGCGATGAAGAACTGGTCCAGGAGGTGATCCGACGAGCAAAGTCGCTGAGCACGAAACTGGATACCGTCCACGTCGGTGAAACCAGGAAGGACGGCGGGATAGCCGATTGGTCTGCGGCCGATTCGTTGACTGGCAAACCGATCGAAGCCCGCCTCGATTTCCTTGCCGCCGCCGAGCAGCCCGATGAAATTGGCCGCCTGGGCGACTACCGCGTGCTCAAGCTGTTGGGGGCCGGAGGTATGGGCGTTGTTTTGCTCGGCGAAGACATCCAGCTGAAGCGGCGAGTCGCCTTAAAAGTGATGCGCCCCGGCATCGCGTCCAAGCCGCAAGCGAAGCAACGTTTTCTGCGTGAAGCCCGCGCTACGGCGGCACTCTCGCACGACCACATCGTACAAATCTACCAGGTCGGCGAAGCCCGCGGTGTGCCGTTCATTGCGATGCAATATCTGGAAGGGCAATCGCTGCAAGCCGTTCTCACGCGTTCAAAGAGACTAAAACCGATTGACGTCGCCCGCATTGGCAAGGAAGTCGCGTTGGGGCTGGCCGCGGCACATGAAAAAGGTCTGATTCACCGCGACATCAAGCCCGACAACATCTGGATCGAATCGAAAACGCGGCGAACGAAGCTTCTCGACTTCGGTCTGGCACGCGAATTAGGAACCGACCATGGGTTGACGCAGTCAGGAGCGATCATCGGCACACCGCGATACATGGCACCCGAGCAAATCACGGGTGACTCAGTCGATCATCGCGCCGATCTCTTCAGTCTCGGCAGCACGCTCTACCACCTGGCCGCGGGAAAACCGGCATTCAAGGGAGCGTCCACGCCGTCACTCCTCTACGCGATCGCCCATTCGGCGCCGCAGCCGCTGCAACAAGCCGCGCCCGGGATTCATCCTTCCCTGGCCGAACTGATTCACTCGTTGCTCAGCAAGTCGCCCGCTGAGCGCCCGCAGGCGGCAGAGACGGTGGCCGTCCGATTGGCGGAGGTCGAGTCGGAGCTGACGGCAGACTCGGTTCCGTCACCGCCAGAACAACCGCCGCTGATTACGCCGACTCCGCGAGCCACCGGTCGCCGGCGTCCTCCGGGGCGTCACCGCCTGTTGCTCGTAGCCGCCGGCGCAGCCGCGTTCGCGTTGATGCTCGGTGTGATCGTGATCACGATCCGCCGCCCCGATGGCACCGAGACGACAATCCGCGTCGCCGAGGGCACGAGCACCAGCGTCCGTGTGGAGAGGGATAGCGAAATTCAAATCCAACAGAAGTCCGGCTCTTTGGAACAAACGAAACCGTTGCCTCCAGCCGATTCTCAAAGTTCGGCGGAAACGGATCTCAAAGCTGGCATGCCGCTCGATCTCACTCCACCCGAACCGCTGGGCACTTGGGAAATGGGTCCGGAGCCGCCCTGGTTTGGAGCGGGCGGGCACGATGCGGGCTACCCGATTTTGCAAAGCGATGTGTTACCGGGGCTGATCGAACGTCCTGCGCTGTTGCCAGGTATGCGACGTTGGAACGTAGATACTCGATGGGGACGAGGCAGCACGCACGCAGCACGATATAGTCCTGATGGAAAATGGATCGCCATCGCCTCCACCGATGGACATGCACGAATTTATGATGCGGCGTCGATGCAATTGACACAGCTGCTCCCCGGAAAAACCGTGATCAGCGGTATCGATGACCTCTCTTGGCATCCCGATGGCCGGCGACTTTCTGTTGCAATCCCCAACGAGAATACTTCTCGGATTTGGTCCGTCGATGGGCAGTTGCTGTTTGAACAAACGGGCGATGCTCGATGTCACAGTGTCGCGTGGAGTCCCGACGGCAAGTTTCTCGCCGAAGCATTTCATGCACGTCTGCAGTTGCGTCGGCCAGACGGATCGCTTTCCAAAATCTTGGCAGAGGGGGACGGTGTCGGCCCCAGCACCGGTGGAATGTTGGCATGGAGTCCCGACGGAAGCGAGCTCGTATGCTGGCAACACGACGGCAATCTTACAGTCTGGGACGTGACGGAGGGAACGTCGCGTCAGTTCGGTGAATCGCCTGGACATCGTGGTTATCCTGGCCAAAGGCTCGCCATGAGCCGCAACGGACGTCTGGCCGTCGCCTACGGTGACCGACTGCTGATTTACGACAAAGATTATCAAGTATTTCAAACCGTCGACTACCGGGGCCGTGGCGCAATCGCTTGGCATCCGAACAACGACCAACTTTTTCTTTGGGATGGACAGCTGGTTCGTTGCTGGAGCGTCAGCGAAAGCCGCTATATTCAAGAATCCGAGGACGCGGCATCGGGTTGGCCTCACCAACCGCTCGCCTTGGCATGCTCGCCGGACGGAGACCGCCTCACACTCGCCGCTGGAATCGTCCGTGTGCTTTCTAGCGACTTCGAAAAACGTTACTTCGAGACGCCCATCAGTTGTCGTTACGGAACTTCTATCAGCTGGAGCCACGACGGGAGATATCTAGCGAGCACCACCGAGGGTTTCCATCCAGGCTTGCCCGTTTGGGATGCGACGGGAAAGGCGGTTACGGTGATCCCGGTCGCCCTAGAGTCGATTCCATTACACCTGTCATGGAGCCCGACGGACCTTACGCTGGTGGGAATTGCGAAGGGCCAAGCGAGCGTGATCTCGCGTGATATGACTCCCGCGACGATTCTGCCAGGCGCCGAAGATGCTCATTCGGTTGCCTGGAGTCCCGATGGCGCACAATTGGCATTCGGCACCGGAAACGGGACCGTCAAGATATTCGCACAATCCGGTGAACAGATCACCGAGATGATCGCCGGTGATCAGCCGGCTTTTGTCGCCTGGTCAGCCGCCAACGGCGAGCTATGGGTGCATTGCGGGCCTCGACTCTATCGATCTCGCCCGCAAGAGTCTTGGACGCTCATCTTCGTCGAGGAGACATCCGAACCGGCGACCACATCTCCGAGCTGGTATCCCGACGGCGAGTTAATCGCGGTACGAAGAACCGGCTGGTTCAGTCGCGATGGCAAGCGAGTTACCGGACCGAACCGCCGCCGTCCGGTCACCTGGCGACATGACGGCAACGCCTACGTCGCATTCAGCAGTATCGCTATCGACAAACATTTTCCCGGCGGCGCCCCCATCGCCACACGGTACTTGAACGGCTTTTTTGAGCAGCAAGCCTACCGATATCAACCCTCGGGCAACCTGTTTGCTGTCGCCTTCGGGGAAAGCGTAATCACGGTCCTAACGGACGAAGACCTACAGCCCCACTGGCACGCCGTGCTCTTGCCCGAATTACGATCGGCGACTTTCTCCGCGGCCGGCGAGATGATCGACGGTGTCCCCACGATCGTCGATCCATACCTAGTCTACTACTTCGAGAACGACGATGGCCGAATCGAAACGCTCACACCAGCCGAGTTTCGCACCAGCCTCAAGAAACATGCCCTTTGAAAAAAAGGGTCCGCCTCTGCTCTCGCTACGACAAAACACTGCGGTGCACCCACAGCCCTGATTCGTTTTATTTGCGGACAGTCGCAGGATATCCAACCAACTGCCGCCCCACTTGAAACAATCCCCGACCTCCGAGAAATAGCTTTTACTTTTTATCGCCATGTTTCATTATAACAGTTTTCAGCGGAAGCACTCGGGTCGCCGCCCGTACGGGGGAAAAAGTCGGCAACGACGCCGACTGTACCTGCAGCTTCTGGAGGACCGCCGCGTTCTGGCCGCTGTACCCTATGGCGCCGAGCCGATCTCGACGAACGAATACATGCTGGGCGATGTCTACGTGTCCGTCGTGTTGCTGGAGAGCAACGGCACAATCGATCCTGTCGTCGCCAATTGGACGCCGGAAATGATCGATGCGGAAAAGGACAAAGTGACGCAGGCGATGGCATGGTGGGAGAACATGCTGGAACTGCAGGAGTCCAATCATTACCTCAACTTCGAGATCGATTTCAGCTTCGCCGACGAACCCTTTTTAACGTCTTACGAGCCCTCGTCACGACCGCGAGAGGAGATGCACTTATGGACACAAGAGTTTCTTTCAGGCCAAGGATTCGACCGTCACGAAAACTGGATCGGGAACCTGCGGGATTTCAACCACTCGCGCCGCATCGAGAACGACACCCACTGGGCGTTCACCTATTTCATCATCAACGTGACGGGAAACGAGGGCTGGAATAACGGTCGGGCTCACGGTTCGTTGAACGGCTGGGGCCTGCAATCGAACCTGCGCACGGCAGCCGTGCTTGCACACGAGGTGGGACACGTTTTTTATGCAATGGATGAGTATCCAAATTCCAGCTCCTATTTCAACCATCGCGGTTACTACAACACACAGAATTTAAATGCCTATGACGACCATCCGGATTCGGATTCTCGCGTGGTCAGCATCATGGACAGAAGTTGGGTCGGATTTGCCAATAACGTCGCTTCGCCTTCGGCACTGGCATCGATCGGCTGGCAGGATTCCAGCGGCAACGGCATTTTCGACGTGCTCGACGTCCCACTGGTCCTGGAAGGCGTTGGAGCGTTCGATACCGAGACAAACACGTATCAATTCTCCGGAGAATCCTGGGTTCAAACGCTTCCGAATTTAAACCCCAGCGGTCCCGGCAATGACATTACCATCAACACGGTCAGCCGCATTCAATATCGGTTGGACGGCGGTGATTGGATCGACGTAGCCTCACCCGGCGGATATCGCACACAATTTGACGTGGCGATCGGCCCGCTTACCGGAATCGACCACGCAATCGAAATCCGGACAATCGCAGACGAAAGCGGAGTTACATCAAACTATTTTGTCGGGGATACGCGATTTCCTGCCGGTATAGGCGGACCGGGAATCAGCGGATTTGCTTGGTTCGATGCCAATGAGAATGCTCATTGGGATGCGTACGAAACCGGCTTGGAGCACATCAAGATTGTCGTCCGCGACGTCGATGACCAGGTTGCTTCTCGTACGTTTGTCATGGAACCTGACGATTTCAAGCATCGCCAGTGGATCAACGAGATCCACCCGGACGTCGACTTGACAGCGATCGGCGGCGAGGTCGACGGCAGAGTTCACTCATTCGATTCCATTGGCTCCACCGGCCAACGCGTTTTTGCGCACCGTTTGCTGAACAACAACTGGAACACGACGTGGAACGTCAATCGTCAACTGCGCGCCGATTTCAAGAACCCGGTTCAGCGGGTCAGCATTGACGTGATCAGTCCGTTCAACGGAGCGGAAGCAAGGATGGAGGCTTATTCCGCGGACGGTCAATTGCTTGGCTCGACGGACACGGGGCGACTCAACAGCGGCGAGTCGGAGACACTCGCAATCTCGATCTCCGAGGCAGCGATCGATCACGTCGTCATCGCGGGTATTCCTCGCCGATCGTCATTCCGATTAGACAATCTGTTGTTTAGCGTTGACGCGATCGCCTTCACGGATCAATTCGGATTCTATTCGGTAGAGAATTTGGAACCCGGTGTCTACACCGTATCAGCCGAGCATCCACTCGAGGCCACGCCGGTCGCTCCCGCCGGTAACCAGTACACGATCGACCTTGCCAGCGGTCAGCGGCGCGGGGAAGTGCATTTTGGTTTCAACGAGGAATCAGGGCCATGGCAACCGGTGCCGACGACACCCAATTTGGGAGGTATCCAAGTTGAGTTTCGTGGTGGTCGAGGTCAAACGATTGAGGCGCCTCATTACGGCGAGCGAATTCACCTCCGCGTCTCTTGGGAAGAGCGAGCGATCGCGACCGATGAGCAATACGTGGTCCGCACCTGGGTCAATGACATCCCGTTGGATTCAGAAGTGTTTACGGGCAGCGGTAATGCAACCACCAATCGATCAACGGTCTTTGAGGGATGGTACGCTGGACCGGGGACCAGTACGATTCGCGTTGAGCTGGACCCCGTTGGAAACGTCACCGAATCAGACTTGGGCGACAATCTGCTTACACGTGAATTCGCAACTGTCGCGCCAATAACCTTGCCAGAGAAACTTGCTTGGCCGGTGGCTGGCCTGCATAATCAGCATTGGGCGATCAACAATTACCTAGACGTTGATCCGCGACATGAACTGCGCCGTGACTTCGGAGGAGGGAATTTCCAATACGATGGCCACCAGGGAATCGATATTGGATTGCGATACTTCTTTGCCATGGATGCTGGGATTCCAATCAGCGCAGCGACTGGAGGTGCAGTTACGATCGTTCGGGATGGAAACTTTGATCGCGAGACGACAGGTGGACCTGCGTCGAATTATGTGCGAATTGAGCACGGCACCGGGTGGCGAACCATTTACTCCCATTTTGCAAGAGACTCGATCACTGTCTCAGAAGGCGATTTTGTTCACGCCGGTCAGGTGCTCGGTCTAATGGGAAGTTCTGGCGGCAGCACTGCAGCCCATTTACACTTCGGTCTATACCACGAAAATGCATCAATCGAGCCATTTTTCGCACCCGAGAGTTATTGGGATGACCCCCTGCCTTATCAGCCTGACACTCGTCACAAGGTTTTATTTCAAGCTGTCACAGACTATTCGGTACGCCATGGTGACACTCGTGAGCGAATCGCGGGGGTCGCATCCTTTCCGTCTGACTTCGATGGTGTCGTCTATTACTACTATCGTCTATCGCACGTGTCTCCTGGGGATGAAATCTATATTGAGCTGATTCAGCCCAATGGGATTATAGCGAGCACCCGTCAGCGAAACTTTGATGAAGGGTTCAATAGCGGGCTTTACGCGAACAGCTTCGTGAGGAATTGGGGAGCACATACTGGGGAGTGGGGTATCGTACTCTATTCCAATGGTGAGGAGCTGGGAAGAAGCACGTTTACAATTGGTGAACAGCCGACACCCACAATTCGGCTTTCGCAGAACGATACGTACATCATCGATGGCAGAACCACGCCGATCGATTTTCGGGAAGTCAGCAACGCAAATAACAAGCGTGTGAGGTTTAACGTCGAAAACTACGGATACGCTGAGTTGAGTATCTCTCAAATCGAAGTGCCCAAAGGATTTGTTTTGACGAGTCTGCCAACGGACGTTTCGCGGGGCGAGGAAACGACATTCTCCATCGAAATCAACTCGAGCCGATTCGGCTATCGCATCGGCGAAGTTCGCCTGCATACCAATGACCCGAAATCTCCGCTGTTTACATTCGTCGTCGAAGGCGAAGTTGCCGGACAGGTACCAACGAATACTCCTGAAATCACCTTGCCAGGCCATGCGTTGTACTACGAATTGGGAACGGCATCGAAGTCAATCGCGGATGATTCGGACATCAGCACGATCGCACCCGGCAACGGCGTGCTCAAAGTACAGTTGGTTGCCGGTGGCAAGCCGGGTGACCAGATCGTCCTGAAAAGCCAATGGGGCGATCCCCAGCGGATCGCCACAAATGGCGAGGATGTCTTTTTTCAGGGACAGCGAATCGCTCGATTTACTGCCGGGTTCGATAACGTTCCCGCCGTGATCGAATTCGAACCGCAGTCTTCATCCGCGGCCGTCCAGGCAACGATCCGTGCCATCAGCTACCGCAATGGCCGAGGGGCTGACGGCCAATCGATTCGGCGAGTCGGCTACACCTTCACCGACGGGCAAGGACGCGAAAGCCTTCCAGCCTACCGCGCGATCGTGACCTCGCAGAACGATTCGATTCTGCTAGGCAATGCACGTCCCACCGACATCGAACTCGCCGTCGCGGACTTCGATCCGGCGCAAGCAGGAGCGGTCATCGGACAGCTCCATGTGACTGACCCCGACGACGACCAGCACGTGGTGACGGTGAGCGATCAACGGTTCGAGGTCGTCGACGGCGTGCTGCGACTGCGCGTCGGAGAACAGCTCGAACAGGATTTGGAGACTGTCGTCGAAGTCGAGATTACGGCGACCGATCCAGGCCACCTGTCGCTGACCAAGACCTTCACGATCCCGGTGCGTTTCAACCAGGCTCCCGTATTCGACATCGCCGATCCCTTTCTGGTGACCGAGACTTTGCTGGAATCCGTCGCATTCGATAACGCCGTCACCGCGATCGCACCGGCAGCGATGGGCGGTCTGGCTGATGAGCAAGGCCAAACAGTCCAATTCTCGATCACGCCGGTTTCGGTTCCTGCCGGGCTGATGACTGAGTTTCCAGCGATGACACCGGATTCATTTGCGGCGCCTTGGCCTGCCAGCGCTTCGCTGGCGGTTTTTCCGGCGCCGCATGCCTTCGGTATGGCCGTCTACGAGATCACGGCCACCGATGATGACCCGCTGGACCCTCGATCGACATCGCAGCTTCTGACAGTCACGATCGATCCGGTCAACGATCCGCCGGTGGCGTTTGAGCGGACGCTGACGGTTCGCGAAGCGGTGGAGGCGGATGACGAAACAGCGGTATTGGAGTTTACCGCGGCCGATTTGATCACCGGTGGTCTGGGTGAAACGCCCAATCGGCCGGCCGACCTGCCGCCTTCGGTTCCGCCGCCATTCGACGAATCCGAGCAGACCTTACGCGTGGTCGCCTTCGTGGTCCCGGGTCAACCGGCGGTTGATGTGGCCGATTTGCCCGGCGGATCGGGGACGGTGAAGCGGACGTTGCCCAGCGGCGGCGAAATCCGATTCCTGTTTGCCGACGGCGAGTTCGTCAGCGGAATCTATACGCCGCCGGTGGACTTTAATGAACATCCCGTTTTCGGTGGCCCTGATACCTTCCGCTACATCATCGAGGACGACGGCAAGACGACGATCCCGGGTGGCGATGGCGTGCCGGTGTTTCTGCCGCCCGAGCGGTCTCAGCCGGCAACCGTGACGCTGCGTGTCTTGCCGGCCAACGACCCGCCGC
>SKZY01000444.1 GCA_007127095.1 Planctomycetaceae bacterium
GCTGATCGGGTGCTCAGGGCATCAGGGTCGCCATCAGGTCATCGACCGCGTACGGTTTGGGAGCGACGAACACCTCTCCGGCGGAAACGCCTGCGGCGGCACCGGACACGATCGCCGCCGCCCGCAGCCGATCGGCGATATAGGGTTTGCCCCCGAATTGGGTCTGGTAGCAGAGTACCGATTCGACCTTGCGGTCGAGCGTACCGCCGATGTCGACCGTCAGATGGCTCGCCTCGCCGGTTAGGACGTCGGGTTCAAAGGCCAAGCGGAAATAGAGGTGACGTGACACCGCGTGGACCGGCAGGTCGGGAAAATACGCGTCCCATTTGGTGAGCCGACTGTAGAAGATCGCGGCATCGGTCAGCAGCATCGCTTGGTAATGATCGGGCGACGCCATCGGCGTTTTGGCCCCGAAACCGATCACCAATTTCGGCCGCCAGCGTCGAAACTCGCTCGCCAAGGCGACCCGATGTTCGAATTGATCGAACAGTCGCCGGTTGGGCAGATCGAGGTTGATCCGTCGGTGGATGCCGAGCACTTTGGCAGCGGCGTCCGCCTCGGCCAAGCGGGCTGCGGGGCCGGACGAACCGGGGGTCGGTTCCCCATCGGTCAGGTCGATGATCCCGACGCGGTAGCCCTGTTGAACCAATTTCGCCAACGTACCACCACACGCGATCTCGACATCGTCGGGATGGGCCCCGACCGCGATCACGTCGAGTCGCTCGGCTTCTTCTCGCGTCATGCTTGGCAAACCCGTTTCAACAATCGGGGGATCAACCTCTGCAATGCCCGAGCGCGGTGACTGAGCACGTTTTTGACCGCCGGTCCGAGTTCCGCAAAGGTCAGGTGATATTCGGGGATCACGAACAACGGATCGTAGCCGAACCCGCCGCTGCCCGACTCACGATCGGCGATCCGACCGTGGCAACCGCCATCGACTTCGATTTGGACCGTCCCGTCGGCCGACGCGAGACACATGAAACAGCGGAACGCGGCTCCACGGCGTTCGATCGCAACACCACTCAACTGTTCCAGCAACAGTCGGTTGTTGGCGGCATCATCACCGTGCGTGCCGGCAAACCTAGCCGACAGCACGCCGGGACGACCATCGAGAGCATCGACTTGCAAGCCGCTGTCTTCGGCCAACACCCAGCGGCCGAGGTGGCGAGCCTGCTCGGTCGCCTTGAGGCGCGCGTTTTCGGCAAAGGTATCGCCAGTCTCCTCGACCTCGAGCGGGTCGGACAATTCCGCCAGCGAAGTCAAACGGAACCGATCTGCGGGCAACATCGCCCGCAACTCAGCGACTTTGTGGCGGTTCCCCGAACCGATGACCAGGTCGAACATGCCGTCTTACGCACCCAATTCGACGTCGATTTTCGATTCGTCGGCCGCCTCGCGAAGCTTCGACAAGGCGCGTGCCTCGAGCTGACGAATCCGCTCCTTGGTCACCCCCAACACCTCGCCGACCTGCTTCAAAGTTGCCGGTTCGTTACCGCGACCGAGGCCGAATCGGGCGACGATGATCTGTTGCTCACGCTCGTCGAGACTGGTCAGAATCCGACCGAGTTCGTGTTGACGCCGCTGGTGGGCCGATTCTTCGGCATAGGGATCCGTGCGCTCGTCCTGGCGGGACAAGAACAGTTCTTCCGCGGTGGTCCGGAACCGGTCGCGGTGCTTGAACTCGTTCGGAATCGTCCGGGCAAAGTTTTTCATGATCGCCCACGAGGCGTAAGTGCTGAACTTATTGCCCCGAGAGTAATCGAACTTTTCGACGGCGCGAATCAGCGACATGTTGCCATCGCTGACCAAGGCGAAGAAATCATCACTCGACGCCATATGGCGTTTGGCGATCGAAACGACCAAACGGAGGTTCGATTGAACGATCCGATTCTTGGTTTTGACCGCTTGCTCGTACAACGCCTCGATCTCGTCCATTACGGCGTTCTTGCCGCCACGGGGCGAATCGATCGATTCACGGAGTTGGCTCGCCTTGTGCTTCAGGTAGTTCATCTTGCGGAACAGGTGGTATTCCTGCTCGCGGGTCAGCAACGCCGCTTCGTATAACGATGCCAAATAGCTCGGCAAGCCGCTGGGCGGCCGGACTTTTCGAGGCGCGACTGCCGCTTGCGGCTCAACACCCAAATACTCGGCCTCGCGACTGACGTCATCGAAATCGGCGTTGTAGATGTAATCGAGCGGCAATTCGTTGATCCGTTCTTTTCGCATGTCTACCAAAATCCTTTGAATGCTACTGCGAGTCCGTCCATAACGCTTGCACAACTGCGGGACGGTACTGCCCCGACGAAACAGTTGATAAATCATCCGCTTGTCTTCGTCGGTCAGCACTCCGCGATGGTTCGGGAAGATCGCGATTGACGGATTGCTGCTATCGAAGTTTTTCAACGTGTAGCGGATCGTTTCGGGACTCCGCCGCAGTTCGTTGGCCAGCTGGCGAGTGACCTCCGACAGGCTCGCCCCGTCGTCGGCCAACTGGCGGGCCCGACGGATCATCTCCGCCTTTTCCTCTTCACCGACCTGGCTGAATCGCTCGCCCCGCCGAACCCGTTCACGGTTCCCGGCGGTAAAGCGCTCGACGGTGCTATGTAAAAAACCGACTCGACGCCGGTTGCCAAAAAGAAACTTGCGACCGATCAGCCCGGCATCTCTCCAGCGACCGATCGTCTTGGTCGAAACGTTGAACATCCGACTGAGGTCTTCGACCGAGTGTACCGGTTCGTCGACCTCGGTCACCGACAATTCGGCCGATTCGCTCAGATCTTCGACCAATTGACGCAGGTCTGAAATCACGTCGGCGGCCGCGATCGTATGACGCGACGGTTGCTGCGGCCGATAGTTGGTCACTCGGAAACAGAGAAAATCGAAGGCGTAAGCCCGATCCGGCTCGATTTCCGCCAACAACAACTCCGCCCTCGCGGCCTGTTCGACCTTTTGTGCCTTGGGGGCAAACCGGACCAGTTGGTCCCGCAGTTCCCTTAATTTAGCATCGCGATAATGTTCGTGCATCGTTTCCTCAATCTCCCAGAACTTGGCTCGTCAACCAGTAGTTTTCCCTGCGATCCCGGCGGATCGCTCAACTTGTCGAGCCCTGCTTGCCCGGGGAACCATCCCTTCCTGGGACGACACTCCTTGCCTCGTTTCCGCACCCCGCCCCGCCGACCGTTACTCGGCCGAACACTCTCTCGATCGACACCACCAAGAACATTCCCGGTGATCGCGATCGAAACGATGATACTTGTCTTGGCATCTGTAACAGTTACGTCCGCAGAAGGCTTTGAGTTCCATCGAGACAGCGAAGTGCAATCGGAAGTTCGTCGAAAACAGCGAGTTTTTCCCTCGCAGGGAGGGGGATGTTGACATCGAATCGGCTCGTGAACCGACAGCAACACCCGTCAAGCTGACAACGCCCAACCAACTGCCCTGGATACAAGTGGAAATTCTGCGCCAATTTCCCAACGGCCAACCGTGACGACTTGCCCTGTTAGCCTCTAAACCCTTTGCCGACCGCCATTAGCAACCGACAAACTATTTCGATGACCATGAAAATTTGGCGTGGCCGAAGTGTCGATGACGGAAAATGTTTCAATTTTTTGTAACTCTGGATCATTTCTCACCACCGCCGATTCTCAATTTGCGACTGGATCGGACGCGTTGGCAGTCGTCGGGTGACAGCCGACAGGGTGGCTGTCAGCTTGTCAGTCGCGTCGGGATTGGGGCGCGGGGAAGCTATGCGGGGGAAGCGGAAAGGGTTGCAGTCCGGCGGCGAAAAATGCCGATGCGGCCAACATCGCGCCGAGTTCATCCGTCGGCCGTTGGTCTCCCCCATCCGAATTGAATCGCCATGCAAGTGCAGCCATTGAATCGACGTCATTGGATCCGATCCGCCGTCAGCGCGACGGCGATGACGGCATTGGGGGGTGGACTGTCGCGGGGGATGGAATCGGCTGGTGATCCGGCAGTCGGCCGACAGTCGGCGGTTCCGTTGGTGGCCGACCTATCGAAGAATCTCTACCGCGTGAAGTTGGAGATGGAGATTGAGGGCAACATCAAGCTGCCACGCAATCCGCTCGTTTCGAAGGAAACCGCCTCACGGGTGCCGGTCCGCAGCCAGGCGACGCTCGATTGGGAAGAGCGAGTTCTCGGTTTTGCCGAAGACCGCACCGGGCATGTCGCCGAGCGGTACTACCACAGTGCGAACAGCAGCGGGACAGTCGGGAAACGCGAGCAGACGTTGACGCTGCGCCCGCAATCCCGTCTGCTGCGAATTCGCCGTGAGGACCAGCAGTGGCAGTTCCATTCACCGGACTCCTACCTCGACGGCCAAGAACTCGAGTTGGTCCAGGTTCCCGCCTCGAGTTTGGCGGTCGACGGCTTACTCCCAACCGCCGCGGTTGCCGAGGGTGACAGTTATCAGCCCGATCGGGAGGTGTTGGCGAAATTGCTGTCCCTCGCCGCGGTGCAGTCGAGTACGGTCGAGGGCCAGATTCACAAGCTCGAATCGGAGTCGGCGCAGATCCATTTTAAGGGCAAGGTCGAAGGCTCGGTGTCGGGCGTTCCGACCACGATCGACCTGGTGGCGAAATTGACCTTCGATCGTGAGCAACAGGTCGTGACCTGGTTGGTGTTGGCGATCCGTGAGCACCGTGAGACCGGCAAATTGAAGCCCGGATTCGAGATCGCCGGGACGATCCGAATGATCCGCAAACCGTTGTCGGCACCGGTTCGATTGCCCGCGACCGCAGCCGACGATTGGGATCGAGAAGTTCCAGCGGAACGTCTGTTGACCGAGCTGAACAGCCCCGCGGTCGGCTATGCGGTACTGATGGATCGGCGTTGGAAAATCATGACGGATGTCGCCGGGGCGAGTATGATGCGGATGATCGACAACGATCTCGGTGTCGCCCAGTGCAACCTTCGTCCGCTCGGAAAAATGGCGGCCGGGGCTCAATTGACGCTGGAGGCATTCGTCGCGCAGAGCCAGCGCTCGATGGGTGAGCGGTTTTCGGAAGTGCTGCAATCGCGAGAAGAGGTCAACGAGTCGGGTCTGCGGGTTTTGCGGGCGACGATTCAGGGCGTGGTTCAGGGGGTTCCGGTGCAGTGGATTTTCGTCCAGTTTTCCGATGACCACGGCCGGCGACTGTTGGCGACGATCACGATCGGCAATGACCACTTGGACACGTTCGCCGGGGCCGATGAGCAATTGGCGAGATCGCTGCGGTTTTTGCCGCTCAACGACGAGACTTTCGATGTGGCTTCCCAAGCCGCTCCGCGTACTGGTGTGCAGTGATGAGCGGGAAAAAAGTGTCAGGTACCTCTTCTGCAAAGCACCATCGGGTGACGGTGAAATCGATGAACTGTTCTGAATCAGCATTAACCCGCCGAGTCGAATCGGACCGCGCGTCAGGCCCGGCCGCACGATCGCGGTTCGTCGCCTGTCTGCTGTCGACGGCTGTCTGGGGCGGTTTGCTCTGCGTCGCCGTGTCGGGTCGGGCCCAAGATAACGGCGGTGAACCGAGTTCGTCGGGCGATCTTGAACCGGTGCGGACGCAGAACACGGCGTTCGCGCCCGGCATCGTCAATGTCATCGCCCCCGCCCCGCACGCCGAGGAGACATTTTCGGGGCCTCAGACGCTGCAATCATTGATCGATGCCCACCCGGAGATTGAGTGGAGTGCGCCGGACTTTGTCGACGGACGTCCGTTCTCCGACCCGCGGACCCGCACGCTGGTCGAAATGGCCCGCCAAGTCACGCTCCGCCGCGAAATTTACTGCCTCGAGTTTTCGTTCAAGCCGCTGCGGATGATCTACCTCGATATCCCGCAGCCCGACGGCCGAATGGCGCGGAAACTCGTTTGGTACATGGTCTACCGTGTCCGCTATCGCGGTGGTGACCTGAGACCGGCGGCTGATCTGGTCGGCAGGTCGTCGATCTACAAGCGGGTCGAGGCGATCAGCTACGATGCTCGCAGGGCTTTCCCGATGCTGGTGCTCGAGGATCATATCCGCGACAAGCAGTACCTCGACCGGATCTTGCCGACGGCGAAGCAGCGGATCGCGACCCGCGAGAAGATCACCGCGCCGCTCTACGACAGCCTCGAGATCACGTCGGTCGATATCCCTCGCTCGAGTGCCGAAGACGCTCCGGGCGTCTGGGGAGTCGCCACGTGGGAAGATGTCGACCCCAACATCGACTTTGTATCCGTCTTTGTTAACGGGTTGACAAACGCCTTTGAGCAGGATGGTGAGGGGCCTAACGCGCCGTACCGCAAGAAGGCGTTGCAGCTGAACTTTTACCGTCCCGGCGACTCGATGAAGCAACTCGATGACCGGATTCACTTCGGTGTCCCGGCCTTCCAAGACCCGGCCGAACAGAATTACGTGTTGCAGCAATATGGGCTCGAGTCGAGGCTTGATTATCAGTGGGTTTTCCGCTAATCTCGCCAGCGTAACTCCCTTTCAATCGACACTCGCACTTTGAATCAACAATGGCACACAAGAAGGGCCAAGGCAGTAGCCGTAACGGCCGCGATAGCAACGCGCAGCGGCGTGGCGTGAAGAAGTTTGGTGGTGAAGTTGTAACCGCAGGCAGCATCATCGTCCGTCAGGTCGGCACCAAGTTCCATCCCGGCCGCAATGTCGGCTGTGGCAGCGATTACACGCTCTACGCTTTGGTGGCCGGGAATGTCCGATTCGATCGTCAGGGTCGCCGCGTCAACGTCGACGCCGTGGCCAGCTGAACGCCGTCCAGGGTTGTCGGCTCAGCGGAGCACTTTTCGTCGATCCGACTCCTTCATTTGCTAACCTGCTGTGGCCGGCCCTTTCGGGTCGGCCATTTTCGTTTTCTGTCGGTCCGTCCGCGATTGTCCCTTTGGATTGAACCCTGCCATGTTTGTTGACCGTGTCGAGATCGAGCTTCGGGCCGGACGAGGCGGACATGGGTGCGTTAGCTTTCGCCGCGAAAAGTACGTCCCCCGCGGTGGACCCGACGGCGGTGACGGCGGCGATGGTGCCAGCATCATCCTCGAGGCCCGCCAGGGCGTGAACAGCCTGGCCCAATTCGCCAACCGTAAGTTTTGGCGGGCACCCAACGGCGGCCCCGGCCAAGGTTCCGGGTGCAATGGACGCGGTGCCCGTGACTTAACGCTGTATGTCCCGCCCGGCACCGCCGTGATCGATGCCGAGCACGGTTTTGTGATCAAGGACTTGGTCAACGTCGGCGATACCGTGACGGTCGTCCGGGGCGGAAAAAAAGGACGCGGAAACATCCACTTCAAGTCGGCCCAAAACCAGGCTCCCCGCGAGCGAACGCTCGGCGGTGATGGCGAGGCCCGGATGGTGGTGTTGGAATTGAAGTCGATCGCCGACGTCGGCCTGTTGGGGATGCCCAACGCCGGCAAAAGCACACTGTTGAGCGTGATCAGTGCGGCCCGTCCCGAGATCGCGAATTATCCGTTCACGACGAAGCATCCCAACATCGGAATCGTGCGGCCGACCATCGACAGCTCATTCGCGATGGCCGACATCCCGGGGCTGATCGAAGGGGCCGCCGACGGTATCGGACTCGGCCACGAGTTTCTCCGTCACGTCGAACGGGCCGGCTTGCTCGTCCACCTCGTCGAGCCGCTCCCGAGCGATGGGTCGGACCCGGTACACAATTACCAGACCATCCGAGACGAACTCAGCGGTTACAGCGAGGAACTCTCACGGCGCGACGAGATCGTCGTGATCAGCAAGTGTGAATTGCCCGGCGCCGAACAGGTTCGTGATGCTGTCGCCGCGGCGACGGGTAGAGCGGTTCGACAAATCAGCGCCGCCACGGGGCAGGGTTTGACCGAATTGGTCCGGGAAATCGCCGCCAAGCTGGCCGAAATTCGCCAAGCGGCTGACTCGACTACGACTCCTGAGGGCGTGGCAGGTGGGGGCGATCCGCCCGCCAAAAAACCGCGGCGGTTACCGCCCCACTTGACCGGATTGACGGCGAATCTGTCCGACGACCACCCGCCGCGAGACTTTGACGAGGCCAACCCGTGAGTGATCGTACCGATCGCCCGTTGCCCCGCGGCGGCGAGACGGTGGTCGTGGCGATCGATATCGGCAATACCGCAGCAAAATGGGCGATCGCGACGACCGGCGGTATCGTCGGTGATTGCGATCGTATCTCGTTGCGAGTCGACGATTGGCCCGACAGGATTACCGCGGCTTCTCGTTCCGTAGCAGGCGGTCGCCCGATTGAGTACCGGGTGGCTGCGGTCAATGCTCCGGCCCGCGATCGTTTTTCCGAACACCTCCGACAGAGCGGCCGACTCCACGGCCGCTCTCGGTTCGGCGATTCGGACCAGGGCGATTCGTTGCGCGTGATCGATTGGGCTGAGATTTCGATTAAGCCGCGATTGCCGCACCCCGAACGCGTCGGAATCGATCGTCTATTGGCCGCCTGGCAAGCCTCCCGCCTGTACCCCCAGCGGTGGCTGGTGGTTGTCGATGCCGGGTCGGCGATCACGGTCGATTGCGTCAGTCCGGCTGGCGATTTTCTCGGCGGAGCGATCCTGCCAGGCTTGTCGATGCAACTCGCCGCGCTCGGCAGCGGTACCGACGCGTTGCCGGTGATCGAACTCGATGACGCTGCGGAGAGCGTTCCGCCGGGGTTGCCGATACCGGCGACCGATACCGTCACGGCGATCCGGGCCGGTGTGCTGCTCGGGACCGCGGCGGCCATCGACGGCTTGGTCGCCCGCAGTTGGCGATCGGTCGTCAACCGTTATGGAGCAGCCGCTACCGTCGCCCACGATGGTGCCGCTTTTCAGATGGTTTTCAGTGGTGGTGACGCGAGGCGATTGTCACCCTGGTTGACTCAGCCGCACCTCGTCCACGCCGAATTGGTCGTTCAGGCGCTGTTGCACGAATTCGATCAAGCGGCCGAGTTGTCATCGCCGGGCTCAAGCCGATAGGTCGTGATCGCGTTGCCACCCATCACGGCGGCCCGCTCGGATTCGCTCAGCGGAGCGACCAATTGCTCGACCGTATCGAGCCAACGGGCGTAATCGGTCGCCAGCAGGCAGACGGGCCAATCGCTGCCGAACATCAGGCGTTTCGGCGTGAACGCTTCCAGGGCGACATCCCAGTAGCGGCGGATCGTGTCGGCAGTCCAATCGGTCTGATCGGCGGCTTGACGAATCTCGGTGACCACTCCCGAAAACTTGCAGCAAACGTGTTCCCGCTTGGCCAATTCGCGAAAGCCGATTTCCCAATCGTGATCAAAATCGCCGGGACGGATCGTCGGCTTGGCGATGTGGTCCAAGACCATCGGCAGGCCGGTGTGCGAATCGGCAAATTCGATCGCGGCAGACAACTGCCGGCCGTAGATCAGTAGATCGTAGACCAGACCGAACTCAGGCAGCATCGCCACGCCACGGTTGAAATCGGCTCCGAGCAGAAATCGCTCGTCGGGCTCATCCTGGACGACATGCCGGATGCCCTTCA
>SKZY01000007.1 GCA_007127095.1 Planctomycetaceae bacterium
ACGGTCGGGAAGGTCGAACGGCCCCAGTCCTTGTTGGAACTGCTGGATCGTGTTGACAGTTTGCGTCCGCTGTTGGACGTACTGTTGGATCGCCGCGGCGATTTCGGGGGCGCTTTGGTGACGCAACCAAATCACTTCGGTGATCCGCTCGGCGAATCCCGACGTGTCGAGCCGCAACAGGATACTTTCGACCACTTCCAAGTCGCTCGCCGAACCGGTGGCGATGATGCTGTTGGTCCGTTGGTCGGTGGAGAACCGTAGGTTGACCAACGAACTCGACGACGCCGTCGCCGGGGCGAGTTGGCCGATATTTCCCTGCGCCGCTCCTTGGCCAGTCGCCTGGGCAAACAGTTCCTGCAGTGACGTGCTCAATTTCAACGCGTCGCCGTTTTCGATCGTGAAGACTTTGACCAACGACTCGACGCCCGGAACCTGGTCGAGTTGTCGAATCAATTCCGCAATCAGCGACATGCTCGATGACGGACCGCGGACGATCACCGCGTTGGCATTCGCATCGGCCGTGACGACCAATCCCGACAGGATGCCCGAGTTGAGCACGCCACCGTTTTCGGTATCGAGCGAAACGATCGACAACGCCTTTGACGCGCGGGTCGCGTTTTCATTGTCGGTCGCTTCGCCGTCGCCGTTGATCGCCGCCTGCAGCACCGGAGCCAAGTCTTCGGCTCGCGAGTTGCGAAGCGAAAACACCTTCAATTCGTTCTGGGCGGGGATGCTTTCAACATCCAGCTTTCGAATCAGCCCGCTAACCTCAGCCAGGTCGCGGGGGGAAGCTCCCACGATCAGCGAATTGGTGCGGTAGTCGGCCAAAATGCGGACACGAGCCCCGAGTCCCGGCCGGGGATCTTCCTCGGACCCAGGTCGTTCGACGAAGAAACTCCGTACGGTCGCTTCGGCATCGGTCGCACTGGCATGGTTCAAGCGGAAGACCTGCAAGCGGCTGGAGGCGGCCAGCGGCTGATCGAGCTTTTCGACCAATGCCAGGGCATTCGCCACCGCCTCACGGCGGCCGATCAACAGCAACGCGTTGGGGTGGTCCAAGGCCTTGATGGTGACCTCACCCTGACGAGCGGCGAGCACTTCCTCGTAAACCTCGTTCAGCAGTTCGGCAGCGGCGGCGTCATTGAGGTGCTTGAGCTGATAGATCTCGACCTCGGGCTGAGTCAGCACGCTTTGGTCTTCGATTTGACGGATCACATCGAGCACCCGCTGGGTGTCGCGCTTGGCACCACGGACGATGATGATGCCGAGTTCGGGAACGAACTGAATCTGCGTATCGCCGATCATCCCGGCGGCTTCCCCACCGGCATCATCGACATCGTCATCGGCCACCGCTTGTGGTGGCTGGTCCTGTGGCGGTTGGAAGGCGGTCGTCCGCAGCGTCGCGGGGCCGGCCGGAACCACCGTCGTCGATTGGTCATCGGACATTGAATCGAGCAGCCTCATCGCCCGTTGAATCGGGGCAGGTTTGGCATTTTCGACCCGGATCATTTCAATCACTTCGCCCGGTCGGCTCGGCGTCTGGTCGATCGAGCGGATCATTTTTTGCCAACCGGGCATCGCCGGTTCAGGCGCCACCACGGTGACCAGGTTTTCTCGACGATCGATCTCGATCATCGTCCCGTCGAGCGGTGCTCCGGTTAATTGGAACATCGCCCGTTCACCGTTTTTGCTAGTCGTTACAGGGACCCGCTTACCGGCGACCCGCTGCAACGAATCTTCGAACTGTTGCCAACCGATCGTGCCGAGCCGCATCTGCAACGAACCTTCCGCGGTGCGGACGCCCGACGCCAGCGCATCGGCGGTACCGACAGCCGCTGCCTGACCGACCCCCTCCTGATTGCCAGCCGGTTGGCTCGCGGAAACGAAAATCTGCATCGCTTCGGCGCGGATTTGTCGCTGCATCGCTTCGGGGGCCAAGATCACCAAACGTCCGCTACGGACGTCGGGCGAAACCTGAATGTCGTTGGAGTCACGGTACCGCAACTCGAGAGCCGTGCTGACCTTCGAGACGTAGGCTGCCGGCATCTCGATCGTCTTCAGCACCGACGAACCGGCGGCGTTATGAGCCGCAGCCTGATTGGTATCACCAAAACCTTGCGGGGAGGACAACTCCTGCGCGAAAGCCGAAGTCATCCAGTTCGATTTCGCGGGTTGTCCGTCAGGAGATTCGACCGCCAGTGCCGAGGCACCGATTTGGGCGGCGAGAACAGCGAGAAGGGCATTGCGAGTTCGGCGACGTCGATTTCTTTTCTTCATTTGCCCATCGTGGGATAGGTGATTGATTCGCACAGCGGGCCGATATGCCCCACGCCGCACAACCGGTGCCTGCGGCATCACTCGGTTAATCGTCAAAGTCGCTCCAACCGCTGCAATAAAATCGACGCGAACAGGCCAACAAGTTTGACTCAGCGGCACCGGTTGCCGCCGGGACGCGGCGGTGTGAGGCAAAATCTCGACCGGTCGTTGGCTTTTGCGGGCCGGTCTGGCATAATTCGGCTTAGATTCAACATGGAAACCTGGGAGTGGAAACGTTTTGGCGCGAACCATTTTTCTTGCCCCCCTGCGGCTGGCGACCGGCTGGGGGATGAACCCGCGTGTTCTGGGGTGGATTGGCATTTCGATGCTGGTCCTGATGCGGGTCACGCTCGGCTGGCACTTTTTCTCCGAAGGGCACGAAAAGTACCGTCAGGGCGACTGGGACGCGAAACCTTTTTTTGCCAATGCCCGCGGCCCCGTGGCGGGTCAATTTCGGCAATTGGTTTGGGATTGGGACGGTCAACTGCGGCTGGACGTCGAGCGAACGATGGTCCACTTCGCCGTCTTTCGCGACCGGGTATCGCGGCATTTCCGCTTCAACGAAGCCCAGCGGCGGCAAGCCCAAGGGAATTACGCCAAGGCGATCGAGCAACTCCGCTGGGTCCTCGAGGAAAATGCCAACGATATCGAGGAGTACGAGCTGGGAAGGGAGCGAATGTTGCAGCTAGAACGCGATAAGCGGCGGACGGGCGTCCCCAGCTTGGCGGGCCAGACCAGCACGATTCGCTCCGAATGGACCGGCAAGATCGACCCGGTACTGGCTCAAATCGATACCGTCTGGAAGAACTATGAAGCGGCTCAAAACGCGATCGCCAGTCGTAAACAGTTGGCGTCGCGGGAACCACTGAAAATGGGTGTGCCGCGAAACCAATTGGTCGACACCAGCGTAATAAACAGGATCGTGCCGTATTTCGACATGACGATCGGTGTGTTGTTGATTTTGGGGCTGTTCACCCCGGTCGCCGCGTTAGCTGGGGCCGGTTTTCTCGGTTCTGTTTTTATAAGTCAATATCCGCCCGTGACCGGGCTAGGTAGCAGTTATCAGTTGATCGAGGCGATGGCCTGTCTGGTTTTAGCCGGAACGGGTGCCGGACGATTTGCCGGACTCGATTTTTTTGCCCACGCTTTCACGCAAATGCTTTGGCCCCGAAACGCGGAGTAGACCATGGTCGATCGATTATCGCCGGATCAAAAAGAAGTCGGCACACACAACTACCACAGCGCCGTGGGAGCCTATTACGACGTCAATCGGCGTGATTTCCTCCGCGGGATCGTCGGTGCCGGGGCCGTCAGCGGGGCCGGGCTCGGCGCCCTTTATTTCGGTTACGGTCGCGTCAAAGATCCGGTCCGCGTCGCCGTGATCGGCACCGGTGATGAAGGCAACGTCTTGATCGGTGGCTGTACCCCCGATTATGTCCAGGTCAAGGCGATCTGCGATATTCGTCCGTTCAGTATCCACCGGGCTTTTCATGGCGATTGGTCGACGCCCTCGGCTCTCGCCCGCCGTCCCGGCTTGATGAGCGTTTACGGGTACGAGACCGAGCAACAGGCCCGCAAAGAGATCGCTGTCTACGATGCCAGCAACGGCGGCGTGATGGCATGCCTCGATGATCCCGACATCGAAGGCGTGATCATCGCCCTACCCCTGTTCCTGCACGCCCCGGTCGCCGCTCAGGCGATGCAGCGAGGCTTGCACGTCTTGACCGAAAAGCTGATGGCCCACGACGTCGCCCAGTGCAAGGTGATGTCGCGGATGGCAGCCGAATTGACCGATACGGCCGACAACCCGATCCATTTGGCGACCGGGCACCAGCGGCACTACAACGTCAAGTACGACAACGCGGTCAACCTGATCCGCTGGGGCTTGCTCGGCCAACTCCATCACATCCGTGCCCAGTGGCACCGCAGCAATGTCCCGGGTGCTGACAGTTGGTCGATGCCGATCCCGGGCGGCGAAAAGAAGCCCAACGGAGAGATCTTCGACCGCATTCGCAGCGATCTGGCCTACCGTGAGCGGGCCCTCGAAAACGCCCTCGATGCCGCCGAGGCTGCTCGCCTGCGTCAAGAAATCGCGATGTTCAAGGCCTGGGATTCGGACAAGAACGTCGACCCGAGCAAGTTCGGGTATCAAGACTTCACGGTCAACGGACGTAAGTTCACCGCGATGGAAGAACTGCACCGCTGGCGGTTATTCGACCGTACCGCGGCGGGTCTGATGGCCGAATTGGGTTCTCACCAATTGGATGCGGTCAGTATTTTCCTGAGCTCGCTGCGAGACGATGGCAAGAAGGTTCATCCGCTGAGCGTTCACGCCGTCGGTGGCCGTCATCTGATGCCGATGGACCGCGAGTGCGAAGATCACGTCTACTGCACTTACGAGTTCCCCGGTCCCGAGTACAAACCGTCTTTCGATGTCGGCTATTACGATCGGGTCGAAGATTATCCCAATAATGGCGTGCCGGGCTACGAACAAGATCCGAACAAGAAGGTCGTCGTCACCTATTCGACGATCAACGGGAACGGATTCGGCGGTTGGGGCGAAGTCGTGATGGGGACCAAGGGCACCCTGGTTCTCGACAGCGAGATCGATGTGATGCTGTACCGAAACAGCGACACCAGCGCCAAAGTCGGCGTGGCGAAGAAGTCGGGAGGATATGTCCTCGATACGTCCGCCAGCGGCGATTACTCGGCCCCGATCGCTCAAGCCGCCGCCGCCGGTCCGGTCAGCCGTGGCTACCGCGAAGAGATCGAGCACTGGGCTTACTGCATCCGCAACCCGGACCCCGACAACCGTGTCCGCTGCTATCCGGAAGTCGCCATGGGTGATGCCGTGATCGCGCTCGGTACCAATGTGGCACTCAAGAACGCCAACAGTGGTAAGAGTGGTTATCTCGAATTCGAAGAGGAATGGTTCCAAATCGACAGCGATGCCACCCCCGATGGCAGCACCATCGCGGCAGCGACCGAGTACATGAAAAAGCCGATCGCTTAATTCACCAAGCTGATCAGGTATAGAAAAACCGCGTCAGGTGATAAAACACCGGCGCGGCGAAGCAGACGTTGTCGATCTGGTCGAGCATGCCGGCATGTCCCTGTACCAAAGTGCCGGTGTCGGTGACGCCGCGGTCGCGTTTGATGGCACTCATCGTCAACGTCCCGGCGATCGCCATCACGGTCACCATCGCCCCCATCACTCCGGCTTCCCAGGGCATGAACGGGGTCGCCCAATAGAGTGTCGCGGCGATCAATCCGGTCGTCACCATCGACCCGAACAAGCCTTCCCAAGTCCGGCTGGCGTTGATTTTTTCGGCCAGCAGGTGGCGGCCGGCCAAACGGCTCCAAACGCGTTCCAAAACCGAGGCGAGCTGGGCGATCAGGACCATGAAGATCAGTAGCGTCAGGTTGCTGCCGACCCAGGCCGACCCGTCGGTCCGGCGAAGGTCCAGGTCGAGAAGCGCGGGGGCGTAGGAGAGCGAGTAGACGCAGATCAGCAGGCCGGCTTGGATGATCGCGCTGCGTTCGAGGAACCGTTTGGAATCACCCGAAAGCGCGATCCGTGCGGGTATAAACAGGCTGGCGTAGACCGGGATGAAAATGCTGTAGAGGCCATAGAAATCGATGTGCCGATCGCCAAACAGCCAATGCGGAGGGCTGCTGCCGAACAAGACCAGCAGATACTGCAGCGGCAGAAACACGAAAAAGACCCAAAATAGGGTGCGGTGATCGCCGCGCCGCGTCGGCGTCATCGTGATGAATTCTCGCAGCGCCCAGAATGAAACCAGACCGAATAGCAGAACCGTACCGACGAAGTGGAGCAAAAAACCGATCACCAGGATCGCGGTCATCATCCACCAGACCCGCAATTTGTGCTGAAAGCGTTGCAGCATCGCCGCTTCGGCTGACAGGTTTTCGCGGCGTGACATGACCACGGCGATCAGCGTCGCGATCGAAAGCGTGACCAGGATCACCGCCAACAACGCGAACGTCCGAGTCGTCAACCACTGCGGGTTGTTGACTTCGTCAGCCAATGTCACGTCGGGGGCCAAGCCAGCGGCCAACTGCTTCGCCGATTCGGCGATCGAATCGGCGGCTTGCTGTAGCGGTATCACGACAATCGCGCCAGGACGGCTTCAACCATCTGTTCGGTGTTCAGCGAATCGGCGCCGCCACCGATGTCGGCGGTGCGGAGCCCGTCGGCCAGCACGCGACGAACCGCGGTCTCGACCTTGACCGCCGCGTCGGTCTGGCCGAGAGAATGCCGCAACAGCATTGCCGCGGCGAGGATCGTCGCCAACGGGTTAGCGATCCCTTTGCCAGCGATGTCTGGCGCCGAGCCGTGGATCGGTTCGTACAGCCCGGGACCGTCGGCTCCCAGCGATGCACTCGGCAACATCCCCAACGAGCCCGGCAACATCGACGCTTCGTCGGTCAAGATATCACCGAACAGGTTGGCGGTGACGACGACATCGAAGTCACGAGGGCGGCTGATCAGATGCATCGCCATGGCGTCGACCAGGACGACGTCATACTTAACGTCAGGGAACTCCTCGGTCATCACGCGTTGGGCGACTTGTCGCCACAGGCGGCTCGGTTCGAGGACATTCGCCTTATCGACGCTGGTCAAGTGATTGCGTCGTTCGCGGGCTGCCGCGGCGGCCAAACGGACGACTCGTTCGACTTCCGAAACACTGTAGACCATCTGCTGATAAGCCGTCTCTTCGGCTCCCGAACCGCTGCGACCCGATTCGCCGAAATAGACATCTCCGGTCAATTCACGGAAGAACAGGATATCGGTCCCTTCGATGATTTCCCGCTTCAGCGGTGAAGCATCGAGCAGTTCATCGAATGGAACGATCGGACGCAGGTTGGCGAACAGCGACAGGGCTTTGCGAATCCCCAGCAACCCGACTTCGGGCCGCGTCTTGGCCGACGGATCATCCCATTTCGGGCCACCGACCGCGCCCAACAGGATCGCGTCGCTGGCCCGACAGGCCGCGATCGTCGCCTCGGGCAACGGATTACCGGTCTGGTCGATCGCGATACCGCCGATCAACTGTTCGGAATACGACAACGAAAAGCCCGAATCGGCGGCGACACGATCCAAGACACGGACAGCACCGGCGACGATTTCGGGCCCGATTCCGTCACCGGGTAACAAGACAATCTGGATTGGCATGAAAAAAGAAAAAAGCGAGGAGGCGGATAGCGGAGGTCGGAATCAGGTGGTCGCCGCGGCCGCCGCGGTAACGGCCGGCCGACCGATGCTGTGGTAGGTAAAACCGTGCCGCAACATCCGCTCAGGTTCGTACAGGTTACGTCCGTCGAAAATGATCGCACCGTTCATCCGGTCTCGCATCTCGACGAAATCGGGGTTTTGATAGACCTTCCACTCGGTGTTGATCGCCAACGCGTCGGCGCCGTTGAGCGCGTCCATCGCCGATTCGCAGTAGATCAACTTACTGCCATAGACGGCGCGAATGTGTTCGGTCGCTTCGGGGTCATGGACTTGGATCACCGCCCCCTGCTTGATCAGATAATTGATCAGCGTCAGCGCCGGGGCTTCTCGGGTATCATCGGTTCGCGGTTTGAACGCCAATCCCCATACTGCGAACCGTTTGCCGGCGACGTCACCACCGAAGTGGGCGTCAATTTTCTGCACCAAGACGTTTTTTTGCAGCGAATTGACGGTGTCGACGGCGTCCATGATCAGCGGATCGAGCCCGTGGTCGCGGGCCATGCTGGCCAGGGCCCGGACGTCTTTGGGGAAACAGCTGCCGCCGTACCCGACGCCTGGGAACAGGAATGCGAAACCGATCCGTTGGTCGTGCCCGATCCCACGGCGGACGTCGTTGATGTCGCCACCCATCCGTTCACAGAGGTTCGCCATCTCGTTGATGAACGAAATCTTGGTACTCAGCAGCGCGTTGGCGGCATACTTGGTGAACTCGGCCGATGCCGGACTCATGACCAAAAACGGGTTGTCGGTCCGCAGGAACGGCTCGTAAAGCTCGCGCAAGACCTCTCCGACCGACTCGTCACGGACACCGACGACGACGCGGTCGGGCTTCATGAAGTCGTCAATCGCTGCCCCTTCCTTGAGGAACTCGGGATTGCTCGCGACATGCACATCGCGGCCGAGTTGTTGCTGCAATCGTTCGAAGATCCACTGGTTGGTCCCGACCGGAACCGTACTTTTGGTGACCACGATCGCGTCGTCGACCAGGTGGGGGGCGATCGTGTCAACGACACCGCGGAGTGCCGTCAAGTCAGCCGACCCGTCGGCGGCCGGCGGAGTACCGACTGCCAAGTAGATAATCCGGCTGTTCGACACCGCGTCGGCGATATCGGTCGTGAACGACAGCTGACCGTTTTCGATGTTTCGGAGCACCAATTCCTTGAGACCAGGCTCAAAAATCGGCAGCTTTCCCTGCCGCAATCCGTCGATCTTCGCCTGGTCGATGTCGACGCAGACCACATCATTTCCGCTCTCGGCAAAGCAGGTACCGGTTACCAGGCCGACATAGCCGGTACCGATCATCGCGATCTTCATAGGTCAGTATTCGTTCACAAAGGATTGAAATCGGGGCCGAGCGACGACACCCCCGAACAGGTTAACAAGGATTTCGCCAACGTCCATCGGCCTTTGCGACGACGGGTGACATCCGACCCGGCTACCGTTTGGCTTTCAAAAACGCCAGTAAATCGGCCAGCTCCTGAGCGGTCAATTGCTGATCGAGGCCAGCGGGCATGATCGATACCGGGCTCGGCTGCAAGGTCTCGATATCTTCACGAGCGATCCGGACCCGCTGATCGATGCCGGTGACCAGCGTGACCGATTGGGCGTCCTCGTCGGCGATCAGGCCGCTGACGGCTCGCCCGTCGTCGGTCACCACCAAAAACGATTCATAGCTGCGGACAAAACTGGCACTGGGGTAGACGATCGCTTCGAGCAAATCGGTGTCGGTCCGAATCTGACCGATCTTTGTCAAATCGGGACCGATCCGACCGCCGAAATAGCCGACTGCATGACAGGCGCTGCAGGCCGCTTTGCTGCCACGGAAAACCTGAAAACCGCTCAACGGATCGCCGGTCGGTAACTCATCGAGCAGCCGCTTGAG
>SKZY01000170.1 GCA_007127095.1 Planctomycetaceae bacterium
ATAGCGGAGTGATCGGCCCGGTCATCCTGACCTACCGTGAGGTCGGTAATATCTCTGCTACCGACGGAGTCGGCGCCGGAAGTCGCCCCGCGGGCGGTCATGTCGGCCAGATATTTGTCGAGCTGTTCGATACCGAGATCCGCGACATTCACAGCGACCGCCTGATCGACCGGTGGCGGCAAAAAGTTGGCGAAATCCCGGGTGTCGACAAGGTCACCTTCGGTACGATCGGGGTCGGACCGGGGGGTAAGGCGGTCGAGTTCAAGTTGTTGGCTCCGTCGACGCATGTCGACGAGTTAGAAGTCGTGTCGACGAAGATCAAAGCCAAACTCGCCGAGTACGCCGGTGTATTCGACATCGCTGACGACAATTCGCCCGGCAAGTGGGAGTTTCAATTCGCCGTCAAGGACAATGCTTTGGCAACCGGTGTGACCGAAACCGACCTCGGTGAGACGGTCCGCAACGCCTACTTCGGCGCCGAAGCGATGCGACTGCAACGTGGCCGCCACGAGGTCAAGCTGATGGTCCGATACCCCGAGGAGGAACGGACAAGCTTGGTCAACTTTCGTGAAATCCGCGTCCGCGACCAGACGGGTGCCGAACGGCCGATCGGCGAAATCGCTCAGGTCTCGACCAGTCGTGGTTTTTCCGAAATCAATCGGCTGGACCAACGCAGGAGCATTACGATCACGGCTGATGTCGATGAAGCGACGGCGAATGCCGACTTGATCACCAGCGATTTACAGGACGACTTCCTCCCGAAACTGCTGGCCGATTATCCTGAAATCTCGGTCAAATGGCAGGGCCAGCGTGAGCAGAGTCAAGAATCGGTGGGGAGTTTGAAGGTCGGCTTCGGAATCGCGATCCTGGCGATGTTCGTACTGTTGGTCTTGCAATTCAAAAGCTACATTCAACCGTTGTTGATCTTGGCGGTGATCCCGTTCGGAATGATCGGCGCCGTTTGGGGACATGCCCTGTTGGGGCTGCCTTTGACGTTGTTCAGCATGTTCGGCTTGGTGGCATTGGCCGGCGTGGTGGTTAACGATTCGATCGTGCTGATCGATTTCATCAACGCCCGACTGCGGGATGGGATGTCACCGCTGGATGCATTGATCGAATCGGGGCAACGGCGATTCCGGCCGATCGTCCTGACCAGCCTGACAACGATCGCGGGGCTCGCGCCGCTGTTGACGGAAAAGTCGTTTCAAGCCCAACTGTTGATCCCGATGGCAGCTAGCCTCGCCTTCGGATTGATGCTCGCCACGATGCAGGTCTTGTTGCTGATCCCGGTCTTCTACATCATTTACTTGAAGATCTTGCACTTCATGGGCCAGCAGACCGATGACGAATCCGCTGCCGAAGCGCCCGAGCGCGGGCCGGTGTTCGCTGCACCGGGCGAGGTCGCGGTGCTATCGGCAGCAACGGATTAAGTATTCCGCTGGTGTTCGCTCCGCTCGGCCACCGGCTAATTGCTAATTGCTAATTGCCAAAAACCCTTCGCGATACAGACGCTGAACGCCGAACCGTCGGGCAGGACCGGAACGCAAAGGCGACTAGGCGGAAAGTTACTTTTCTAAAAGGCTGTTTCATGTTTGCTCAATCCGCCGTTGCGGCGACGAATGGCCTAGCAAGATTATCATTGGCCTTGCTCGGAATGGCGGTTGCCGTCCCGACCGCGGGCGCGGCGGAATCCGCGTTGGTTGACAATGTCGAGCGATTGGTGTCCCCGTACATCGAAAATCAGGTGGTCGTTGGGTTGACCGTGGGTATCCTCGCCGACGATCGTCAGCAGGTCGCCGGGTTCGGCCGACTGGCGATCGACCAGGACCGGCGGCCCGATGGTGACACGCTCTACGAAATCGGCTCGGTGACCAAAGCCTTGACGGGGATCTTGCTGGGGGACGCGGTCGTTCGGGGCGAGGTCACACTGCAGACCTCCATGCGCGAGATGCTTCCCGAAGCACCGCCGGGACTGCCACCGTCGGGGTTAGCCAAGGGCGACCAACCGATCCGCTTGCTTCACCTGGCGACTCACACGTCGGGCCTGCCACGTTTACCGGATGACCTGAATCCCGCTGACCCGGCCAATCCCTATGCCGATTATTCGGGCGATAGGTTGGAGCGGTTCCTGCAGTCGGCCGAGCCACGGCAGGTCCCGGGCGACCAGACCGAGTATTCGAATCTCGGCATGGGAGCGCTCGGATATCTGCTGGCGCGCCGTGGAAACCGAAGTTATGAGCAACTGCTCGCTGAGCGTCTGAGTGGACCGTTGGGGATGAGAAGCACCGTGATCACGCTTAGCGATGTACTTCGTCAGCGGTTGGCCTCCCCGCACTCGGCCGACGGACTGCCGGAGCGGAACTGGGACTTTCAGGCGCTCGCCGGTGCCGGTGGCGTCCGCAGCAGCGTCAACGACATGCTGCGGATGCTGGCGGCTCAGATCGAGCCGCCTGAGGGCCCGATCGGGGAAGCGATCGAGTTAGCCTGGCAGGTTCATCGGCAGCCGCAAGCCGGTGAAGACTTCGCCTTGGGTCTGGGGTGGCATGTCGCCAAAGACGGGCAAACTCGCTGGCATAACGGTCAATCCGGAGGCTATCACGCGATGGTCCTGGTCAACCGAGCGAGCCGAGTGGCGGTCGTTGTATTGGCCAATTCCGCCACTCCTGAAGTCGACCGATTGGCGGAGGATCTATTCCGGATGGCGAGTGGTGTTTCGGTAGAACCGCGAGTGTTTACGCCGGTGATGGAAGTTTCCGAAGAAGTGATGCGGCGATATGTCGGTCGTTATTCCGTCGTGCCCGGATTCGATCTCCAGGTGACGATCGACAAAGGCCGCTTGATGGTTCGTGCCACCGGCCAACCTGCGGCCCGCATCTATCCGAAATCGGATGTCGAATGGTTTTACAAAGTCGTCGATGCGCAGGTGACGTTTCAGGTCGATGAGCGAGGCGAGTGTCACGAATTGACGTTGCACCAGAACGGACGGGTCTTGCCGGCCCGGCGAGTTGACCAGCCCGAGCAATGAACCTGTCCGCTGGTGAGCGTCAAGGACGAATCGTCGGAGCGTCTGTAGCCGATTCGATGAAGCGACAGTAGAACCGGACGATTTGCAGGTAATCATCCAATGAAATTCGCTCGTCGATGCCATGAAACCGTTTGGTGTCACGCTCGTCGAGTCGGGCCGGGATGAACCGGAAAATCTGATCGCAGAGATCGAGGTAGTGGACCGTGTCGGTGCCGCCGACGAGTACGAAGGGAGCCACGACAACGTCCGGATAGACTTCGCGAATCGTCTGGTGAAGCGTATCGAAGGTCGGCGAATCGACGCTGGAAACCGGTGACGCTTCTCGTCCGGGACGTGGCAACGAGAGCGTAACTCGGTCGTCATCGATCACGTTGCCGAGATACCGCATGACCGACTCGAGGTCGTCGCCGGGCAGGATCCTTAAGTTGAGTGTGGCGGTCGCGGAACGCGGTAGGACGTTGGCCCGATCGCCGTCGACGGCCAGCAGTGTCGGGGCGATGGTGGTTCGCAACATCGCATCGCCGCTCGGCGAGCGGGCAAGTTGGCGTTGGATCACCTTGGTAAAGAGCCAGGGATTGGCGACAGCGATGCGACTTGCCAGCGAAGGCATCTCGGGACCGAGGAACTGGAGCGTCTGATGCAGTCCACCGTCGAGCCGCGGTGGGAACGGTGCGGCCTGGATACGGTGGATCGCCGCCGCCAGGATCGTGACCGCCGTTTCGCGTGGCGGCATCGACGCGTGACCGACCTGGTCAGCCGCCATCCTGACCGTCACTTCGACATCGACGAATCCCTTCTCGGCGACACCCACCAACGCCGCGGGACGGTCCAACCCCGGAAACTCGGTGAAGATGCAGCCGCCTTCGTCCAGCACCACGTGCAGCTTGCGGCCGTCTTGACGAAGTCGATTCCGCAACCACTCAGCGACGTGACGGTTGCCGTCGCGACCGCCGAGTTCCTCATCATGCCCGAGCGCGACGTAGACCGTCCGTTCGGGTTGAAAGCCTTCGTCAGCAAGCAGACGGATCGCCTCCAAGATCGCCATTACACCGTGTTTGCAATCGAGGGTACCTCGGCCCCAGACGTAGGTGCCGTCAAAATGGCCGGAGAATGGCGGGTGTGTCCAGCGATCCGACTCGGCCGATCCGCCGGCGTCGACGACATCGAGATGCGACATCAGCAGCACGCCGCCGAGTTCGGGTGCTCGACCGGGCCATTCGAACAGAATACTCGGGTTCAGGGGATCGCCAAAGTCGTTCCCGCTGCGGCGAATGAATGGCGTGTCGTGGAGCGTCGGAAATGACTGCCGCAAGAAGTCATGGAGTCGGAACAGCGGTGATTGTTCATCGATCCGCGACATCGGCTGAGAGACGGTCGGGATGCGGATGGCGCCCACGAATCGGGCCAGCAACGCCTGGTCATCGAGTTCGCGGACCGCGACCGGATCGACCTGCCATTGTTTCGATTCGAAGCGGAGGAGGTTCCAGGTCAGCGGCACGCAGAAGGCCAGCGTAGTGACGACGGCGATCATCGCCAGACGTTTGATTCTTGATCGCATGCAGGGCACCTCCGAAATGTCATCTCAGCGCTCGTGGTTCGATACCGGCGGCGCTTCAGACGGCGGTTTCCTTGGCAATGGCGGCGAGGTCGCTGCGGACCATCATTCGGACCAAGGCGGGGAAGTCGGTTTGTGGTTTCCAGCCGAGGCAATCACGGGCGTGTGACGAATCACCGACCAGCAAGTCGACGTCGGTCGGTCGAAAGTATCGCGGGTCGATGCCGACGAAATCGTTCCAATCGAGTCCGACTTCGTCGAAAGCGATTTCCAAAAACTCTTTGACGGAATGATCCTGTCCGGTCGCGATCACGAAGTCGTCTGCGGAATCATGCTGGAGCATCCGCCACATCGCGTCGACATAATCGCCCGCGAACCCCCAGTCGCGTCGGGCATCGACGTTCCCCAGCAGCAAGCGGTCCTGGAGGCCGAGTTTGATCTTGGCGACCGAACGCGTGATTTTGCGGGTCACGAACGATTCGCCACGGCGAGGCGATTCGTGGTTGTAACAGATCGCGTTGCAGGCAAAAAAGTCGAAGGCTTCGCGATAAACACGTACCATTTGGGTCGCAAAGGCCTTGGCAACCCCGTAGGGCGTGACGGGATTGATCGGCGTCGCCTCCGACTGCGGCGCCGCCAGCGGTCGGCCGAATATTTCGCTGCTGCTGGCGTGCAACACCTTGGGTCGTGGCTCGATATCACGCAGGATCTCTAACAGCCGGAGTGTCCCCATGGCGGTGAAATCGCAGGTCGATTCAGGGATTTCGAAGCTCGCCCCGACGTGGGTTTGTCCGGCCAAATGATAGACCTCGTCGGGACGGACCTTGGTCAAAAGCCGCCGTACCGTCGTGATGTCATCGAGTTCGGCGTAATGCAGGAAGAGCCGTTTGTCGTAGATTTCGGCGTCGGCTGTCAGGTGATCGAGCCGCTGTCGAACGGTATTGCTCGACCGCCTGACGATCCCATGCACCTGATACCCTTTGGATAACAGCAATTCGGCCAAGTACGAACCGTCTTGGCCAGTGATGCCGGTGATCAGAGCCGAGGGCATGGAGTTGGCCGCCATTGCGATTGAGTCCGTCGGAAAAAATCCTGCTACCGATCAAAGAGCCAGCAGCAGCCGGCTGGGGGCTTGCAGGTATCCGATGACATCGTTGAGGAACCGGGCGGCGGTCCCGCCATCGACGAGTCGGTGGTCGTAGGACAGGCTGAGCGGCATCATCAGTCGCGGTTGAATCGAATCGTCGGGCATCACCACGGGCAGTTTGCGGCTGCGTCCGACCAACAGGATCGCGACTTCGGGGACGTTGACGATCGGGGTGCTGTATTGGCCACCGATGGCACCGAGGTTGCTGATGGTGAACGTACCGCCACGGAGTTCGTTAACCGCGAACTGGCCGCCGCGAACCTTGCCCGCCATTTCGGCCAGCTTACGGGCGATCTCGGGGATGCCCATCTGATCGACGTCGCGGAGCACCGGAACGACCAAGCCTCGATCGGTGTCGACCGCGATCCCGACATTGACGTAATCCTTCAGGATCACCTGCTGGTTTTCGAGATCGACCGTCGCGTTGACTTCGGGGTGATGTTTCAGCGAAGTCGCGACCGCCTTGATCAGAAACGGCATCGTGGTCAATTTCAGCCCTTGGGCCGCATAGTCATCCTTACTCGATTGGCGAAGCCGTTCGAGGTCGGTGACATCGGCATCGTCGAAGTTGGTCACTCGCGGCACCGTCGACCAGCTGTGGTGCATCTGGGCAGCGATCGTTTTGCGGATCTTGCTCATCCGTTCGACGCGGATCGGCCCATGATCATCAGTCGCGGTCGGCGGTTCGCCGCTGACGGCCGTTTCGGCCTGCTTACTGCTGACAAAGGTTTTGGCGGCTGCGGTCGCCTGGCTGGCCACACTCCGCACCGCTTGACTCGCCTGGCGGACGACCGACAACACGTCGTCGCGAGTGATCCGTCCACCGTCCCCGGTCCCGGTGACTCGCGACAGTTCGACCCCGACCTCACGGGCCAAGCGGCGGATCGCAGGTCCGGCGGCGATCACGCTTTCATCCTTGCCAGGCGCCGCGGGCGGAGACACCGGCGGCGGTGGCGAAGACAGCGGCTGAGCCGGCTTGGCTGCGGGTGCCGCAGCGGGCGGGCTCGACTTGGCCGGTGGCTCAGCCGGCTTTTCGTCGTCTTCGTCCTCTTCGTCGGTATCATCAGCCGGCTCGGCTGGTGCCGATTGTTGCTTGGCCACAGCCGGTTCGTCTTCCGGTTCGTCCGTCGATTCGACTTGTTCGTCCGCGGCCGGTTCGGGCTCGGCCGAGGCGGATGGTTGCTCGGTCTCGGTTCCGCCGTCGGCGGACGAATCCGACCCATCCGCGGTTTCGAGCTCCACCAACGGCCCACCGATCGGTACAGAATCACCCGTGCTGACCAAGATCTTGACAACCTTCCCGGCTGCCGTCGAAGGGACGGGGACGGTCGCCTTATCGGTTTCGATCTCGACGACGTCCTGACCTTCTTCGATCACATCCCCCACCGAAACGAAGATATCAAGGATATCGCCCGACTCGATTCCGTCACCGATTTCGGGAAGCGTTACCTGAACTGAGTTGGCCATGTCTGAGGTATCAAAAGCGGGGGGATGAAAAAGTGTTTCGACGGCGTCCGGCAGCGGGTCTGCTCAGCCGGCGGAGACGTCAATGATTCGGACAGCGCTCGGCGGTCGTTCGCGGGTGCCTCCACGCTTCGCTTAAGCGAAGTAAGGGTTGGGCTTATCGGCATCGTACCCGAGATCTGCGATCGCCTTAGCGACGTCGTCGGGTGAGAACGTTCCGGCCTTACTCAGCCGGCTCAGCGTCGCGATCACGATCGACTCGGCGTCGACCTCGAAGTGTCGTCGCAACGCCTCGCGGGTTTCGCTCCGCCCCATCCCATCGGTACCGAGCACGAAGTAGTCGCCGGGGATCCATTGGGTCAGTTGTTCGGGCAGCGCCCGAACGTAATCACTGGCGGCGATAAACGGACCCTCGACCCCTTCGAGCTGCTGTTCCAGATAGCTCTGTCGCGGCGTGGCGGTGGGATGAAGCATATTCCAGCGGGCGCAATCGGCGGCCTCACGACGCAGTTGCGTGTAGCTGGTCACGCTCCAAACATCGCTGGCGATACCGAACTTCTCGGCCAACATTTGCTGTGCGGCGAGTGCCGAATTGAGGATCGCGCCGCTGCCGAAGAGTTGCACGCGGGCCTTGGCCCCATCAACCTCTTGGCTCTTGAAGCGATAAATCCCCTTGATGATCCCTGTTTCGATCCCTTCGACGTCGGTTGGCATATCCGGGTGGACGTAGTTATCGTTCTCGGCCGTGATGTAATAGATCGCGACTTCGCCCTCTTGGTACATCCGCTTGAGTCCCTCCATCACGATCACGGCCAACTCGTAACGGAAAGCGGGGTCATAGGCCCGAACGGTGGGAAAGGCGATCGCGTTGAGCAGGCTGTGACCGTCCTGGTGTTGCAGGCCTTCGCCGTTGAGCGTGGTCCGGCCGGCGGTGCCGCCGATCAAAAACCCTTTGGCCCGCATGTCGGCGGCGGCCCAGATCGAATCGCCGACGCGTTGGAAGCCGAACATGCTGTAGTAGATGTAAAACGGGATCATGTTGACCCCATGCAGGCTGTACGCCGTCCCGGCGGCGGCGAAGGAGCTGATCGACCCGGCCTCGGTGATCCCTTCCTCGAGGATCTGGCCGTCTTTGGCTTCCTTGTAGTACGACAACTGCTCGGAATCGACAGGCTCGTAGAGCTGGCCGGTATGGGCATAGATGCCGACTTGGCGGAACATCCCCTCCATTCCGAATGTCCGTGACTCGTCGGGTACGATCGGCACGATGTACTTGCCGATCTTCTTGTCGCGGACCAAGTCGGTCAGCAGACGCACGAACGCCATCGTCGTGCTCATCTCCTTGCCCTGCGATCCGGTCACGTGTTTCTGGCGATAATCATCGACCGTGGGGACTTCGATCGTCGGGTGTTCGATCGGGCGGCTCGGAGTGAACCCGCCCAGGGCAGCCCGCCGCTCCTTCAGATACTTGATCTCTTGGCTCGTTTCGGGCGGCTTGTAGAACGGTGCCTTGCCGACATCGGCATCGCTGATCGGGATGCCGAATCGGGTGCGGAACTCGAGTAATTCCTCTTCGTTCAGCTTCTTTTGGTTGTGGGCGATCATCCGCCCTTCACCCGCTTCACCGAGCCCGTAACCCTTCACGGTTTTCGCCAGGATCACCGTCGGCAAGCCGTTGTCCATCTGGATCGCCTGCTGGTAGGCGGCGTACACCTTTTCCGGGTCGTGGCCGCCACGACGCAGTTTTTCCAACCGTTCGTCGCTGTAATTCTTAACCAACTCGAGCAACTCGGGATATTTGCCGAAGAAGTGCTCGCGGATGTAGCTCCCGGGCATCCCGGTGTATTTCTGGTATTGGCCATCGACGACTTCACCCATCCGCTTGGCGAGCAAACCGGTTTCGTCGCGGCGAAGCAGTTCGTCCCAGTCATCGCCCCAAATCACCTTGATCACGTTCCAACCCGCTCCGCGGAAGATCGACTCCAATTCCTGAATGATCTTGCCGTTGCCACGGACGGGGCCGTCGAGCCGCTGCAGGTTGCAGTTGATCACGAAAAACAGGTTGTCGAGCCGTTCTCGAGCCGCCAGAGAGATCGCGCCGAGCGATTCGGGTTCGTCGCACTCGCCGTCGCCGAGAAACGCCCAGACCCGCTGATCGGTCGTGTCCTTGATGCCGCGGTCCTTGAGGTACTTGTTGAAGCGGGCCTGATAGATCGACATGATCGGGCCGAGGCCCAT